>NZ_JBIQDQ010000015.1:0-86921 GCF_045370965.1 Curtobacterium sp. 179-B 9B NHS
GCGCCCGGGCGCGCCGGCGACCACCTCGCGCCGCGTCGCTGCGCCCGGCACCTCGTGCCCGCGGTCGACCAGCGCGTCCCGGTACTCCTCCCAGGCTCCGGTGACCCGGGCACGCGGTGTCGGGGCGCGGCGTCGTCGACGTCGGCGCAGCCGTTTGCGCAGCAGCACCACCGCGAAGGGCAGGAGGACGAGCGCGAGGAACCCGAGGGTCGCGAGCACCCACGGCAGGGCTGCGAGCAGCACCTGCAGCCACAGCGGCGGGACGGGCGGTGTCTCGCGGTCGCTCTGCGGCGGGGCCTGCTGGTCCTGGTCCTGCTGCTCGACGGGCGGCGGTGGGACGACGGTCTCCGGGCGCGTGACGGGTTGCGGCGTCTGGTCCTGCTCGTCCGGGATCTCGCGGAGGACGGGGTTCGGGTCGAGGGTGACCCACCCCCACTGCGCGGTGTCCACCTCGACCCGCGCGGTCACGTCCGACCCGCGCAGGGTCGTGGCCCCGCCCGACGGACCGGCTGCCGCCGAACCCGGTTCCGACGAGGACCTCCGGACGTCCCCGCCCGGGGTGAACCCCATCACCACCCGCGACGGGAACCCGATCTGCCGGGCCATCAGCGCGGCGGCGACCGCGTACTGCTCCTGGTCCCCGATCATGACCGGCGCGGTGAGGAGCTCCTGGATCCGGTCAGCGCCGTGCCCGGACCGGCTGGCCCGGTCGTCGCCGACGCCGTGGCTGACGTACCCGGTGCTGGTGAGCCACCGGACGGCCGCGACGAGCTCCTCGCCGGGCGTCCGTGCGTCCGCGGTCGTCGACTCGACCCGCTCCCGCACCGCGTCCGGCACCCCGGTCGCCGACGGCACGTCGGCGGTCCCGGGACGCGCCGACGCGAGCTGCTCGTCGTCCGGCTGGTCGGGCAGCACGGCCTCGAGGTCGTAGCGCGTGTCCGTCCCCACCCCGCCGACCACCGCACCGGTCGACGTCGCGCGGTCGTAGAAGAAGGACCGGCGATCCTGCTCGGCGTCGGCCCCGCGGAACGTCACCGACTCCAGGTCACCGACGGTGGGCAACCACACGCCACGGTAGGCGGCGACGTCCACCCCGACGCGCACGTCGCTGCCGCGCACGTCGCCCACGTCCACGGTCGTGGGGACCCGTTCGAAGGTGCCGGAGGCCGAGGACCCGTCGTCGCCACCCACACGGAAGACGACACCGTCGTACGTGTCGAGGGTCGCGATGCGCACGAACCCGCCCTGCGGCAGCCCGGTGACGCGCAGCTGCGGTGCGTCGGCAGCACCTGGTTCCTCGTACGACCGGAACGCGCTGAGCGGGCTCACCTCGTCCCGCGGGTCGAACGGTCGCACGACGTCGGTGCGCGCGACGCTTCGGCCGACCGTCGGCGGGGCGACCGACCCGAGACCGGTCGCGACGACCGCAGCGGCCAGGACCGTCCCGGTGCCGACGAGCGCCGGACGCGCGACGGACCGCCACACCGGCACACGGGCGCCGACGGTCGTCGCCACGGCGACGGCCCGGCGCGCGTGCCGGACCGTGAGCGCCCACACGAGCGCGATCCCGCCGAGGCCGACGGCGGTCGCGACCGACAGGTCGAGACGGCTCGGACCGACCACGACGCCCGCCGCGAAGAGGACGAGCGCCGGGATGCTCGCGGTCTCCGGCCGGGAGGCACGGACCGCCACGGTCACGGCCGTCACCGTGGCGACGAGGGTCGTCACGAAGTACGGGACGAGCAGCGACTCGTAGGACCCGACCGGCAGGCTGACGGTGACCAGCCGCTTCCAGTCGAGCGCGACGCCGGCGAAGAGGTCGACGAGTCCGGGTCCGGTCGGCAGCAGCCCCGCCGACTCCCCCGGGACCGCGGCGGGCACCCCGGTCACGGTGAAGACGGCCACGGTGAGGACACCGACGACCGCCGCCGGCAGCCGACCCAGTGCACCGGTCAGCGCGACCGCGGTGCCCGCGACCACGGCGGTGACGCCGGCGGTCACCATCGACCCGTCCCGGTGGACCGGCCACCAGGCGGTGCTCGCCACGGCGAGCAGGAGCCAGACGACCAGGGTGCCGCCGACCGAGCGGACCGGGGCGCGCCGGCGAGCCGCTCGGCGCGTGGCGCGGCGGCCCCTGGTCGGGCGGTCGAGCGGGGGTGCGGCACTCACGCGGCGGCCGCCGTCCGGTGCAACGCCTGGCGGAGGTCCTCGAGGTAGCCGATGGTCAGGACGGTGAGCCCTGCCACCCGGAGCACCCGGGGCTGGGCCTCCGGTTCGCAGGTGACGGCGACGACCTCGACCCCGACGGGGAGGCGCGTGGCGGCGAGCCGGAGCGCGGGGAGCCCGACCGTCGACCCGACGACCAGGAACGCGACGGAGATGCCGGCCGTGTCGTTCCCGACGATCCGGGCGACCTCCGCGACGGGCAGGCACGCGTCGGACAGCCCGACGGTCGCGAACTCGTCGAGCAGACGGGTCGGCGTGACGGTGGCGAGCCGGTGCACCGCGTAGGACGGCCGCTTCGCGTACTCCGACGTGCGCTCGGACACCACGACCGAGACGTCCCGTCCGTCGCGGACCGCACGAGCCCCGAGTGACGCGGCAGCGCTCACCGCCAACTCGAACTCGTCGTCGTCCGCGAACTCGGCCCGACGGCTCGCGAGGGCGACGACCAGGTGCGAGCGTCGGGTGTCCTCGAACTGCCGGACCATGAGCGCGCCGGACTTCGCGGTCGACTTCCAGTGGACGGTGCGCGGGTCGTCGCCCGGGACGTACTCGCGGACGGCGTGGAAGGCGATGTCCGCCGGGGAGAGGTCGGTCGTGGCCTGCCCCTCGAGGTCGCGGACGAGTCCCGTGCTCGTCGACGGGATCGCGATCGTCCGCGGGTGGACGATGACCTGTTCGCGGGCGGTCCACACGACCTCGCGCCGCACCAGCCCCACCGGGTCGGCCCGGACGCCGGTGACCGGTCCGACGTCGAGCACCCCGCGCCGGACCGTCGGCACGGGTACCTGTTCCTCGAACACGCCACCCGGGGCGACGGTCGGCACGGCGACGTCCACGAGTCCGTCGCCGACCGGCAGCTCCACCGTGGTCGGGACCGACGGCAACCGGGCCGGGTTCTCCGCGGTGACCACGACGCCGGCGTCGTCGCCGACCGCCACACGGTGCTGCGGCAGACGCATCCGGACCACGAGCCGGGTCCGCCCGACGAGGGCGACGGCGGCCACGACGGCGAGCACCGCCCCGGCGAAGCCCACGACGACGACCTCGCGCAGACCGAAGCGGTACCCCACGGCGAAGGCGACGACCGTGACGACGGCGACCGTCCAGCCCAGGCCGGTGACCACCGCGGCGACCTCGCCCCACAGACGCCGCACGGTCCTCCAGGCCGTCGCCCACGCCTTCGCGACCCCGACGACGGCGTCGGCGGCGACGCCCTCGCGGTCACCGACGAGTCGGGTGCGCACGTTCGTGAGCCCGGCGACCGTCGTCGTCCGCTCGGCGGCGACGGAGCCGCGACGGGACCTCGTGCTGCCGCGTCGCGTCCTGGTGCTGCCGGGACGGCGGTCGGTCACGACGCCGCTCGGTCGGCGGGCGGCGGGGTCTCGACGAGGAGCTGCGCCACGACGCTGGTGGCGCTGACCCCGTCGAACTCCGCCTCGGCGTCGAGCACCAGGCGGTGTGCCAGCACCGGGACGGCCAGGGCCTTGACGTCGTCCGGCGTGACGTAGTGGCGGCCCTGCACGGCGGCGTACACGCGTGCGGCACGGATCAGCCCCATGGCACCGCGGACGCTGACGCCGAGTCGGACCTCGCTCGCGGCGCGGGTCGCGTCGACCAGGCGTGCCACGTAGTCGGCGATCGTCGGGTCGACGTGGACCGTGCGGGCGAGGGCGGCCATCTCGGTCACGGTCGCTGCGGGGACGACGCTCGGCAGCGGCACCGAGGCGGACGGCGCCGAGGACGTCTCGAGGATCCGCACGGTGGCGGCGTGGTCCGGGTAGCCGATCGAGGTGCGCACGAGGAACCGGTCCAGCTGGGCCTCGGGCAGGCGGTACGTGCCGGCCTGCTCGATCGGGTTCTGCGTGGCGATGACCATGAACGGGGCAGCCAGGCGGTGGTTCACGCCGTCGACGGTCACCGTCGACTCCTCCATCGCCTCGAGCAGCGCGGACTGCGTCTTCGGGCTGGCCCGGTTGATCTCGTCGGCGAGGACGACGTTGGCGAACACCGGTCCGCGGTGGAAGTCGAACTCCTGCGTGCGCTGGTCGTAGACGCTGATGCCGGTGATGTCGCCGGGCAGCAGGTCGGGGGTGAACTGGATCCGGTTGGTCGACCCCTGCACGCTCTGCGCCATCGCACGGGCGAGGCTCGTCTTGCCGGTGCCGGGGACGTCCTCGAGGAGCAGGTGTCCCTCGCTGAGCATGGTCGTCACGGCGAGGCGGATGACGAACGTCTTCCCGAGGAGCACCTGCTCGACGTTGGTCACGATCCGTCCGGCGACGTCGGCGAACCAGGCGGCCTGCTCGGGGGTCATGCTCATGCGGTGGGGTCCTCGTTCTGGTGGTGGGATCGCTGCCGGGTCGTGACCCTAGCCTGCGGAGGAGGTACTCGGGTCGGTACCGGACGGCGGGTCGGACGTGCCGGCGTCCGGGGTGGTGACGGCGCCGCGAGCACCGGTCCGGTCCTGCTGCCCGTTCACGGTCGCCTGCACCACGATCGCGCTGGAGCCCGCGGGGACGGGGTCGCCTGTGGTCCACGCCTTGCCGGTCTCCGGGTTCGTGTCGGAGCAGCTCTCGCTCCCGAGCAGCCCGGGTCGGCAGTACGAGATCCGGTAGCCGTCCGGTGCGATGCGTCCGTTGTTGTCCGGCGGGTTGATGACCGGCGCCTGCCCGACGACCGCGCTGACGACGGACGCGCGCGTGGTGAAGGCGGTCTCCTTCTGCGCGCCGCCGGAGGTGCAGTACTGACCGTCGGTTGCGCAGGCGGTGAACACCACCGTGGTGTCGAGTCCGTAGCCCGTACCGGCTCCGATGGACGCCGGCTCTCGGAGACGCACCCGGGGGCCGCCGTTCATCGAGTAGTAGACGTACTGAGACGACGACTCCGCCGAGACTTCGAGATCCCAATTGGCTGGCGTCGCAGCGTTCTGCACTCGCTTCACCGTGCCCGTCGGGGCGTCGGGCGTCTGGTAGCCCTGCACGCTGGCCGGCTGCGACGCCGTGCAGAAGAGCCCGTTGTCGGCGAGGGCGACGTAGCGGTACTGACTCGTGATGCGGTCGTTCGCGGACGAGCCGTTCCAGACCTTCTCGGCTCCGGCGGTCGAGCACCCGGACGGGATCGGGGTGGACGCCGCGTACTTCGCGATGCGCCAACCGGGGGTCCCGCCGGCCCAGTCGGCCTCGGACGCGCTGAGGGCGACCGCGGTCGTCGAACCGTCCGGCTGTCCCGTGGCCGACAGCTCCGGCGTGCCGGGGGCACCGACGGCCGAGCCGGTGGCCGACGCGTCGTTCCACTGCACCGGGCTGCCGTCGCGGTCGGCGGCGTTCCGGGCGGAGACCCGCACCGTGTACTCGGCGCCGCTCTGCGCGCCCGGGAAGGACGTGCTCGTCGCGGTCCCGACGTTCTTCGTCGTCGACAGCCCCGGACCCTGGACGGACACGACGTAGTTCGAGACGGGCGATCCGCCGTTCGGCGTCGCGACACGGTCCCACGCGACGTCGAGCTGGTCTGGCGTCGCGCTGCTCGGCGTGACGCGCACGCCCTTCGGCGCCGCCGGGACGAAGTCGGCGCTCATCGGCGCGGACTGCGGCGAGGGCTCCGAGTCGCCGACGGCGTTCCGAGCGACGACGGAGAAGCGGTACGACGCGGACGGGTCGATGCCCGTCAGGGTGCAGACCGTCGCGGTGCCGCAGTCCTTCGCGACGCCGTTCGTCCCCTGGACCCGGTAGCCGGTGATCGGTGCGTTGTTCGCCTGCGGGGTGGCCCACGTCAGCGTCAGCTGGCCACCCTGGAACGTGCCGGTCCGGGTGGGCGCGCCCGGCGCGTCGGGAGCGTCCTGGACGGCGATGGTCACGTCGCCCCAGACGTACCGGGACGGGTCGTCCGTCGCGTCGGCGACCTGGTACTGCAGGTGCGCGTCGACGGGTTGGGCACGGTCGCCGACGGTGACCTGGAGCCGGGACCGGTCGGCGCTGGGCGTCACGCTCACGCCGGCGGGGAGACCGCCCGAGAGTCCGCGGATGGCGACGACCCGCAGCCGCTGGTCGGGGAACGGGTTCGTCGCCTGGTCGTTCGACAGGACGTCGATGGTCGCGGTCGTGCCACGCTCGACGACCGCCCGGTCCGCCCCGGGCTGCACGAGCGGCCTGGTCGAACCGACGATTCCGACCCGAACCACCCCGGCGCGCCCTGCGTTCGCGTCGTCCGACACCCCGATGCCGATCGAGGCCGTCGTGTCCTTCCGGGCGTCCTCCGCCACCGAGATCCGGAGCTGCTGGCCCTGCACGGTCGCGGTGGTACCGGCGCCCGGGCGGCTGACCACCGAGTACCGGAGCTCCCGGAGGTCGTCCGGGTACGGGTAGTCCGTCAGCTTCGTCAGGTCGAGGGTGCGGGAGTCACCGGGCTGCAGGTCGATCGACGACCCGGTGAACGCCGGCGGCTGGTTCGACCGGGGTGTCACCTTGATCGGGAGCACGAGCGTCGCGACGCGGCCCTTGCCGCCGTTCGCGCTCGACCCGTCGGTGACCTCGAACGAGATCGACGCGTTGCCGTAGTACAGCTTCGAGGACGCGAACTGCAACGTGGACCGGTCGACGACGAGGTCCTGCCCGTTCGCGTGCGTCGCCTTGACGGTCCCGCGATCGGTGATCTGCGCGGTCCGTCCGTTGGCCGTGACCACGTAGCGGTCGAGCGGGATGCGCACGGTGGCCTCGCTCTTCACGGTCACCGCGCCCACGCTGCGGTCCACCTGCGGCAGGGCGTCGTCGAACCCGGGCACGTGGACGAACCCGTAGGCGACGACGTCGGGGTGGTCGCTCCGGGTGACGGAGAACGGCACGACCTGTGACGCGTCCGTCAACCGGATCTCGATCCGACGGTCGCTCGTGACCCGGGCGGTGTCGCCGTAGCCGTCGACCACCCCGACCTCGAGGCGGGAGGTCGACCCCTCGGCGAAGAAGACGTTCTGCAGGACGTCGACGGTGACGCTCTCGCGACGCAGGATGTCCTGCAGGTCGAGCGTGGTGTCCTCGACCTCGGGACGGAGCGGCGGGGCGTCGCGGTCGACCGTCACCGTCAGGAACGCGGTGCTGGAACCGCCGCTCTCGTTCGTGACGGTGTAGAGCACCGCGAAGTCGCCCTCGGTCACCGAACGCGGTGGCGTGACCCGGACCTGGCTGCGGTGGAGCACCTCGGCGGTGACCCCCGGGGCGGTCGGCTCGGCCGCGGTGACGGACAGCTGCCCGCCCTCCGGGTCGGAGTCGTTCTGCAGCACGCGCACGGTCACGGACCCACCGGGGCGGATGGTGACGTGGTCGGCCTGGGCGACCGGGTTCGATGCCTGCTCCGCACGGGGGCTGATGCCGACCCGGACCGTGCCGGTCGCGCGGGCACCCAGCGCGTCGACCACCGTGTAGGTGAACTCGTCGGTCCCGGCGGAGTAGTCCCCGGCGTCGTAGGTCAGCGCATCGGCGGTGACGTCGCTGACCGAACCCTTCTCGGGGTTGTCGCCGACCCCGACGAGCTGCACCGAGTCGCCGTCCGGATCGGTGCCGTTCAACGGCACGGTGATGCGCACCGCCTGCCCCGCGACCGCGCGCGCCGTCACGGTCTTCGGCACCGGCGGGTTGTTCGTCGCGGCGTCACGCTCGCGCACCGAGATCGAGACGGACGCGTCCGCGTACTGCCCGTCCGGACCGTGGACGCGGTAGACCGCGGTGTGGTTGCCGGGTGTGTCCGGGGCGAGGTACCGGAGCCGGTCGCCGGACACGAAGAGCAGCCCGCCGTCACCGGGCACGTTCTGCACGAGCTGCGGGTCGAGCGTCAGCGGCTCGCCCTCCGGCTGGGTGTCGTTCGCCAGCACGTCGATCTCGGCGACGTCGCCGACCCGCACCGTGGCGGAGTCGGACTGCGCGACCGGCGGCTGGATGCGGTCCGGTCGCGGGATCTCGACGACGGTGATCGTCCCGGTGGCGCTGGCCAGACCGTTCGACTCCGTGTACGCGAAGGTCACCGGTGCGTCGAGCGGCGCGGTCAGGGTGACCCGTACGACGTGCTGGTCGAGGATGCTCGCCTCGACCCCGCTGCCGCGGCCGGGGCCGTCGAGCGCCGTGACCATGAGCACACCGCCGGCCGGGTCGGTGTCCGTCGCGGTGACGTCGGTGTCCTTCGTCGAGAGGGTGGTCACGAACACCGTCTTCGGCGTCGTGATCGGTGGCGTCGAGGCGTCGGGCGGAGCGAGCACGGAGACGCGCACGACGCCGCTCGCGGTCTTCGTGCCGTCCGTGACGGTGTACTCGAGCTGGTGGTCCCCCGCTCCGGCCCCCTGGACGCGGAACGTGCCCGCGTCGTAGGACGGGGTGACCGTCAGGCCGCTCGACGAGGAGACGCTGGTGAGCGTGACGGCCCCGTTGCCCCCGCGGACGTGGTCGAGCGGCGTCACCGTGAACGCCTTGCCCGCGTAGCCCTGCACGGCGAACGCGTCGGCGCGCAGCGGCACGCTCCCCTGGGCGGCGACACGCACGGTCATCGATCCGCGGCCGGGGTCGCGGCCGTCGCTCACGACGAGCTGGACGCTGCGGTCACCGGTGCGACCGCTCGCGTTGCGGAAGTCGAGCAGCCCGTCCGGTGTCGTGGAGACGCGGTCGCCGTCCGCCGAGGCGGACTCCAGGTAGACCGGGTCGCCGTCGGGATCGACCCAGTCCGACAGCACGTCGGTGACGACGTGCCCGTTCTGCACGACGTCCGCCGAGGTGCTCCGGACCTGCCGCGGTGGCTCGTTCTCGGACTCGGGGCGGACGGTCACCCGGACGGTCGCGCTGGCCGACCCGCCGTTGCCGTCGGTGATCGTGTACGGGAACGAGAGCGTGCCGCTGGCCTCCGCCGTGAGCGAGACCTGGAGCCGCTGGCCGTCACCGACGACGGCGACGCTGCCCTGGCCGTCGGGGACGTCGCCGACCTCGCTGATGACGAGTGGGTCGCCGTTGGGGTCGTAGTCGTTGAGGAGCACCGGCAGGCTGGTCGTGCGACCCGGTCGTGCGCCGAGGTCGTCGTCCACCGCCACGGGCGGCTTCTGCTCCTTGTCCACCTGCGGGTCGTCGTCCGACACCCGTTCCTGCTGCCGCTCGTCGTCCTGGTCGACCAGGTCCGCCCAGTTGTCGATGAGCTGTCCACTGCGGCCGATGGCCCACGACCGCCCACTGCGCGGGTCGTTCGCCACGACGGTGTCGCCGTTGTGCACGATCTGCAGGTCGTCGGCGTCGGCGGTCTGCGCGAGCCGCTGGAGGCCGGTGCCCCGACACGAGTCCATCGCCTGTCCGCCCGCCCACGCGGCGTAGGTGCAGGAGCCGACGACGGTCGGTCGTGCCGCTCGACCCGACACCCGGAGCGCGGTCCGGTCCACCTGACCGGAGGCGGAGACGCGCACCAGCCCGGCCGTCCCGGCGACGAGGACCGTGGACGAGGAGTCCGAGGACCGCTGCAGCGCGGGCGATCCACCGACGCGGTCGCCGAGGTCGACGCTGTCCCCGTCGACCGAGAGCTGCCCCGAGGTGCGGTCGAGCACGGCGACGTGGTCCCCGAACGACGCCACCTGGAACTCGTGGCTGCGGTCGAACCGGACCTCCCACCGCCGCTCGACGGTCAGCTCGGTGCCGACGTCGACGAGGGAGGCGCGGCCGGTGCGCGGCGAGTACACCGCGACCCGCTCGTCGGAGGCGTCGAGGACGGCGTCGGCGCCGAGGCTCAGGTCGGCCTTCGTGGACGCGTCGAAGTCGGACAGCTCGGCCGCCGGGGTCGCCCAGAGCTCGCCCGTGTCGCCGTTCCCGACCACCGCGGTGTCCCCCGCGAAGAAGACCTGCGGCGAGCCCGCCGGCAGCGTCACGGCATCGCCCACGGTGGCGTCGGCGACGTCGACCTTCGCGACGGTGCCCTTCGTGCCGTCCACGCTGTACACCTCGGAGCCGCGCTGCACGACCGAGAGGTCGTCGCTCGGGGTGTCGACGGCGGTGTTGAGCTCGAGCACGCCGGTGTTCGCGCGCCCGACGGCGCCGTACTCCGCCGACGGCACCCAGACGGTGCCGTCCCCCAGGTCGACCCGTTGGGTGTGGTACCCCGTGGACACCACCGCGGCGGTCGCGACGACGGCGCCGACGAGGATCGACGCGCAGGCCGTCACCGCCGCGGAACGGTGCTCGGCGAGGAACGCCCGGATCACCCGGCGCTCCCGATCGTGCCGCACTGTTCGGGACTCGCGGCCCCCGTCCTGCCGTCCCGGTTCACCGCGACCGTGATGCACTGCTCGGTACCGGGGTCCCCGGACACGACGAAGGTGGTGCCGGTCTGCTGGCTCGTCGCGCCGGCCGACGTGATGACGTAGGTGTCCCCGGCACGGAGCCCGGGATCGTCCCAGCTGAAGGACACCGAGTCGCCTCCCCCGCGTGCGGTCACGTCGCGCACCGTCGGGACGGACCCCGTGCCGGCGCGCGTCACGAGCAGGACGCTCACCACGGCGAGGGCCGCGACCACGACGACACCGGCCGCGCCGGCGACCACGAGGGTCGAGCGCTTCCGGCGACGCGCGATCGTCGCCGACCCGGTGCGGTGCACGGTGCCGACGCTCTGGACGCCGACCGACGTCCCGCCCTGCACCGCCCGCCGTGTCCGTCGGCGGGCCGCCGCACGCGAGGGTGCCTGCAGTTCCCGCACGACGGTCCGGTCGCCCTCCGACGACGGGGTGGCCACCGCCCACGACTCGACCGCCACGTCGGCCGGGGTCTGCGGGATCCCGAGCTCCGCCTCGACCTGTTGGAGCCCGCGGACGAACTCCATCACGGTGGCGGGACGAGCAGCCGCACGACGGGCCATCGCCGTCGCGAGCAGCCGTTCGAGCGACGGGGGCACGTCGGTCCGGCCGGTCGACCCCACGCCGCCCTTGTCGATCCGGTCCATCAGGTCTGCCGCCGAGTTCCTGCCGCCCGGGACCTCGAACGGAGAGCGCCCCGCGAGCAGCGAGTACACGGTCGCTGCGAGCGAGTAGACCTCGGACTGGACGGTGCCGCGGGACTCGTCCCCCAGCACCTCGGGCGCGGACCACGGGATGGACATGCCCACCGGCTCGTCGGGGTCGGCGCTGCCGATGGTCGCGGCGATGCCGAAGTCGGAGAGGACGGGGCTGCCGTACGCGGTGCGCAGGATGTTCGAGGGCTTCACGTCCCGGTGGAGCACGCCCTCGCGGTGGGCCGTCTCGAGCGCGGAGCCGATGCGGACACCGACGGCCAGGACCTCGGACACGGGGAGCGGCTCGCGTCGGTAGCGCTGGCTGAGCGACGACGAGCACAGCTCCATGACGAGGTAGGGACGGCCGTCGGCCGCGATGCTCGCCTGGAACACCGTGAGGATCGCGGGGTGCGTGCTGAGCCGCGCCATCAGGTTCGCCTCGGCCTGGAACATCTGCCGCACGCGCTCGTCCACGACCTCGTCGAGGAGCACCTTCACCGCCACCTGCCGGCGTGGCATGTCCTGCTCGTAGAGGAAGACGTCGGCGAAGCCCCCGGAGCCGAGGACGTGGACGGGGGTGAACCCGGCGATCACCGGCGGGTCGGACGGCAGGCGTCGGGCCATCAGCGTCGTTCCCTTCCCCGGCCCGCGGCCGGCCCTTCCGTTCGTCGCGGCCAGGCCATTCTACGAAGGGCGATCCGACAGCCGGCGGCCGCGGGCGTCCCTGTGGAGGACGACCATCCCCCACTTCGGGGGTGGTCGTACGGTGCGACGCTCAGTGGCGCGGGAGGGTGTCCTCGACGTCGGAGTCCTCCGGTGCGGCGTCGACCTGCACGACCACCACGGTGACGTTGTCACGACCGCCGGCGACCACCGCGTCCCCGACCAGACGTTCCGCCAGTGCCTGTGCCGCGGGCACCCGGGCCGCGATCCGGGCGATGCCGACGTCGCCGAGCTCCTTGGTGAGGCCGTCGGAGCAGACGATGTAACGGTCCCCCGCGCGGAGCGGCAGCGTCCACCAGTCGGGCTCCGGGGGCTCGCCGAAGCCGACTGCCCGCGTGATGACGTTGCTGTCGGGGTGCTGCTCGGCGTCCTCGGCCCGGAGCAGCCCGGCGTCGACCATCTCCTGCACGACCGAGTGGTCGATCGTCACCCGACGGAGCGCGCCGGACTCGATCCGGTAGGTGCGGGAGTCGCCGACGTTGAAGACCAGCGCTGCCGGCTGCCCGTGGGACGCGACGAGTGCGACCCCGGTCACGGTCGTGCCGGCGCCGAGGGCGTTGCCACCGGCAGCGCGCTCGATGTCGGCGGTCGCGAGCAGCAGCGCGCGCTGGATGTCCTGACGGCTGGTGAAGGCACCGGTGGTGACCTGGTCGAGACGACGGACGACCGCGTCGCTCGCCCGGTCACCCGCGAGGTGTCCGCCCATGCCGTCGGCGACCACGAAGAAGGGTGCGCCGACGAGGTAGCTGTCCTCGTTGTGGTCGCGACGGCGACCGACGTCGGTCGCCGCTCCCCACGAGAGCGTCAGGGGTGTGCCGGCAGCGCCGGGGACGTCGATGGCGTGCTCGGTGGCAGTTCGGCCGAGTTCGGTCACGGTTTCAGGGTCGCTCTCTGGGAGTGGAGGGGCGTGCCGGACGATGGGTCCGTCACGGGGTCGGCGGGAACGGTGGGAGGCCGTCGTCCGGTCCGGCCCGGAGGTGCGGCGACAGGACCTCGATGACGTTGCCGTCACCGATCTCGACGAGCGTACCCGTCAGGACGACGATCGATGCACCCGCCGTCATCCGGAACGGCGCGGCGCCGGGAGGGCGGACGACGGTCCCGTTCGTCGACCGCAGGTCCGCGACGACGGCGGCCTCGCCCTCGGCGTGCAGGAGCACGTGCGACGACGACACCTGGCCGCTCGGTGACGGGACGGTCACCAGGACCGGCCCGCCGTCGACCACGACGCGCGGCGCGGCGGGCCGACGACCCACCACCAGGGGCCGGTCGAGGCGGACCACCCGGCCGCCGACGAGGACCGACGGGGTCCGTCGGACGAGCGGCCGGTCCCCGGCACGTGGTGCTGCCGCTCCGGGCGGCGCCACCGGTGGTGGACCACCGGGTCGAGCGCGCAGGACCGTGTCCTCGTCGGACGGCCCGGCCCCCGGTCGCGCACCGCGCCCGGGCCGGACGACCGTGTCGCCGTACGGGTCGCCGTACGGATCGTCGTCGAGGGCACCGTCGGCGGCCGCAGCGGCGGCGCCGAGGGCACGGAGGCCGGCGCTCCCCGTGCGGGACGGGTCACGACCTGCGTCGGTCGGCAACGGTCGGGCACCGGGGCGCGCACGGATGACCGTGTCGTCGTCCTCGCGCACCGGTTCCCGCACCATGGTCATCCAACCGTAGACGATCCGGTCGACCCCGTGGGGGTGCCCCACGCCGGTCCGTGGCCGGACCGGACCGCGCGCAGGACCAACCACCCGAAGGGGTCGTCCGGTCGGGAGTCGAGGGCGTGCCGGGCACGGACCTCCGCACGGGCGGACGACCCGAGCGCCCAGGCGCACCAGGCGCCCAGCGCCAGCGCACCGGCCGCCCCCACCGCGACGTCGCCGCCCGGGGCTCCGTCCGCACGCCAGGTCCGCCATGCCGAGGCACACCGGTCGCCGGCCAGCCGGAGTCGCGCGCGGTCCGGCTCCGGACCCGACCCGCCGAGCGCGGGCGGCGTCGGATCGCGGAACGGGTCGAACGGCACGACCGTCCGGGGGTCCGGCCGGTCACGCGCGGCCAGGAAGCCGACCAGCGCGAAGCGGGTCGCGAGGGCGCCGCACGCCGTCGCGACCGCGACCGCCTGCGGTCGGGCGAGCGCTTCCGCGCCGGTGCCTCCACCGGTCGCCGCCTCCGGCGCCACGAGGGCGACGCAGGCGGCACGCAGCGTGACCGCGGCCGCGATCTCGCGCGGGTAGCGCACCAGGGTGGGTGGGAGTCCGTGTCTCGTCGAGGTCATGCACGAGATCGTGACGGGAGGAGCGCCTCCAGACCGGCGCGCCCCGACCCGTCTGTGGACGGCCACGGCCGTCCGGGAGGTTGTGCAGGAGCGAGCGCTGCTCCGCCGTCAGACCCGCGCGGGCTCGAGGCTCTCCGCGACCAGGTCCCAGCCGTCGTCGGTCCGCTCCACCACGACGCCGTGCTCGCCCGCCCACCGCAGGAGCGATGCCGGGTCGCCGACGTCCGCACCGGTCCGTGCGAGCAGCGCGGTCAGTCGACCCTTCGCCGTCTTGTTCCAGTGGTTGAGCGCCCGACGTCGTCCGCCGCCGTCGACACTGACCACCCGTAGGACGACCGCGTCGTCCACGGGTCCGAGCGACCGGTAGCCCTCGGAGCGCAGGTCGAGCACGAGACCGCCGGTCCGAGCGCCGAGCACGTCGCTGGACGGTCCCGGCCAGTGCTTCGCGAGCCGGAGCGCACCGAGCCTCGAGTCGTGCGAGAGCCGGTACGCCGGGATGTGGTCGCCCGCACCGATCGGTCCGAACATCGCGGACTGGACCAGCACGTGGTCCGTCCACCAGCGACGTGTGGCGTCGTCCGCGCCCGTGGCGTCGAGCGGGTCGTAGAGCACGCCCGTGTAGCGCTCGACCGCCGGCAGTGTCGGCGCGGTGTCGAGCTCGAGGTTGCGGAGGCGCTCGGCCACCGACTTCGGTCCGAGCTTGAGGGCCGTCCGTGCCGTGGACTCCTCGGAACTGACGGAGCGGGCCGCGGTGATCACCGCGGCCCGCTCGTCGGCCAGTTCCGGGAAGGACAGCGCACCCAGGTCGAGGGTGCGTGCCGTGTCCCCGCCCTCCCGCTTCGTCTCGGACGGCGGGAGGAGGACGGTCAGTCCGGTCAGGATGCCAGCGCGGCCTGCCGCGCCACGATCGTGACCGTGTCGTGCTCGACCGACAGGAAGCCGTCCTCGGCGTCCGCCGTCACCGTCGAGCCGTCGGCCCGGGTGATGCGGACCTGGCCCTGCGCGAGGGTGGCGAGCAGCGGCTCGTGCCCCGCGAGGATGCCGATCTGGCCCTCCGTCGTGCGTGCCACGACCATGGTGGCGTCGCCCGTCCAGACCTCACGGTCCGCCGAGACGACGCTCACGGTGAGTGCCGCCATGTCAGCGGTTCTCCTTCTGGATCTGCGCCCACTTCTCTTCGACGTCGTTGATGCCACCGACGTTGAAGAAGGCCTGCGTCGCCACGTGGTCGAACTCGCCGTCGGCGATCGCGCGGAAGGACTCGATCGTGTCCTTGAGCGGGACCGTCGAACCCTCGACACCCGTGAACTTCTTGGCCATGTAGGTGTTCTGCGAGAGGAACTGCTGGATGCGACGAGCGCGCTCCACCGTGATCTTGTCCTCTTCGGAGAGCTCGTCGACACCGAGGATCGCGATGATCTCCTGCAGCTCCTTGTTCTTCTGCAGGATCTGCTTGACGCGCGTCGCCGTCTCGTAGTGGTCGGCACCCAGGTACCGGGGGTCCATGATCCGCGACGTGGAGGTCAGCGGGTCGATGGCCGGGTACAGACCCTGCGACGCGATCTCACGCGAGAGCTCGGTCGTGGCGTCGAGGTGCGCGAACGTGGTCGCCGGAGCCGGGTCGGTGTAGTCGTCGGCCGGCACGTAGATCGCCTGCAGCGAGGTGATCGAGTGACCACGCGTCGAGGTGATGCGCTCCTGGAGCACACCCATCTCGTCGGCGAGGTTCGGCTGGTAGCCCACCGCGGACGGCATGCGACCGAGCAGCGTCGAGACCTCGGAGCCGGCCTGCGTGAACCGGAAGATGTTGTCGATGAAGAGGAGCACGTCCTGCTTCTGGACGTCGCGGAAGTACTCCGCCATCGTCAGCGCCGACAGGGCCACGCGCAGACGCGTTCCCGGCGGCTCGTCCATCTGGCCGAACACGAGGGCGGTCTTGTCGAAGACACCCGCCTCTTCCATCTCGCCGATGAGGTCGTTGCCCTCACGGGTGCGCTCGCCGACACCGGCGAACACCGACACACCACCGTGGTCCTGCGCGACGCGCTGGATCATCTCCTGGATGAGGACCGTCTTGCCGACGCCCGCACCACCGAAGAGGCCGATCTTGCCACCCTGCACGTACGGCGTGAGGAGGTCGATCGACTTGATACCGGTCTCGAACATGGTGGTCTTCGACTCGAGCTGGTCGAAGGCCGGGGCCTTGCGGTGGATCGGCCAGCGCTCGGTGATCTCGAGCTTCTCGTCGGTGTTGAGCACGTTGCCCAGCACGTCGAAGACCTTGCCCTTGGTGACGTCGCCGACGGGGACCGAGATCGGGGCGCCCGAGTCACGGACCTCCTGACCACGGACCAGGCCGTCGGTCGGCTTCAGCGAGATGGCGCGGATCAGGTCGTCGCCGAGGTGCTGCGCGACCTCGAGGCCGATCTCCTGCGACGAGTCACCGATGGTGATGGTCGTGTACAGGAGGTTGTACATCTCCGGGATGGCGTCGTGCGGGAACTCGATGTCGACGACGGGACCCGTGACACGGGCGATCCGGCCGACACCGGGCGCCGACGACGTCTCGACCGCGGTGGTGGCGGTGTCGGTCATGGCTGGTGCCTTCCTGAGGGGTTCTGTCCGCGAGCTTCGCGGACCACTACTTCTTCTTCGACGAGAGGGCGTCGGCGCCGCCGACGATCTCGGAGATCTGCTGGGTGATCTCGGCCTGACGCGCGTTGTTCGCGAGACGGGTGAACTCGCTGATGAGCGAGTCGGCGTTGTCACTGGCGGACTTCATGGCCTTCTGCCGGGCGGCGTGCTCGGAAGCAGCCGACTGCAGCATGGCGTTGAAGATGCGGCTCTCGATGTAGACCGGGAGCAGCGCGTCGAGGACGGCGTCCGCATCGGGCTCGAACTCGTAGAGCGGCAGGGGCTCACCGTTCGACGGCTCCTCCACACCCTCGACGACCTCGAGCGGGAGCAGGCGCACGACCTGCGGCTCCTGGGTCGCGAGGCTGATGAACCGGTTGAAGACGATGTGGATCTCGTCCACGCCGCCCTCCGCCGTGTCCTGGAGGAACTTCGACACGACCGCGTCGCCGATCTCCTTCGCCGTCGAGAACTCCGGCTGGTCCGTCCCGCCGATCCACTGCCGCTCGGACGGGCGCTCGCGGAACGCGAAGTACCCGACCGACTTGCGACCGACGAGGTAGAACACGACGTCCTTGCCCTCGCTGCGGAGCAGGGAGGCGAGCTCCTCGCCCTGCTTGAGGACGTTCGAGCTGAACGCGCCGTTCAGGCCGCGGTCCGAGGTGAACAGCACCACGGCTGCGCGGGTCGACGACTCGGGCTCGGTGGTCAGCACGTGGTCGACGTTCGAGAACGTCGCCACGGCCGACACGGCCCGCGTCACGGCCCGCGAGTACGGACCGGACGCGGCCATGCGCGCCTGTGCCTTCTGGATCCGCGACGCCGAGATCAGCTCCATCGCGCGGGTGACCTTCTTCGTGGTCTTCGCCGACTTGATGCGCTGGCGGTAGACCCGGACCTGTGCCGCCATCTAGCGACGACCCTTGACGATCTGCTCCTGGTCGACGTCCTCGGCCTGGGCCGCGTCGAACGACTCCGAGCCGAGCGTCTTGCCGTCGCTCGTCTGGAAGCCCTTCGTGAAGGCGTCGATCTCGCGGTCCATCGCGGCGACGGTCTCGTCGCTGAGCTGGTTCGTCTCACGCAGGGTGGTCAGGACGTCGGAGTTGCGACGCAGGTGCTCGAGCAGCTCGGCCTCGAAGCGGAGCACGTCGGGGACGGGCACCTCGTCGAGCTTGCCGTTCGTGCCGGCCCAGATCGAGACGACCTGCTCCTCGACCGGGTACGGCGAGTACTGCGGCTGCTTGAGGAGCTCCGTCAGGCGCGCACCACGGTCCAGCTGGCGACGCGACGCCTGGTCGAGGTCGGACGCGAACATCGCGAACGCCTCGAGCGAGCGGTACTGCGCGAGCTCGAGCTTGAGCGTGCCGGAGACCTTCTTGATCGACTTGACCTGGGCGTCACCACCCACGCGGGACACCGAGATGCCCACGTCGACGGCCGGACGCTGGTTCGCGTTGAACAGGTCCGACTGCAGGAAGATCTGGCCGTCGGTGATCGAGATCACGTTGGTCGGGATGTAGGCCGAGACGTCGTTCGCCTTGGTCTCGATGATCGGGAGACCCGTCATCGAACCGGCACCGAGGTCGTCGGACAGCTTCGCGCAACGCTCCAGCAGGCGGGAGTGCAGGTAGAAGACGTCACCCGGGTAGGCCTCGCGGCCCGGCGGACGACGCAGGAGGAGCGACACCGCACGGTAGGCCTCGGCCTGCTTCGACAGGTCGTCGAAGATGATCAGGACGTGCTTGCCGCCGTACATCCAGTGCTGGCCGATGGCCGAACCGGTGTAGGGGGCGAGGTACTTGAAGCCGGCCGGGTCGGAGGCCGGGGCGGCGACGATGGTGGTGTACTCCATCGCACCGGCGTCCTCGAGCGCACCCTTGACGGAAGCGATCGTCGAGCCCTTCTGGCCGATGGCGACGTAGATGCAGCGGACCTGCTTGTCCTCGTCGCCCGACTCCCAGTTGGCCTTCTGGTTGATGATCGTGTCGATCGCGATGGCGGTCTTGCCGGTCTGGCGGTCACCGATGATCAGCTGACGCTGACCGCGGCCGACGGGGATCATCGCGTCGATGGCCTTGATGCCGGTCTGCAGCGGCTCGTGGACCGACTTGCGGGACATGACGCCCGGGGCCTGGAGCTCGAGGGCACGGCGACCCTCGGCCTGGATCTCGCCGAGACCGTCGATCGGGTTGCCGAGCGGGTCGACCACGCGGCCGAGGAAGCCGTCGCCGACGGGAGCCGAGAGGACCTCGCCGGTGCGGGTGACCTCCTGGCCCTCCTCGATGCCGCCGAACTCGCCGAGCACGATGGCGCCGATCTCGTCCTCGTCGAGGTTCTGCGCGAGACCGAGGGTCCCGTCCTCGAAGCGGATGAGCTCGTTCGCCATGACGCCGGGCAGGCCCTCGACGTGCGCGATGCCGTCGCCCGCGTCGGTGACGTGCCCGACCTCGGCCGTGGAGGCCTTCGTCGGCTCGTAGTTCGAGACGAAGTCCTTCAGGGCATCACGGATCTCATCGGGGCTGATGGTGATGTCTGCCATGGGATTTTCCTTGTTGGTTTCCGGGGCCCTGCGGCTCCGAGAGGGTGATGCTGCCCGGTGATGGACAGTTCCCGTTGTGGACTTGGAGGGGTCGGCTTCGACGGTACGCTCAGCCGGCCAGCTGGAGCCGGAGCTCCGACAGGCGCGTGGACACCGTGCCGTCGATGACGTCGCCACCGACCTGCACGCGCATCCCGCCGACGACCGCGGGGTCGACGACCTGGTTGACGCTGATGTCCTTGCCGTACCGCTCGCTGATGCCGCGGGCGACGCGAGCCGCCTGACCGTCCGAGAGCGGGGCCGCGGTGGTCACCGTGGCGACGAGCTTGCCGGCCTGGTCGGCCACGATGCGCGAGGCATCGCGGACGATCTCACCGATGCGGCGGCCGCGCGGCTGCTGCACGAGGTGCTCCAGGATCGCGGTGGTCTGCGCCGAGACCTTCGAACCGACGAGCCGCTGGACGAGCGCAGCCTTCTCCGACGGGCTGCCGAGCTTCGTGCCCAGTGCCAGCTCGAGCGCCGCGTCCGAGCGGACGGCGGTCTCGAAGGAGAACAGCTCGGCCTCGATCGACGTCTCCGACGATGCGGTTCCGGCGACGGCGCGGATGCCCGCGTCCTCGACACCCGCGAGCAGGTCCGACGGCGAGGACCAGCGCGAGCCGGCCACCGCGGTCAGCACCGCACGCGTCGCCTCGGACTGACCGGCGAAGACGCGGTCGATGAGGACCTTCTTGCCGACGACGTCCGCGGTCGGGTCCGCCAGCAGTCCGAGCAGCTGGGACGAACCGGCGATCGCACGCCCGGTGGAGAGGATCTCGATGCCCGTGGCGAGGTCGACCGACCCGCCGAGGTCAGCGAGGACCGCCCGCGTGGACGAGAGTGCGGACCGCGTGGCGCTCCGCATGCTCAGCGCTCCCCGGCCGGCTGGCCCTGGGACGCCTCGAGGTCGGCGATGAAGCGGTCGACGACCGCAGCCGACTTCGCGTCGTCCCGGAGGGACTCACCGATCACACCGGAGGCGAGGTCGAGGGCGAGGGTGCCCACCTCGCTCCGCAGCGACTGGAGCGCGCTCTGCCGCTCGGCCTCGATCTGCGCCTGGGCGTTGGCGGTGATGCGTGCTGCATCTGCCTGCGCCTGCTCGCGGACCTCGTTGCCGATCGCGGTCGCGTCGGCACGGGCCTGCTCGCGGATGCGCGAGGCCTCGGCACGCGCGTCGGCGAGCTGCTTGTTGTACTCGTCGAGTGCAGCGGCGGCCTGCTCCTGAGCGGCCTCCGCCTTCTTGATGCCACCCTCGATGGCCTCGGTGCGCTCATCGAGCATCTTCGTGATGCGCGGCGTCACGACGCGCCACATCACGAGGAAGATGATGACGAAGGCCACCGCGGACCACACGATGTCGTACACCGGTGGGATCAGCGGATTGTGGGTCTCCTCCGCCGCGATGATGAGTGCAGTCTGCATCGAGAAGCCTTAGTTGGTGAAGATGAAGTACGTCGCGATACCGATGAAGGCCAGGGCCTCCGTGAAGGCGATACCGATGTACATGAGGGTCGTCAGACGGCCCTGGAGCTCGGGCTGGCGAGCGACGGACTCGATCGTCTTGCCGACGACGATGCCGACGCCGATGGCCGGACCGATCGCAGCGAGGCCGTAGCCAACCGTCGCGATGTTGCCGTTGATCTCCGCGAGAACGGTCGTTGCGTCCACGTGTTTTCCTTTCGAGTGCGGCCCGACGGATGTCGTGCCGTATGGGGGTCAGAAGGGGTCGGTCAGTGCTCGTCAGCCAGCGCGAGCTGGATGTACACAGCGGTCAGCAGCATGAAGACGTACGCCTGCAGCAGCGCGACGAGGATCTCGAAGAAGCTGAACGCGATGCCGAACGCCAGGGTCCCGATGCCGAAGAGCTTGAAGAGGCTCTCGGCGTCGAAGAAGAAGAACCAGGTGGCCGAGAAGAAGAGCACCAGGAGGAGGTGACCCACGACCATGTTCATGAGCAGTCGCAGCGTCAGCGTCACCGGACGGAGCACGAAGGTCGAGACGAGCTCGATCGGCGTCACGATGATGTAGAGCGGCCACGGGACACCGGGCGGGAAGAGCGCGTTGCGGAGGAACGTGCCCGGGTGCTTGCGGAGGCCCGCGTAGATGAACGCGACGTACGCGACGATCGCCAGGATCATCGGCATCGCGATGCGGCTCGTACCGGCGATGTTCATGAACGGGATGAGACCCGTCAGGTTCATGAACAGGACACCGAAGAACACCGTGGCCAGGAGCGGCAGGAAGCGCTTGCCGTCCTTCTCACCGAGGTTGTCGAAGGTGTTGCGGCGGACGACGTCGAACGCGTACTCGATGAAGGCCTGTCCGCGGTTCGGGACGAGCTTCAGGGCACGGGTCCCGACGAACGCGAAGACGAGCAGCACGGCCACCGCGAACAAGCGGATGAGGACGATGCGGTCCATCTCGATCGGGGTCCCGGCGAAGAAGATCGGGTCCGGGAAGAACTCGTTGATCGACGGACCATGGAATTCGGCGGCCTTGCTGCTCCCCGCCGCCACGGTGTTGGCCGCGGCGGTGAGGGACAGGGGAAGAGCGTGGGATAGCAGCGCTGTCTCCTGTGTCGGCGCGCGCACACACGGCACGCGATGGTGGACTTTGTGGAGGCTCGTCCGCTCCGAGCGAGGCTCCGGACGCGGACTTCGAGAAGCCTATCAGGTGCGAGAGGCTTCTCGGGCTCTCAGGGCCGTGGGGTGTCGTTCCCAGGATCGACCGCGTCGCCGGGCAGGTGCACCCCGATCGGGATGCGGGCCTTGGCGACCGCCACCACGTCGATCACGAGCGACCCGACGACGCCCGCGATGATCACCACGGCGAGCACCGGGAAGTCCACCCAGGCGCGGTCGCGCAGTGCGAGCAGGACCACCAGGAAGAGCACGAACTTCAGGATCCACGTCCCCATCACGATCCCGAAGAAGGCGCCCGAGATCATCTGCCCCTTCGACACCCGGAGGGCGACGAGCACCGAGACCGCGGTGAGCCCGAGGAACACCACGCTCAGCACGGCGCCGAGCAGGCCACCGGCGAGTCCCGGCGTCCCGGCGACGACGAGCCCGACGGCTCCCCCGACGACGGCCAGGCCGACGGCGAGGAGGGCCGCCCAGAGGAGGATCCGGCGGAACACCGGCCGGACGTGGTCGAGGGCGTTCGGTGCGGTCACGAGGGGTCTCCAGGGATCGTTCGGTCGTTGGCGGCGCGGTCGAGCGGATCGAGGCTGGCGTCGACGACGGTGTTCGAGCGGGTGGCGGCCTGCGCGGCGAACTCCGCGCGCTTCCGGCCGAGCGGGGCGAAGGTGGCGATCGCGCACACGGTGAAGCCGATCGCGACGACGGTGACCACCCAGTACCACTCGACGAAGAGGAACAGCAGGCACCCGACGGCGACGGTGGCCGTCCACGCGTAGAAGATCAGCACGGCGTGGAAGTGGGAGTGCCCCATGTCGAGCAGACGGTGGTGCAGGTGCTTCCGGTCGGCCGAGAACGGCGACTTGCCCGCGCTGAGCCGACGGGTGACGGCGAGCCCGAAGTCGAGGATCGGCACGATCAGGATCGCGAAGGGCAGCAGGATCGGGATGAACGCCGGCAGCAGGGCCTGGCGTGTCGAGATGACCGCGGGGTCGATGTTGCCCGTCACGGACACGGCGCTCGTGGCCATCAGGAACCCGACGAGCAGCGCGCCGGCGTCGCCCATGAAGAGCTTCGCCGGGTGCCAGTTGAGGACGAGGAACCCCGTGCAGGCACCGACGAGCACCGCCGTGAGCAACGAGGGCAGGTTGAAGAAGAACTCCGTCTGCACGACCACGCGGTTGATGAAGAACGTGTAGAGGAAGAACACGCCGCCGGCGATGATCGCGACCCCGGCGACCAGGCCGTCCAGACCGTCGATGAAGTTGACGGCGTTCATCACGAGCACGACGGCGAGCACGGTGAAGATCAGGCTCATGTAGGACGACCCGACCCCGAGCGTGTTGCCGATCGGCAGCGACACGATCGCCACGCCCTGCCAAGCCAGGATCCCCGCAGCGATGATCTGCCCGGCGAGCTTCGTCATCCAGTCGAGGTCCCAGATGTCGTCGGCGACACCGAGCACCACGATGATCGTCGCACCCGCGAGCACCGCGATCACGCGCCCGGGTTCCGAGAACACGAGCCGGAAGTAGTCGGTCCCCGCGATGGAGGGGAAGAGGAACCAGGCCGCCAGCAGCGACACGATCACGCCGAGGTACATCGCGATCCCGCCGAGCCGCGGTGTGGGCGTGCGGTGCACGTCGCGCTCGCGGACCTTCGGGTACCAGCCGTAGCGCAGGCCGAGCTTCCACACGGCCCAGCTGCAGACGAAGCTCACCACGGCCGCGATGGCCCCGGCGAGCAGGTAGTACTTCACGTGACGAGGTCGGCTCCGACGACCCGGACGATGTCCTCGTCGGCGATCACCCCGTGTCGGACGATCGTCAGCTTCCCGCCGGTCGAGAGGCCGGTCGCGTCGACGATGGTCGACCCGGTCGAGGCGGCGAAGCCGTCGTGCACCGCGAGCGGTCCCCCGTCGAGGTAGACCGACACGCTGTCGCCGAGCATCGACTCGGCCCGGTCCACGTCCATCGCGGCAGGGTCACCGGTCGAGTTCGCGGAGGAGACCGCGAGCGGTCCGACCTCCTGCAGCAGCTCGAGGGCGATGCGCGAGTCCGGCATGCGGAGCGCGACGGTCCCCCGGGTCTCCCCCAGGTCCCAGTCCAGCGACGGTTGCGCGCGCAGGATGACGGTGAGCCCGCCGGGCCAGAACTCGTCGACCAGGTCGCGGACCTGCTGCGGGATCTCGGTCGCCAACGCCTCGAGCGTCGGCGGTCCGGGGATCAGCACCGGGGGCGGCGACTGGCGGGTGCGGCCCTTGGCGTCGAGCAGGCGCTGGACGGCGGTCGCGCTGAAGGCGTCCGCCGCGACGCCGTAGACGGTGTCGGTCGGGACGACGACGAGTTCTCCCCGGCCGAGGGCGGCACGTGCGAGCCGCATCCCGGTCAGGAGCCCGTCGGGGTCGGTGCAGTCGTATCGGGAGGCCATGACTCGACGATGATAGTGCGACACAATGGACGGCATCGTGAACGAGACGCCCGCGCCCCGACTCCTGTTCCTCTTCGACATGGACGACGTGCTCGTCCGGTACGACTGGCGGGTCCGGATGGCGGCCCTCGGTGAGTACACCGGACACTCCTTCGAGGAGCTCCGCCGACGCTGGTGGGACTGCGGCCACGAGTCCCGTGCCGAGGCCGGGCACTTCCCCGACGGGGACACCTACCTCGCCGCCTTCGCCGAGGCGATGGGGTGTGCGGTGCCCGAGGCGGACTGGGCGCGCATCCGCGGCGCGGCGATGACCGAGCTGCCCGAGCGCATCGAGGCCGTCCGGATCGCGTCCGAGCACGGCCGTGTCGGCCTGCTCACGAACAACGGTCCGCTCGCGGGCCGGTGGATCGGGAGGTGGGCACCGTCGTTGCCGCCGCTCTTCGGCGAGCACCTGGACACGACGAGCAACTTCGGCGCGCGCAAGCCCGAGCCCGAGGTGTTCGAACGGGCGCTCGCGCACCACGGTGTGCCCGCCGAGCGCGCGTTCTTCGCCGACGACATGCCGGTCAACGTCGAGGCGGCCCGCTTCCTCGGCATCCACGCGGTCCTGGTCGAGGAGCACACCGACCTGCGCAGAGCGGTCCGCGCCTTCGTCGCAGCCCAGCAGCGGGTCGCCACCGCCTGACCCGTCACGTCCGCGACAAGCGACGAGCGCGGTTCCTCGCAGCGCTGTACCGCTGCGCAGCTCCGCCGAGGTCGCGTCGTGCGGGCACCGGGACGACGGCCGGGAGGCCCGGAGCCACCCCGCCTAGCGGGTGGCGGTGGTCGTGCGGTCGCGCCCCGTCAGGTCGACGTGCGTCTCCGGGGACCGGAACCCCCGCCGTGCGAGCACGTCGCGCACGCCGGCGCCCTGCTGCTCGGCGTGCTCGATGACGAGGAGCCCTCCCGGGACGAGTAGCCGCCAGGCGGTGTCGGTGAGTGCCCGGACGGCGTCGAGCCCGTCGAGTCCCCCGTACAGCGCGAGCGCCGGGTCGTGGTCGCGGACCTCGGGGTCGACGGGCACCATGTCGTCGGGGACGTACGGCGGGTTCGAGACGACGACCGAGACCGTGCCGTCGAGCTCCGGGAGCGCGTCGGCGAGGTCGCCCTCGACCAGTCGGACGGTGCCGCCGTGCGCGTCGATGTTGCGCCGGGTCCAGGGCAGCGCCTCGGGTGACCGCTCGACCGCGTAGACGAGGGCGTTCGGCACCTCGGTGTCCATCGCGACGGCGATCGCCCCGCTGCCGGAGCCGAGGTCCACCGCCACCGGCTCGGCCACCGCGGTCGCACGCAGTGCGTCGATGCCGAACTGCACGACGCCCTCGGTCTCCGGCCGGGGCACGAAGACGCCCGGCCCGACGGACAGCGTCAGCGCCCGGAAGTGCGCCTCGCCCGTGATGTGCTGCAGCGGCTCGCGGGTGGTGCGACGGGCGACGGCGTACCGGAAGCGCTCGACGTGCTCCGCCGCGATGGCGCCGCCCGTCAGGGCACGGGCCTGCACGGCACCCCGCGACGTGTCGGTCGCCCAGGCGAGCAGGAGTTCGGCGTCGACGCGCGGGGTCGGGACACCGCGCGCGACGAGCGCAGCGGTCGCCTCGTCGAGGAGGCGATCCGCTGCGGACGTGGGACGACTGTCGGAGGTGATCCGTGCCTCCAGACCGGGCCTAGGCGTCCTGGTCGCCGATGGCGGCCAGGCGTGCCTCTTCGTCCGCCTGGATGGCGGACCGGACGACGGGCTCGAGCGCACCGTTCATCACGCGGTCCAGGTCGTACGCCTTGTACCCGGTGCGGTGGTCCGCGATGCGGTTCTCCGGGAAGTTGTACGTGCGGATGCGCTCCGAACGGTCCATGCCGCGGATCTGCGACTTGCGCGCGTCCGAGGCGATGGCGTCGAGCTCCTCCTGCTGTCGCGCGAGGATGCGGGCGCGCAGGACGCGCATGCCGGCCTCACGGTTCTGCAGCTGGGACTTCTCGTTCTGCATCGCCACCGTGATGCCCGTGGGCAGGTGGGTGATGCGGACTGCGGAGTCGGTCGTGTTGACCGACTGCCCGCCGGGGCCGGACGACCGGTAGACGTCGATCTTGAGGTCGTTCTGGTTGATCTGGACCTCCTCGGGCTCGTCCACCTCGGGGAACACCAGCACGCCGGTGGTCGAGGTGTGGATGCGTCCCTGCGACTCGGTCGCCGGCACGCGCTGCACCCGGTGCACACCGCCCTCGTACTTCAGGTGCGCCCAGACGCCCTGGGACGGGTCGGTCGCGTTCGACTTGATCGCGACCTGCACGTCCTTGTAGCCGCCGAGGTCGCTCTCGGTCCGCTCGAGGAGCTCGACCTTCCAGCCCTTCGTCTCGGCGTAGTGCGAGTACATGCGGAGGAGGTCGGCCGCGAAGAGCGCCGACTCCTCACCGCCCTCACCGCCCTTGATCTCCATGATGACGTCGCGGCCGTCGTCCGGGTCCCGCGGGATGAGCAGCCGGCGGAGTCGCTCCTGGCGCTCCGACAGCTGCTCCTGGAGCGCCGGGACCTCGTCCGCGAACGCCTCGTCCTCGCGGGCGAGCTCCTGGGCGGCGGCGAGGTCGTCCCCCGCCGCCTGCCAGGCCTCGTACGCGGCCTTGATCTGGTTGAGCTCGGCGTACCGCCGGTTCACCTTCTTCGCGCGGGCCGCATCGGCGTGGAGCGCGGGGTCCGACAGCTGCTGCGTCAGGTCCTCGTGTTCCGCCAGCAGCCCGGCCACCGACTCGAACACGCGTTACTCCTGGTGGCCGTCGTGGCGACCGCCGGTCGTGGGGACCGACTTCTGCACCTGGACCAGGAACTCGACGTTCGACTGCGTCTCCTTGAGGTTGCGGAGGACGACGTCGAGCGCCTGCTGCGGGTCGAGCCCGGCGAGGGCACGGCGCAGGCGCCACGTGATCTTGACCTCGTCGGCGGAGAGGAGCTGCTCCTCGCGCCGGGTGCCGGAGGCGTTGATGTCGACGGCCGGGAAGATCCGCTTGTCTGCGAGGTGCCGGTTGAGGCGGAGCTCCATGTTGCCGGTGCCCTTGAACTCCTCGAAGATGACCTCGTCCATCTTGGAGCCGGTCTCGACGAGCGCGGTGGCGAGGATGGTCAGCGAGCCGCCGTCCTCGATGTTGCGCGCAGCGCCGAAGAACCGCTTCGGCGGGTACAGGGCCGCCGAGTCGACACCACCGGAGAGCACGCGGCCGGAGGCCGGCGTCGCCAGGTTGTAGGCGCGGCCGAGACGGGTGATCGAGTCGAGGAGCACGACGACGTCGTGGCCCAGCTCGACCAGGCGCTTCGCACGCTCGATGGCGAGCTCGGCGACCGTGGTGTGGTCCTCCGCCGGACGGTCGAAGGTCGAGGCGATGACCTCGCCCTTCACCGAGCGCTGCATGTCGGTGACCTCTTCGGGCCGCTCGTCCACGAGCACGACCATGAGGTGCGCCTCGGGGTTGTTCTTGGCGATCGCGTTGGCGATGGCCTGCAGCACGACGGTCTTGCCGGCCTTGGGCGGCGAGACGATGAGGCCGCGCTGACCCTTGCCGATCGGTGCGACCAGGTCGATGATGCGCGTGCTGAGCTTCGCCGGCTCGGTCTCGAGGCGGAGACGCTCGTTCGGGTACAGCGGGGTCAGGTCGTGGAACTCGACACGGGCCGCTGCCTCGTCCGCGGTCTGGCCGTTGACCGAGTCCACCTTGACGAGCGCGTTGTACTTCTGGCGCGCCTGCTGCTCGTTGTCGCGCGGCTGCTTGATCGCACCGACGATCGCGTCGCCCTTGCGCAGGTGGTACTTCTTCACCTGGCCGAGGGACACGTAGACGTCGCTCGGTCCCGGCAGGTAGCCGGTCGTGCGGACGAACGCGTAGTTGTCGAGGACGTCGAGGATGCCCGCGATCGGGATGAGGACGTCGTCCTCGGTGATCTCCGGCTCGAACTCGTCGTTCTGGCCGCCGCGGCCGCGCTTGCGGTCACGCTGACGACGACCGCGGCCGGCCTCGGCCTCGTCGGCGTGCTGCTGCTGCTGCTGCTGGGCGTTCTGCTGCTGGCCGTTCTGCTTCTGCTGGCCGTTCTGCTTCGGCTGACGGTCGTCCTGCTTCGCGTCGCCGGACTTCTGCTCGTCCTGCTTGCCGTTCTGCTTCTGCTGCTGACCGTTCTGCTGGCCGGCGTTCGCCTGGCCGCCGTTCTGCTGGCCGCCGTTCTGCTGGCCGCCCTGCTGGTCACCGCTCTGCTGTTCGGTGCCCTCGGCGTTCTGCCCGCGGCCACGACCGCGACCACGGCTGCGACGTCCGCGGCGCGAACCGCCCTCGCCCTGCTGGTCGGCCTGGTCGCCCTGGTCCGTCGCCGAGGTCGGCTGCGCGCCGGTCGCCTCGTCGGTCTCGGGGGCAGCGGCCTGCTCGGCGCCGTCCCGCTGCTGGCCGCCGTCCTGCTGGCCGGCGTCCTGGTTCCCGCGGCGGCCGCGGCGGCGACCGGACTGCGCGGCCTCCTCCGCGTCCTTCTCGGCACGGACCTGGTCGAGCCCCGCGAGCAGGTCCTCGGTGCCGGTGTGCCCGTGGTTCGTGTGCTCCGCGGCCGAGGTCTGCGCGGTGTTCACCGTGCCGGCCGAGGAGGCGCGGCGCGAGCGGCGACCGCGGGGCTCCGGAGCCGACTCCGTCTGGTCGGCTGCGGCGTCGTCGGCGGCCGGCGAGGTCGCCGGTGCGGCCAGCGTCGGCTGCTCGGCGGGGGTCTCCTGCGCCGCGGGTGCGGCCTCCGCGGCGGCGGGTGCCTCGTCGGCCGGCGTCTCGGCAGCGGGGGCGGCGTCGTCGGTCGCGAGGCGCTTGTCCTCGATCGACGCGATGAGGTCGCCCTTGCGGAGCTTCGAGAGCCCCGTGATGCCGAGCGAGGAGGCGATGCGCTGGAGCTCCGGGAGACGGAGCGCGCGCAGGTCGCTGGGGATCTCCACCGGGGTGGAGTCGTTGACGTTCGTCAAGGTCGGTGTTTCCTTTCGAACCGCAGAACGCGGAGAGTTTCCACCGTCCCGGCGCATGGGTGCGCTGCGACCGCCGTTCAGACGACGGACCGGGATTCGGTGATCTGAAAGAGAGTGCCCCCGCGCACCGGACCCTGCGCCAGCGCCGACGGATCCGGTTCGGATCGGTCTGTGCGCCTACGCTGGATCGGCTTCGAGCGCCGAGTGCGGCACCACTGTAGCACCACCGAGGTCCACGGCCAGCATGAGCGCCCGCCAGTCGGACTGCGCGTGTCGCGCCACCAGGTCGGCCGCGGTGAGGCGCTGTGCCGGGTCGCTGCCCAGCACGAGCAGGCTCGGCCCGGCGCCGGAGACCACCGCGGCGAGCCCGTGCTGCCGCAGCAGACCGATCAGTGCGTCGGTCTCCGGCATGGCGCTCGCACGGTACGACTGGTGCAGCCGGTCCTCGGTCGCGGCGAGCAGCAGCTCCGGGCTCTGGATGAGGGCGGCGACGAGCAGCGCCGAGCGCGACACGTTGAACGCGGCGTCCTCGTGCGGCACGCTCGCGGGCTGCAGGGACCGCGCGAGCTTCGTCGAGAGCGTCGACGTCGGCACGAAGACCACCGGCGAGACGCCTCGGTGCACCAGCAGGCGCTTGACCGCGGGACCCTCGGCGGTCATCCACGCGATCGTCAGACCACCGAAGAGCGCCGGAGCGACGTTGTCGGGGTGGCCCTCCATCTCGGTGGCCAGGGTGAGCAGGGTCGACGCGTCGAGGTCGACGACCCCTTCGAGCAGGCCGCGGGCCGCCATCAGCCCGGCGACGATGGCGGCGGCCGACGAGCCCATGCCGCGGCCGTGCGCGATCGCGTTCACGGCGTGCAGCTCGAGTCCGGGCTGCTCCACACCGGCGTGCTCGAGGCCACGACGAACGGCCTGCACCACGAGGTTCGACTCGTCGGTGGCGACCTCACCGGCACCGACGCCCTCGACGATCACGGTCGCGCCGGGCTCCGGGCGGACGCGGACGACCACCTCGTCGTAGACCGACAGCGCCAGCCCGAGCGAGTCGAAGCCCGGGCCGAGGTTCGCGGAGGTCGCCGGGACCCGCACACGGACCGCCCGTCCGGCCGGTACAGCGCTGCGGGCGGTCACGCCCTCCCCCGGTCCGGACGAGCGGTCGACGCTCACGCGGAGCCGACCAGTCCGAGCACCTCGGCGACCGACTTCGTGTCGACCGGGACGCTCGTCGGTGCGACCTCGCCGCCGTCCTCCGTGCGGAGGGCCCACTGCGGGTCCTTCAGGCCGTGGCCGGTCACCGTGATGACGACCTTCGCGCCCTGCGGCACGACACCGGCGTCCGCACGCTCGAGCAGCCCGGCGACGCCGATGGCCGACGCGGGCTCGACGAAGACCCCGACCTCGGCGGACAGGATGCGGTGCGCGGCGAGGATGCCCTCGTCGGTGATGGCACCGAAGTAGCCGTCGGTCTCGTCACGCGCCTCGAGCGCGTACTGCCACGACGCCGGGTTGCCGATGCGGATGGCGGAGGCGATGGTGTCCGGGTGGCGGACGACCTCGCCGGAGACGATCGGGGCGGAGCCGGCGGCCTGGAAGCCGAACATGCGCGGCATCCGCGTCGAGCGGCCCGCGGCGACGTCCTCGCGGTAGCCGCGGGAGTACGCGGTGTAGTTGCCCGCGTTGCCGACCGGCAGGAAGTGGAAGTCCGGGGCGTCGCCCAGCACGTCGACGACCTCGAACGCGGCGGTCTTCTGTCCCTCGATGCGGTCGTTGTTCACCGAGTTGACCAGGTGCACCGGGTAGTTGGCGGCGAGGTCGCGCGCGATGTCGAGGCAGTCGTCGAAGTTGCCCTGCACCTGCAGCAGCTGGGCGTCGTGCGCGACGGCCTGGCTGAGCTTGCCCATCGCGATCTTGCCCTCGGGCACGAGCACCGCGGCGGTGATGCCCGCGTGCGTGGCGTAGGCGGCCGCCGAGGCGCTGGTGTTGCCGGTCGACGCGCAGATGACGGCCTTCGCGCCGTGCTCGACGGCCTTCGAGATCGCCATCGTCATGCCGCGGTCCTTGAACGACCCGGTCGGGTTCATGCCCTCGAACTTGACGTACACGTCCGCGCCGGTGCGCTCCGACAGGCGTCGGGCCGGGATGAGCGGCGTGCCGCCCTCGCCGAGGGTGACGACGGGCGTCGCCTCGGTGACGTCGAGACGGTCGGCGTACTCGCGCAGGACTCCCTGCCACTGGTGGGCCATCAGGCTCTCCTTGTTCGGTGTTGTGCAGTCGGGTTGCTGACGGTGCGGGGCTAGGCCCCGACCACCCGCAGGACGCTGGTGATCTCGACGACGACGTCCTCGCTCCGGAGCGCGACGACCGTGGCGGCCAGGTCGGACTCGCGGGCGAGGTGCGTCCCGATGACGAGGTTCGCGGTGCCGGCCGTGCCGTCGCCCGGGTCGGTCGCGGCGGACTGCTCGACGGTCTCGACGCTCACGCCGTGCTTCGCCAGGACGCCGGCGACGGTGGACAGCACGCCGGGGGCGTCGGCCACGTGCAGCGTGATCTGGTAGCGGGTGCGGACCGTCCCGATCGGGAAGACCGGCAGCGCCGACTGGGTCGACTCCGCGATGCCGGGGCCGCCGATGACGTGACGACGGGCGGCGGACACCAGGTCGCCGAGCACGGCCGACGCGGTCTCGACGCCACCGGCACCGGCGCCGTAGAACATCAGGTCGCCGGCGGCCTCGGCCTCGACGAACACGGCGTTCTTCGCCCCGTGCACACTGGCGAGCGGGTGCGACTCCGGCACGAGCGCCGGGTAGACACGGGCGCTGACGCCCTCGACGCCGTCCTCGTCGGTCAGGCGCTCGGCGGTCGCCAGGATCTTCACGACGTAGCCGGCCTTCCGCGCGGCGCGGACCTGCTCGATCGTGACGGCGGTGATGCCCTCGCGGTGCACGGCGGCCAGGGGCACGGAGGTGTGGAACGCGAGCGAGGCGAGGATGGCGGCCTTCTGCGCGGCGTCGTAGCCCTCGACGTCGGCGGTCGGGTCGGCCTCGGCGTACCCGAGCTCCGTGGCGGTCGCGAGGGCCGCCTCGAAGGTCGAGCCCTCGCGGTCCATCAGGTCGAGGATGAAGTTCGTCGTGCCGTTGACGATGCCCATGATCCGCTCGATGCGGTCGCCCGCGAGCGAGTCGTGCAGCGGCCGGATGATCGGGATCGCGCCGGCGACCGCGGCCTCGTAGTAGAGCTGTGCGCCGACCTGCTCCGCCGCGGCGAAGAGCTCGGGGCCGTGCGTGGCGAGGAGCGCCTTGTTGCCGGTGACGACGTCCGCACCGGACTGCAGCGCCTGGAGCACCAGCGTGCGCGCGGGCTCGATGCCGCCGATCAGCTCGACGACGATGTCCGCGCCGAGGATGAGCGACTGCGCGTCCGTCGTGAAGAGCTCCTTCGGCAGGTCCACGTCGCGCGGAGCGTCGAGGTCCCGCACCGCGATGCCGACGAGCTCGAGTCCGGCACCCGCGCGCGAGGCCAGCTCGTCGCCGTGCTCGAGGAGCAGGCGCGCCACCTGGGAACCGACGGAGCCGGCTCCGAGCAGCGCGACGCGGACGTTGCGGTATTCGATCATGTGGTGCGCATTCCTGTGGGGCGGGCGGCAGCCCGGTCGGGTCGGGGTCAGCGGCGTCAGCCGGCGACGACCCCCGTGTCGCGGGCGAGCAGGTCGTCGATCGACTCGCCACGGACGAGGATACGGGCTGCGCCGTCCGCGACCGCGACGACCGGCGGACGGCCCACGTGGTTGTAGTTGCTGGCGAGGGACCAGCAGTAGGCACCGGTCGCCGCGACGGCGAGCAGGTCACCGCGGTGCACGTCGCCCGGCAGGTACTCGTCGTTCACGACGATGTCGCCCGACTCGCAGTGCTTGCCGACGACCCGGGTCAGCACCGCCGGGGCGTCCGAGCTGCGGGCGAGCCGGGCCGTGTAGTCGGCGCCGTACAGCGCCGGACGGGCGTTGTCGCTCATGCCGCCGTCGACCGACACGTAGGTGCGGGTCGCCGAGGAGCCGTCCTCGGTCTCCAGCGAGACGGGCTTGACGGTGCCGACGCGGTACAGCGTGGTGCCGGCCGGGCCGACGATGTAGCGACCGGGCTCGACGGCGATCTCCGGGACGGGGATGCCCCGCTCGGTGCAGGCGTCGGCGACGATCGTGGCGAGGGCCTCGGCGACGTCCTCGGGCGCGAACGCCTCGTCTGCCTCGGTGTAGTCGATGCCCCACCCGCCGCCGAGGTTCAGCTCCGGGACCGGACCCGTCGCCACGAGTTCGGCGTGCACGTCCATCAGTCGCCGAGCTGCCTCACGGAACCCGGACTCGTCGAAGATCTGGGACCCGATGTGCGAGTGGAGCCCGACGAAGGCGAGCGACGGCTCTGCCCGGACCGCCGCCGCGGCGGCGACGGCCTCGCTCAGGGGGATGCCGAACTTCTGGTCCTCACGCGCCGTGGCGAGGTACTCGTGCGTCGAGGCGTGCACGCCGCTGTTGATCCGGATGCGCACGCGCTGGACCGTGCCGGCGTCGGCGGCGGCACGCGCGACGCGGCCGATCTCCTCGTGGCTGTCGAGGACGATCGTGCCGAGGCCGACCTCGACCGCGCGGGCGATCTCGGCGTCCGACTTGTCGTTGCCGTGGAAGCCGAGCAGCGCGGGGTCCGCTCCCCCGGCCAGCGCGACGGCGAGCTCACCGGCGGTGCACACGTCCAACCGCAGTCCGGCCTCGGTCATCCACGCGGCGACCTGGGTCGTGAAGAACGCCTTGGCGGCGTAGTACACGTGGGCCCGCGTGCCGATGCGGGCGAACGCCTCGGTGAAGGCCGTGCGGACCCTCGACGCGCGTGCCTGGACGTCCCGCTCGTCGACGACGTAGAGCGGGGAACCGAACCGGGCGACCAGGTCCGACGCCGTGATGCCGCCGACGGCGAGCTCACCGTCGTCCGTCCGCGTGGCCGAGGCCGGCCAGATGCGCGCGGTCAGCGCGGAGGCGTCGGCGGGGAACCGCAGCCGCGGCGGGGCAAGGGGGTTGGCGCTCACGGGACCCGATCCTACCGAGCCGCCACGGGCCTCCAGGCCGGTGTTACGCCCGTCGACCGCGGTGGTGACGCGCCGGGATCGACGGCGTCAGCCGCAGTCGCCGACCGTGCGCAGGCCCTGCTCGGTCAGCGGCAGCGAGTCGGCGGTGACCCGGACGGTGGCCTCGGCGGAGGTCACGTCGACGGACCGGACCCGGAGCTGCTCGGGCAGGAACTGCGCCGTGCAGACCTGCACCGGGACGCCCGTGACGCCGGGGATGCGGTCGACCTTCAGGCCGAGGTCCGAGTTCGTGATGCGGACGCTCTGCGGGGTGATCGTGACGCCACGGCCGTCCTGCTGCGCCACCACGTCGCCGGTGGCCGCGTAGCCGATGTCGTACCCGAGCACCGCGGTCGAACCGGACAGCTCGACGCCGCCGTCGACGAGCCGGAGCCGCTCGAACAGCGGGCTGTACTTCGCCAGGTCCTGCACGCTCGTCGCGGCGAGGGTGACGTGGCCGTCGACGTCGTGCACGTCGCCCTTGCCGTCCACCGGGACGTCGCGAGCGGTGACGTCGGCGGCCAGCGGGACCCCGTCGACGGTCAGCCGGTCCGAGGTGATGTCGACCCGGTCGAGCGTGCCGGCGAGCAGCTGCGGGACGACGATGCCCTCGGCGTGTGCGGTGACCTCGCCGGTGGCGCCCTCCGGGAGGGACTGCTCGACCTGGTCGGCGATGATCCGGTCGACGACGCCCCGGAGCACGAACTCCGCGACGACGACGAGCGCGGCGAGCACGAGCACCAGGACGACGAGGACGACGGGCCAGCGACGGCGCTTCCGGGAGGGCTCGGTGGCGACGGACATGCGTCCCACCCTGCCAGGTGCTCCCCGCAGCCGGCCTGGAGGCGCGGTGTGCGCCCGGTGTGCGCGCTGCGGCGGGCGGGGCGCGCCGCAGCGCGACGTGCTCGCGCACGAGCGGAAGCACGTCGCGCCACGTGATCACCTGGCGCGACGTGCTTCCGGTTGTGCGGACGCGTGCAGGGCGCGCCGGCGACGAACCATTGAAACGACATCGAACCAGGCGGATCGCCTGGTTCGATGTCGAGAACGTGGTTCGACGCGACGCGACGCGACGCGACGCCGCGCAAGCGCGCGCCGCGCGCCGCGCTACATGCGCTCGGGCGCGCTCACCCCGAGCAGGCCGAGACCGTTGCGGACGACCTGCCCGGTCGCGTCGTTCAGCCACAGGCGCGTGCGGTGCAGGTCCGACACGGCCTCGTCGCCGAGCGGCGTCACCCGGCAGGAGTCGTACCAGCGGTGGTACAGCCCGGCGAGCTGCTCGATGTACCGCGCGATGCGGTGCGGCTCGCGGAGCTCCGCGGCCTGGCGCACCACGCGCGGGTACTCGGCGAGGGCTCCGAGGAGGGCGCTCTCCGTCTCGTGCGTGAGCAGGGACGCGTCGAACGCGGAGCGGTCCACGCCCGAGGCCGCAGCGTTGCGGGCGACCGACTGCGTGCGGGCGTGGGCGTACTGCACGTAGAAGACCGGGTTGTCGTTGGTGCGCTTGGTGAGCAGGTCGAGGTCGATGTCGATCGAGGTGTCGCTCGCGAACCGCACGAGGGCGTAGCGACCGGCGTCGACACCCACGGCGTCGACGAGGTCCTCCATCGACACGATCGTGCCGTTGCGCTTCGACATGCGGAAGGGCTGGCCGTCCTTGAGCAGGTTCACCATCTGGCCGATGAGGATCTCGAGGTTCTTGCCGGGCTCGTCACCGAACGCCGCGCACATCGCCATCATGCGACCGACGTAGCCGTGGTGGTCCGCGCCGAGCATGATGAGGTTGCGCTCGAACCCGCGCTCGCGCTTGTCGAGGTAGTACGCCAGGTCGCCCGCGATGTACGCCGGCTGCCCGTCGGACTTGATCACGACGCGGTCGCGGTCGTCGCCGAAGTCGGTCGTGCGGAGCCAGAGCGCACCCTCGGCCTCGTACATCTTGCCGAGGGACTGCAGCCGCTCGATGGCCCGCTCGACGGCCTTCGACTCGTGCAGCGAGTTCTCGTGGAAGTAGACGTCGAAGTCCACGCCGAAGTCGTGCAGCGAGGACTTGATGTCGGCGAACATGAACTCGACGCCCTCGCGGCGGAACAGCTCCTGCGCCTCGTCGCGCGGCAGGTCACGCACGTCGGTGCCGGCGGGCAGCGTCGCGATGACCCGCGCGGCGATCTCGCCGATGTAGGCACCGCCGTAGCCGTCCTCCGGCGTGGGCTCCCCCAGCGCCGAGGCGACGAGCGACCGGGCGAAGCGGTCGATCTGTGCGCCGTGGTCGTTGAAGTAGTACTCACGGGTGACGAGGCCGCCCTGCGCCTCGAACACGCGGGCGAGCGAGTCACCGACGGCGGCCCAGCGCACACCGCCCATGTGGATCGGACCGGTCGGGTTCGCGGACACGAACTCGAGGTCGATGGACACGCCCTCGTACAGGTCGCCGTGTCCGAACGCGTCGGCCTGGTCGACGATCGTGCGGGCGATCTCACCGGCGGCGGCGGCCTCGAGCGTGATGTTGATGAAGCCGGGGCCGGCGACGTCGACGGACGCGACACCGTCGAGCTCGGTCAGCTCGCCGGCGATCTCGGTCGCGAGCTCGCGCGGGTTCGTACCGAGGCGCTTCGCGAGCTGCATCGCCGCGTTCGAGGCCCAGTCGCCGTGCGCACGGTTCTTCGGCCGCTCGAGGGCCACGTGGGACTCCCCGATGGTCACGGTGTCGGACGCGCCTCGTCGCTCGACGATCCCGGTCAGGATCGACAGGTACGCGGCGGAGAGTTCGGCAGGAGTCACGAGGGTCGAGTCTACCGGGACGCCCAGGTGCCTCGCGGGCCGGTGCCGGACGGCGTGCAGCATCATGGCTGGATGACCTCCCGCAGCCGTGTCCGGGCGATCACCGTCGCCCTGCTCTCCGTGTCCGCCGCCGTCGCCCTGTCCGGCTGCACGGGCGGGTCCGACGACGCGGCCCCGAGCGCGAGCGCCACCCCGATCGGCACCGCCGTGCGGCAGACGTGCGCCGAGCTGCTGCCCACGAGCGTCCTCGCCGTCTACGGCAAGACCTTCGAGCAGGACACGACCTGGACGCCCGCGAAGGGCACGCCGGCCGCGACGATCGCCCGCCAGCGCGGCCGGGTCTGCCACCTCGTCGCCACCGACGACCCGTCGACGACGATCACGCTCGCCGTGGCGCACCTGCCTGAGAAGTCGCTCACGACGCTCAAGGACGCCCTCTACGAGCGCGGTGGGTCCGTCCCGACCTACCGCGTCGAGGGCTACTACGCGCTGGACGACGGCGTCGGCCGCGCGGACGCCTTCCCGGATCCGTACTGGGTCACCACCGAGTCGACGCTGTACACCGAGCCCGGCGGGGCGCAGCCCGTCGTGGACGCGGTGCGCTCCGTGCTGCTGCCGTCCGCGTCTGCCAGCCCGGCGGGCTGACGGCACCGCAGCCGGACGGGAGGCACGGTGCGGGCCCGTGCCGCGCCTCCCGTCCGACGGCGGTCGCGACACGGACGCGACACGCGCTGTCGGGACCGGCTCGCGTTACCTGCTACGGTTGATCTCACCCACGAGCCCCCATAGCTCAGGGGATAGAGCACTGCCCTCCGGAGGCAGGGGCGGAGGTTCGAATCCTCCTGGGGGCACATCGAGCCCCCGGCGTCATCGCCGGGGGCTCTCCTCGTGCACGGGGTGCGTCGCCCGGTCCGGGGCCACCCGTTCCGCCTCGGGGTGCACCTCGTCCCAGAGCGCGTCGAGCGACAGTCGAACGACGCTCGCGACCGCGGCGATCGTGGCGAACGACGGCGTCGCGATGCGACCGGTCTCGATCTTCCGCAGGGTCTCGGGCGACACGCCCGCATCGAGGGCGACGTCGAGGATCGAGCGCTCACCCCGAGCGCGACGGAGCAGTGCGCCGAGCCGGCGACCGCGTTCCAGCTCGGCGGGGCTCAGCGGGAGTCGGACCATGGCGCCGATACTAGTACCGGCCAGACAATACCGGTACGATCATCGGCATGATCGAGATCCTCTCTCCAGCCGAGGTCGACCGGGCCCGCCGCACCGGCGCCCTCGTCGGCACGATCCTGCAGACCCTCCGGGAGCGGACGACGGTCGGCACGAACCTGCTCGAGGTGGACGGGTGGACCCGGACGATGATCGAGGACGCCGGCGCGGTCTCCTGCTACGTCGACTACGCCCCCTCGTTCGGTCGTGGCCCCTTCGGTCACCACGTCTGCACCGCGGTGAACGACGCGGTGCTGCACGGCCTGCCGCACGACCGCGAGCTCGCCGACGGCGACCTGCTCACCCTGGACCTCGCGGTGACCCTGGACGGGATCGCCGCCGACGCGGCGATCAGCTTCGTCGTCGGGCGCGCCGACCCGGCGGACACCGCCCTGATCGACGCCACCGAACGGGCGCTGGCCGCCGGCATCGCCGCCGCGGGCCCCGGCGTCCGGACCGGGGACGTGTCGCACGCCATCGGCGAGGTCCTCACCGCCGCGGGCTACCCCGTGAACACCGAGTTCGGCGGGCACGGCATCGGCTCGACGATGCACCAGGACCCGCACGTGGCGAACACGGGTCGGCCGGGGCGCGGCTACACCCTGCGACCGGGGCTGCTCCTCGCGCTCGAGCCCTGGGTGATGGCGGACACGGACGAGCTCGTCACCGATCCCGACGGGTGGACGCTGCGGAGCGCGACGGGGGCGAGGACCGCGCACACCGAGCACACCGTCGCGATCACCGAGGACGGCGTCGAGGTGCTCACCCGTCCCGGCAGCTGACGCGGTCGAAGCCGGCCACTGCGCCTCCGCGTCAGCGTCTCCGCGCCTCCACGTCAGCGCGAGGCTGGAGCGGTCGCCGCGGACCCGGCGCGGGCTCAGGCGTGCGTGAGCGCGATGAGCGCGACGTTCATGGTGCTGTAGGCGCCCTCGGAGCGCGTGGCCTGTCGGACCCGGCCCCGGAGGACCTCGTAGCGGCCGTCCTGCTCACGGACGAAGCCGATGACACCGCTCGCCGGTGTCGAGACGCGGTGGTAGCCGTCCTCCAGTGGGACGACCTCGGTGCTCGTCGTACGCTCCATCGCTTTCCCCTTCCGCTCGTCGTCGAACGATGGCCTCCACCATACCCCGGTCCGGGGTACAAGTCCTCCACATGACCGACGTCGCCGGGGGTCGTCCGAGGATCCACCCGCTGTGTGCGTGCTCTGGATAGCATCGGGGCGACGGCGCCCGTGCGGGGGCCGTCGGGGGCGCAACGTGGGCTCCCGGACGACGGATGGAGGACGGATGCGAGCGGCTCACCACGGATCGCGCACCGACGATGGATCGGCCCCTCGGGCGCTCGGTCGGCATCGCGAAGGCCCCCACGCGGCCGTCCGCGGCGCCCGCTCGGCGATCACACGCGCCGTGGGTCGGATCGGTGCCGTGCTCCTCGCGGCCGGACTCGTGATCACGCCCACCGCAGCAGCCCACGCGACGGACCCGGTCGACCTGGGCGGCGCCTACGTGGTCGACGAGGCCGGTGCCCTCAGCAGCGGTCAGCGGACCCAGGTCGAACGGGCGGTCCAGGACCTCTACGACCGGACGCAGACGCAGCTCTACGTGGTCTACGTGCCGACCTTCACGAACCCGACCGACCACGCCGCCTGGGGTGACGCCCTGATGGAGCGCAACCAGATCGACTCCGACGCGATCGTGCTCTCCGTGGCGGTCGACGACCGGATCGCCGACATCCAGCAGACGAACGCGACCGCACTGTCGAGCAGCGACGTCGAGTCCGCCTACCAGCAGGACGCCGTCCCGCAGCTGCGGGACGGCGACTGGGCGGGCGCCGCCGTCGCCCTCGCGGACGGACTCGTCTCCTCGCAGGCCCCGCCGGACCTCACCTGGCTGTGGGTCCTGCTGCTCGTGGTCGTCGTCGGTGCGGTCGTCGCCGTCATGGTGATCCGCACCCGCAACAAGCGACGCACCGCCGAGGCCGCACGAGCGCAGGAGGCGTCCCTCGCCGGGCTCGAGCGCAAGGCGGGCGCGGCGCTGGTCACCATCGACGACGAGCTCCGGACGGCCGAGCAGGAGGTCGGCTTCGCCACGGCACAGTTCGGCGAGGACGCGGCGAAGCCCTTCGCCGAGGCCGTCGCGACCGCGAAGCGGAACGTGCGGCAGGCGTTCTCCTACCAGCAGCAGCTCGACGACGAGGTACCGGACTCTCCGCAGCAGCGCGCGCAGTGGGCGAACCAGATCGTCGCCATCTGCGAGCAGGCCCACGCGTCCATCGACGAGCAGACCGAGGCCTTCGACCACCTGCGGTCCCTCGAGGACGGGGTCGAGGACGCCGCGACCGCCCTCGCCTCCGCGGTCGCGGCAGCCCCGGTCGAGCTCGACGCCGCCCGCCGCGCGCTCGACCGGGTGCGCGGGTCGTACGGCGGCCGGACCCTGGCGACGGTCTCCGACAACGTCGACCAGGCCGAGCAGGTCCTCGGCTACGCGACGGAGCGGTCGCAGGCGGCGACCGCGGCCATCGCGTCCGGGGACAAGGGCGAGGCGGTCATCGCCGTGCGCGACGCCCAGCACGCGCTCGCACAGGTGCAGCAGCTGACCGCGAGTGCGACCGGCGCCGAGCGCACCTTCGCCGAGGCGACCGCCCGGGTCCAGGCGATGCGCGCGGACATCGAGGGAGACGTCGCCGCAGCCCGTTCGATGCGGTCCGGCGACCCGGCCCTCGCGGCCGCGGTGACCCGTGCCGACACCGTCCTCCGCCAGGGCTCCGACCCGCGCGACCCGATCGCCGCCGTCGACGCGCTGACGAAGGCGAACACCGAGATCGACGCCGCACTGGCCGCCGCGCGCGGTGCACAGGAACAGCAGCAGCGCGCACGCCGCGCCCTCGACGACGCCCTGCGCGACGCCCGGGCCCGGATCAGCCAGGCGCGCGACTTCATCTCGCTCCGCCGGGGAGCCGTCGGTACGACGGCCCGGACGCGCCTGTCCGAGGCCGAGCGCGCGCTCGACGACGCGGTCGACCTCGCCACGAGCGACCCCGCCCGCGCCCTCGGGGCTGCACGCGCCGCCGAGCAGTACGCCGCCGCGGCGATGGACGCGGCGAACGACGACATGGGCGGATGGCCCGGGCAGGGCGGCGGCGGCAACGGCGCACAGCTCGGGGGCCTCGTGACCGGGATCGTGCTCGGCGGCCTCCTCGGCGGACGCGGCGGCAGCTACGGGGGCGGCTCCTTCGGCGGTGGGGGCTTCGGCGGCGGCGGGGGCTTCAGCGGCGGTGGGGGCTTCGGCGGCGGCGGGGGCTTCGGCGGAGGCGGCGGAGGCGGCGGCGGGGGCTTCTCCGGCGGCGGCCGCTTCTGACAGCCGACACCACCCCCTCGGGACACACGACCACCAGGACCAGCAGCACCACGAGAGACCTTCCACGAAAGGGAACACAATGGCAAAGCAGACGATTCTCGGCCGGATCTCCTCGCTCATCCGGGCGAACGTGAACCAGCTCATCGACGACGCCGAGGACCCGCAGAAGATGCTGGACCAGCTCGTCCGCGACTACACGAACAACATCGCCGACGCGAAGACGGCGATCGCGCAGACGATCGGCAACCTCCGTCTGCTCGAGCAGGACCACGAGGAGGACAAGCGCGCGGCGACCGAGTGGGGTCAGAAGGCCGCCAACGCCTCGGCCGCCGCCGACAAGTACCGCGCCGAGGGCAAGACCGCGGACGCGGACAAGTTCGACAACCTCGCGAAGATCGCGATCGGCAAGCAGATCGCGGCCGAGCAGGAGGTCAAGGACAACGAGGGCCCGCTCGCCACGCAGAACGAGCAGGTCGAGAAGCTCAAGTCCGGGCTGGCCGGCATGGAGCAGAAGCTCGAACAGCTCAAGGCCAAGCGCGACTCGCTCGTCGCCCGTCAGAAGACCGCCGAGGCGCAGTCCAAGGTCAACGACGCCATCGGCAACATCGACATCACCGATCCGACGAGCGACCTCAACCGCTTCGAGGAGAAGGTCCGCCGCGAGGAGGCGAAGGTCCTCGGGCAGCAGGAACTGCAGTCGTCGAGCCTGGACGCGCAGTTCGAGAGCCTGGAGGACGTGGGTCGCGACGCCGAGGTCGAGGCACGTCTCGCCGCGCTGAAGAACGGCGGGTCCGCGGGTATCTGACGCGGAACTGCGGACGGCGCCGGACCCTGCTGCCAGACTGAGACGATGCAGTTCCTCGTCGTCGGTCAGTGGCAGGGTTCGGCGTCGTCGCGCGCGATGCGCCTCGGCGACGGAGCACAGGCCATCGCAGCCGATCTCCCCCGCGCCGCCACGACCGTCGTCGACGTGCCGGCCGGCGCGGGCGACCGGCTCGAGACCGCCGTCGCCCGCTACACCTCGGTCCGTGCCGTGGCCGACCGCGTCGCCGAGGAGACCGGCGTCGCGAGCGAACCCGTCCTGGTGGTCGGTGGTGACGGGTCGAGCGTGCTCGGCGCCTCCGTGCTCGTGCGTCCGGACACCGCGTTCGTGCGCATCGCCGGATCGAGCGGCTACCGGTCGCTGAACCGCGCACAACCCGTCGCAGCCGAGACCGCCGTCCTGCGCCTGCTCGTCGACCGCCCGGAGGACCTCTTCCCCGACCTGCCGGTCCTGGACCCGGCCAGGGTCGTGCTCGCCGGGGTCCGCGGAGTCGAGGACGCCGAGATCGCCGCCCTCGACCGGGTCGGGATCACCCACCTCGACGTGGACGCGGCGACGCCGGACGCGATCGCGGCCGCGGTCGGGTCCACCGGTGCCGAGCGCGTCTTCGTCCACGTCGACCTCGACGTGCTCGACCCGGCCGAGGTGGACGGACTGCTCGAGCCGGTGCCCTTCGGGCTCGACGCCTCCGGTCTGGTCGAGCGCATCCAGGCCGCGACGCGGGGACGGCGACTCGTCGGGGCCGCGCTGACCGGCTTCGCACCGGTGGATCCCGACCGAGCGGTCGACGACCTGGGCGTGATCCTGCGTGCGGTCGGTGCCCTGACGACCGCGTCCCGCACCGCCTGACCAAGGCTGACCGGTCCTCCGGATCCGCGCCGCGCCGCACACGGCCGACGCCCCGCCGCTCCGCGTAGGTTCGGGAGCATGACGGACTACGACCTCATCGTGATCGGCGCCGGCGCAGTCGGCGAGAACGTGGCGGACTACGCCCACAAGCGCGGCCTGTCGGTCGCCGTGGTCGAGGCCGAACTGGTCGGCGGTGAGTGCTCCTACTGGGCGTGCATGCCGTCGAAGGCGCTCCTCCGCAGCGGCCACGCGGTCGCGGCTGCGAAGCGCGTCGACGGTGCCGCGCAGGCGGTCACCGGGCACGTGGACGCCGCGAAGGTGCTCGCGCGCCGCAACTCCTTCACCTCCGACTACCAGGACGACAGCCAGGTGGCCTGGCTCGAGTCCGCCGACATCGCCCTGATCCGCGGCCACGCCCGCATCACCGGCGAGAAGACCATCGAGGTCGGCGGCGAGACGCACGCCGCACGCGCGGCCGTCGCCGTCGTGACCGGTTCGCTGCACCAGCTGCCGGACGTCCCCGGTCTCGCGGACGCGCAGCCGTGGGGAACCCGCGAAGGCACCAGCGCCCAGCAGGTCCCGGAGAGCCTGCTCGTCATCGGTGGCGGAGTCGCCGGCTCCGAGCTCGCGACCGCGTGGGCATCCCTCGGGTCGAAGGTCACCCTGGTCGCCCGGCACGGGCTGCTCGGCGGCATGGAGCCGTTCGCCGGTGAGCTCGTCGCCGACGCGATGCGGGAACTCGGCATCGACGTCCGCACCGGTGTCAGCCCGACGCGGGTCGACCGCGACGAGCACGGCCTGGTCACCACGACGCTCGACGACGGCACCACGGTCGTGACGAGCGAGGTCCTCGCGGCAACGGGTCGGAAGGCGCACACCGCCGACCTCGGCCTCGAGTCCGTGGGGCTCACCCCGGGCGACTGGCTGCAGGTCGACGACACGATGCTCGTGCAGGGCACCGACTGGCTCTACGCCGTCGGCGACGTCAACCACCGCGCACTCCTCACCCACCAGGGCAAGTACCAGGCACGCGCCGCCGGCGAGGCCATCGCCGCACGGGCGCAGGGCCGCCCGGTGCACGCCGAGCCCTGGGGCGCCCACGTCGCGACCGCCGACCACGCAGCCGTCCCGCAGGTCACGTTCACCGACCCCGAGGTGGCGAGCATCGGCCTGACCGAGGCCGCGGCACGCGAGCAGGGCATCGACGTCCGCGCGGTCGAGTACGACCTCGGTGCGATCGCCGGCTCGGCGCTGCAGGCCGACGGCTACACCGGCCGGGCGAAGATGGTCGTCGACGAGTCCCGCGGCGTCGTCGTCGGCGTGACCTTCGTCGGACAGGACGTCGCCGAGATGCTCCACGCGGCGACGGTCGCGGTCGTCGGCGAGGTCCCCGTCGACCGGCTCTGGCACGCGGTCCCGGCGTACCCGACGATGAACGAGGTCTGGCTCCGCCTGCTCGAGACCTACGGCCGACCGGAGTAGAGGTGCGCAACCCGCTCCTCGACTCCCCCGTCTCGCGCGCCGGTTGGGTGTTCGCCACCGCGGTCGGACTGGCCGTCGGGGTGCCCTTCTCGACCGGGCGGATCCGGGTCGAGGACGGGTTGGTCGTGTGCACGGGGCTGCCGCGCTGGGCGTTCCGGCGCGGCGGCACGTGCGTCGGATCGGTGTACCTGACGCGGGACAACGACGGCCCGCGCGTGCTGCGGCACGAGCGGGTGCACGTGACGCAGTGGCGTCGCTACGGCATGCTCATGCCGCTGCTCTACGCCCTCGCGGGGCGCGACGCCGCCCGCAACCGCTTCGAGGTGGAGGCCGGACTCGAGGACGGCGGCTACCGCTGACCCGGTGACCCACCACCGGACGGGAGGCGCACGGCGGGTCCGCCCCGTGCCTCCCGTCCGGCAGGCGGCCCGTTCCGAGCCACCGAGCGGGCCGGATCCGTCACACTCGCCACCCCGGACCGACGGATCGCGCCCGCTCGACGAAGCCGAGCGGCGCGTCCCGCCCGCTCGGGCCAGGCAGCACCCGCGCCGAGCCGTCGGCGGTCAGGCGACGCGCCGGCGCGGCACCACCAGGGGTGTCCCGGTCTCCGGGTCGGGCACGACCACGCAGGGCAGTCCGAAGACGTCCTCCACCAGTTCCGAGGTCAGCACCGCGGCCGGCGTGCCCTGTGCCACGATCGCCCCGTCGCGCATCGCCACGAGGTGCGTCGCGTACCGGGCGGCCTGGTTCAGGTCGTGGAGCACCGCCACGACGGTGCGGCCCGCCGCGTGCAGTGCCGAGGCGAGCTCGAGCACGTCGTACTGGTGCGCGATGTCGAGGAACGTCGTCGGCTCGTCGAGCAGGACGATGTCGGTCTCCTGCGCCAGCACCATCGCGATCCACACGCGCTGCCGCTGCCCACCCGAGAGCTCACCGACGCTCCGGTCGGCGAGCGACACGGTGTCGGTCTGCTCCAGCGCGGCCTGCACGGCGGTGCGGTCGGAGCCGGACGACGGGTGCAGCAGGTCCTGGTGCGGGAAGCGGCCGCGGGACACGAGGTCCCGGACGGTGATGCCCTCGGGTGCGACGGGCGTCTGGGGCAGCATGCCGACCCGACGGGCGACGGCCTTCGGGCGGAGCGAGTCGATCGGGGTGCCGTCGAGGAACACCGTGCCGGCGCTCGGCCGGAGGGTGCGGGCGAACGCCTTCAACAGGGTCGACTTGCCGCAGGCGTTCGGACCGACGATCACGGTGAGTTCCCCGTCGGGCACGTCGACGTCGAGCGACGACACCACGGTCCGGTCGTCGTACGCCAGGGTCAGCCCGCGCGCCCCCAGGGCCGTCGTCGGGACGGGACCACCGGCTCGCCCGGACGGCGCCGGGGCGGACGCTGCCGTGTTCAGTGCTCGGCCTTGCCGTGCCGCCAGTACCCCATGAACGCGACCTGCCGACGGTCGAGTCCGACGCCGCGCACGAGGTGTCGGCGGAGCTCCTTCACGCAACCGGCCTCGCCCGCGATCCAGGCGTACACCGGTCGTTCGTCGAGCGCGGCCGGCACGTCCCAGAGCACCTGCTCGTCGACGTCCACGTCGGCCAGGTCCACGGCGCCGCGCACCGGCTCCGCCACCGAGGCGGCCCCGGTCGTGACCTCGGCGGCCCAGGCGTGCACCTGGTCCGTCATCCGGACCCCGTGCGAGGCACCGTTGCGGGCGATCCACCGCACCTCGACACCGGCGGGTGCGGTGACCGGCAGCCGGTCGGCGTCGGTCGGGACCTCGATGAAGACGTGTCCGACGGTCGCCACGTCGAGTGCCTCGAGGATGGCGCAGATCGCGGGAGCGGCGGTCTCGTCCCCGGCGAGCAGGATCCGGGTCGCGCTTCCCGGCGCGAACTCGGCGGCGCCGCTCGGCAGCTCGGCGGGCGAGGACGGCACGGCCGGACCGACGATGCGGAGCTCGTCCCCGACACGGCACGCCGACACCCACCGCGAGGCCGGTCCGGTGTCCCCGTGCGCCACGAAGTCGATGTCGAGCTCGCGGGCGTCCGGACGGAAGGACCGAACGGTGTAGGTGCGCAGCGGGTTCCGCTCGGCGTCGGGCAGTGCGCGCCACGCGCCGTACCAGTCGTCACCGTCGGGCAGGTCGGTGAACCCGTGTCCGGGGATCGGCAGGACGACCTTGATCCGCTGGTCGAGCCCGACCGCGGAGAAGTCCGCGAGCGCGTCACCGGTGAGCGTCACCCGGACGAACGACGGGGTGAGCGCCGACACGGCCGCGACGCGGACGGAGAAGACTCGGTACCGGGCTGCCACGAGGTACGAGTATGGCATGCCTTACCTAAGGCTTCCAGGGTGCAACGGGGTACCCGACGGGGTGCGAGGATCGGACCCGTGCACGAACCCGACGACGAATTCTCGGACCTGGCCGCGCTGGCGGCTGCGAGCGGCGTGACGGAGCCGCTCCGCGCCTCCCGGCAGGTGGTCCGGACCGACGACGGACGCGAGACCGCGGCGATCCGCTGGGACACGGCGGACGGCCGGGAGGCACGGATCACCTACCTGCACGGGCTCGGCATCGACGCGCACAGCTTCGACCAGACCGCGATCGCGGTCGGGCAACCGGCGGTCGCCCTCGACCTGCCCGGGCACGGCCGGTCGTCCTGGCGGGACGACGCCGACTACGGCGCGAGCGCGACCGCTCCGCAGGTGCTGGCCGCGCTCGACGCCCTCGGGGTCCCGCCGGGCGTGGTCGTCGGCCACTCGCTCGGTGCCATCCTCGCCGCCCGCCTGGCCGCGACCTCACCCGAGCGCGTCACCGGCCTGGTGCTCGTGGACATGTCCCCGGACTTCGCGCAGCGCGCCGTCGACCGCATCGCCCGGGCGCTGGAGGACGAGACGCCGTTCGCATCGCTCGACGAGGTCGTCGACCGCGCCGTCGAGGCCCGCGTCGGGGACGACCGCGCGGTGCTCCTCCGCGAGGCCCGGCACACCACCCGGCTCGGCGAGGACGGCCGGCTCGTCCGCCGGCACCACTTCCCCCACCTGCCCTCGGGCCGGACGGCGTCGGTGGGGCGGTTCGCCGACGCGTGGCCCGACCTCGAGGCCCTCGCCGTGCCGGTGCTGCTCGTCCGGGGTGACCGCGGGTACGTCTCGCCGAAGCTGCACGCCGGCTTCACCGAGCGGCTCCCGGACGCCGAGGTCGTGACGGTGACGGCACGGCACGCGGTGCAGAACCAGGCCCCCCTCGAGCTGGCGTCGGCGATCCGGGCATGGGGAGCACGGCACCGGTTGTTGCACGAGGTCCAACAACCGTCATCCGGCCCCGAACGCCGGTAACCTCGTGCGAGCGCGCCGCGACGACCGTCGCCCCACGCGCCCGGAAGGAACCCACAACCCATGAGTCCGCTCCTCCCCCGCCGCGGTGGCCGTGCAGCACGCGTCGCCCTGGCCGCCACCGCGGTCGCCGTCGCCTCGGCCCTGACGCTCACCGCCTGCTCGGGCTCCGACAGCAGCAGCGGTGGCGACGACGCCACCGTGCGCGTCGGCCTCGTGCTCGAGCCCACGAGCCTCGACATCCGCACGCAGTCCGGTGCCGCGCTCGACCAGGTGCTCATCGACAACGTGTACCAGGGCCTGGTGGGCCGGACGGCGGACGGGGAGATCCGCGACGTGCTGGCGTCGAAGCACGAGGTCTCGTCGGACGGGAAGACGTACACGTTCACCCTCCGCGACGGCACGACCTTCCAGGACGGCAAGCCCGTCACCGCCGCCGACGTCGTCTGGTCGCTGCAGCAGGCGAAGGACAACGCGTCCTACGTGGACTCCGCCAAGCTGGCGGGCGTCTCGTCGATCAGCTCCCCGTCGGACGGGGTCGTCGAGCTGCAGCTCGAGGCGCCGGACTCCGATCTGCTCTTCAACCTGACCGGCCGCGCCGGGCTCGTGCTCGAGCAGGCCGCGACGAACGACCTCTCCGACAGCGCCAACGGCACCGGACCGTACGAGGTGTCGGCGTGGAAGCAGGGCGACTCGCTCACCTTCAGCCGGAACGACGACTACTGGGGCACCGAGCCGAAGGTCGCGAAGATCGTGTTCCGGTACATCACCGACCCGTCGACCGCCGTCAACGCGATGGCCAACGGCGACCTCGACGTGCTGAACCCCGTCGACGGCACCCTGCAGGGCCAGCTGCAGGGCAACCCGGACATCGAGCTGCACCGCGGGAAGACGACCGACAAGTACACGCTCGCCTTCAACGACGCCCAGGCGCCCTTCACCGACGAGCGGGTGCGCCGGGCGATCCGGCAGGCGATCGACCCGAAGGCGCTCATCAAGGCCATCGGCGGCACGGGCGTCGAGCAGGGCGGACCGATCCCCGAGCTCGACCCCGGGTACGAGGACCTGACCGACATCGACGCGTACGACCCCGACAACGCGAAGAAGCTGCTGGCCGAGGCGGGGAAGACCGACCTGGACCTGACCCTCACCTACGCCAACGTCTACCCGGCGACGATCGGTGACGTGCTGAAGTCGCAGCTCGCCGACGTGGGCATCACCCTGAAGGTGGAGCGGGTCGACTTCGCGACGTGGCTCGACCAGGTCTTCACGAAGAAGGACTTCCAGCTCTCGGTGGTCGACCACGTCGAGGCCCGCGACTTCGGCAACTGGGCGAACCCGGACTACTACTTCGGGTACGACAACCGCGAGGTGCAGCGGCTCTACGCGGAGTCGATCGCCGCGACCTCGCAGACCGAGAAGGAACAGGCGCTCCGCAAGGCTGCGCGCATCGTCAGCGAGGACGCCGCCGGCGAGTGGCTGTACACCGCGACGGAGATCACGGCCGTGCGCAAGGGCGTGACCGGGTTCCCGGTCGACGGCGGCAACTCGCGACTCGACCTGGCCGGACTGGCCGTCCGGTGACCACTGCCCTGCCGGTCGCCGGGCGCAGGTCCGGCGACACGGTCCGGCCGGTCGCCGGGCGCCCGTCCGGCGCTGCGCTCCGGGCTCGCGCCGCCGCCCCCGTAGCATCGGACGCGTGACCCGGTTCCTCGTCGGGCGACTGCTGCTGCTCGTCGTCGGCCTGCTCGTGGCGAGCATCATCGTGTTCGCCACGCTGCGCGTGCTGCCCGGCGACGTCGCGCAGATCGTCGCCGGCACCCAGTCGACGCCGGCCCAGGTCGAGCAGCTCCGGCAGCAGCTCGGCCTCGACCGGCCGGTCGTCGTGCAGTACCTCGACTGGATCGGCGGTGTGCTCCGCGGTGACCTCGGCCGGTCGCTCGTGACGAACGGCGCCGTCGGGCCGGAGATCGCGCAGAAGCTCGCCGTCACGCTGCCGCTCGCGGGGATGTCGCTCGTGGCCGCCCTCGTGCTCGGCGTCCCGCTCGGGGTGCTCGCCGCGGTGCTGCGCCGTCGGGCCGGCGGTGCGGTGATCGGCTTCGTCGCACAGGCGGTCGCGGCGGTCCCCGTGGTCTGGGCCGGCATGCTCCTCATCGCGCTGTTCGCCGTCACGCTGCACTGGCTGCCGACGCAGGGCTTCCCGCTCGACGGGTGGGACGAACCCGGTCGCGCGTTCTCGTCGCTCGTGCTCCCCGCGCTCACCATCGGCGCCGTCGAGGGTGCCGTGATCCTGCGCTTCACCCGCTCCGCCACGCTCACCGTGCTCGACGCCGACCACGTCCGGACCGCGGCGGCGATCGGCCTGACGCGGACGCGGGCGCTCCTGCGGCACGGCCTGCCGTCGGTGGCGCTCACCGTGCTGGCCGTCCTCGGCGTGCAGATCGCCGGCCTGCTGGTGGGGGCCGTCGTCGTCGAGCAGCTCTTCTCGCTCCCGGGGGTCGGACGGATGCTCGTGACCGACGTCGGGCGACGCGACGTCACGAAGGTGCAGTCGGAACTCCTCGTGCTCACGAGCCTGGTGCTGGTCGTCGGCTTCGCGGTCGACGTCGTGCACCGTGCGCTCGACCCCCGGCAGCGGGAGGTGGGCGAGTGATCCGCCGTCTGCTCGCCCGACCCACCGGGTGCTTCGCCGTCGTCGTGCTGACGCTCCTCGTCGTGCTCGCCGCGGTGTCCCTCGTGTGGACGCCCCAGGACCCGTTCCGCGCCGACCCCTTCCAGCAGTGGGCGGCACCGAGCCCCGCGCACTGGTTCGGCACCGACGCCGCAGGGCGGGACATCGCGAGCTACCTGCTCGCCGGTACCCGGACGACCGTGCTCGTCGCGGTCGGCTCCGGCGTCGTCGCGAGCCTGGTCGGCATCGTCCTGACGGCGATCGGCTCGCTGACCACGAGGTGGGTCCGCGAGGGCACCGCCGTCCTCCTCGACATCCTCGTCGCGTTCCCCACGCTGCTCACCGCCATGCTCCTGACGGCGGTGTTCGGCGGGTCGCTCGGCGTCGTGGTGGTGAGCGTCGGGCTGTCGTTCGGCGTGACGATCGCCCGCGTCGCGCGTGGTGAGATCCGCCGCATCGCCCGGAGCGACTACGTCGTCGCCGCACGGGCCTCCGGCGTCGGGCCCCTCGGCGTGCTCACCCGCCACCTGGTGCCGAACGCGGCGCCGCTGTTCACCGTGCAGCTCTCGCTCGCGATGGCGACGGCGGTCCTCGCCGAGGCCGGCCTCTCCTACCTCGGCTACGGCGCGGGGTCGGACACGGCGTCGTGGGGCAACCTGCTCGCCGACCTGCAGACGTACATCGGCGTGCACCCGTGGAGCGCGACCTGGCCGGGCGCCGCGATCGCCCTCGTCGTCGCCGCACTCTCGCTGCTCGGCGACGCGGTGCGCGACGCGACCGACCCGCGCCTGACCACCGGCGACCGAGCGGCCACCGGCACGCCGGCTGCAACGGGCACCCCGACCGACGACGACCCGGCCCCCGGCGAGCCGACCGACGACGACCCGGCCACCGACGCCCCGGGCGCAGACCGACGCGCACCGGACGGCACCACGACGACCCCGGGGGTGACGGCGTGAGCGACCACCGGACCGGACGCGACGGTCTCGAGGTGACCGGACTGACGGTCCGCATCGCGGGGCGGACGGTGCTCGACGACGTGACGTTCACCGTGCCTCCCGGCCGACGCGTCGGCGTGATCGGCGCGTCCGGATCCGGCAAGTCGATGACCTCGCTCGCCCTGATGGGCCTCGAACCGACGGGGGCCGAGGTGACCGGGAGCATCCGCCTCGACGGCACCGAGCTCGTGGGGATGCGCGATCGGGACCGTGCGCGCCACCGCGGATCCGGCATCGGCATGGTGTTCCAGGAGCCCGCGACCGCCCTGGACCCGCTCCGCCGGGTCGGTGCGCAGGTGGCGGAACCGCTGCGACTGCACCGTGGGCTGGACCGCCGTGCGGCCGCCACCGCCGCGGTCGCACTCGCCGACGCCGTCGGACTGCCCGACCCCGCCGCGCTGCTCCGCCAGTACCCGCACCAGCTGTCCGGTGGGCAGCGGCAGCGCATCTGCATCGCGATGGCGATGGCCGGCTCCCCCGCCTACCTCGTCGCCGACGAGCCGACAACCGCGCTCGACGTCACCACCGAGGCCCGGATCCTCGAGCTCTTCGAACGGCTCTCGACCGAGCGCGGGACCGGCATGCTCTTCGTGACGCACGACCTCGCGGTGCTCGCCCGCATCGCCGACACCGCCGTCGTCCTCGATCACGGCCGCGTGGTCGAGCAGGCATCGGTGCGGTCGCTGCTCGACGCCCCGCAGCACCCGGCGACGGCGGCCCTCGTCGACGCCGCCCGCGCCACCGCCCGCCGCACCGGAGGCCCCGCATGACCGACGCGCTGCACGCCAGCGGCCTCCACCGCACGTACCGCCTGCCACGCCGTGGCCCCTTCGAACCCGGGCCGGTGCGGACCGCCGTCGACGGGGTCGACCTGACGGTCGCCTCCGGGGCGCGGCTCGGCATCGTCGGTGAGTCCGGTTCCGGCAAGTCGACGCTGGTGCGGCTGCTCGCCGGCCTGGAGGCACCCACCGCGGGCTCCGTGACGGCCGGCGGTCGTCCCGTGGTCGCGTCGGCCTCCGCGGCCGCGATGCGCTGGTTCCGTCGCGAGACCGGGGTGGTGTTCCAGGACCCGTACGCGTCCCTCGACCCGCGGATGCGCGTCGGCGCGATCGTCGCCGAGCCGCTCCGTGCGCTGCAGCTACCGGGTGACCACCGCGCGCTCGTGGCCTCGGTCCTGGAGCGCGTCGACCTGCCCGCCGACGCCGCCGACCGGTACCCGCACGAGTTCTCCGGCGGGCAGCGGCAGCGCATCGCGATCGCCCGTGCGGTGGTGCACTCCCCGCGGATCCTGTTCGGGGACGAGCCGATGAGCGCCCTCGACGTGGTCGTCCGCGCGCGGGTGATCGACCTGTTCCGCTCGCTCGCCGACGACCTCGGGCTGACGCTCGTGCTCGTGTCGCACGACATCGGCGTGGTGCAGCGGCTGTGCGACACCGTGGCGGTGCTCTCCGAGGGGCGGATCGTGGAGCAGGGGCCGGTGTCGCTGCTCGACGACCCGCGGCACCCGGTGACGCGGGCACTGGTGGCCGCGGCGCCGACGCTGCCGTAGGGGCGCGGCGGTGGTCGGGGGTCGGCGTCGTCGGCGGTCATCATCGGCGGTCGGCGTCGGTGGGGGTCGGTCAGCGGGCGTCGCGCGGGCGGAGTGGGCGATGCGACACTTCCGCTGTCGTACGACGACCACGGTGTCGCTCGGCCCGACAGCCGCGACCGGGCTCCGGTCAGGACGACAGATGCGCTGTCGTACGACGACCACGATGTCGCGCCATCCTCCCGAGCCGCGACATCGCACGCGTCGATCGACGTGCGCATCGTCGCAGTCGCGACGCGCCGACGCCGGTGACCAGCCCGCGTCAGCCCGGCGTCACCACGTCGCCGGGTGCCGCCGCTGCCACCGCAGCCGTCGCTCGAGCTGCGCCCCGATCGCGAGCAGCACGCGCTCCCCGCCCGGGCGTCCGATGAGCTGCACACCCATCGGCAGGCCCGCCCCGTCCGGGTGGTCGTCGTCCGTCACCCCGACCGGCAGCGTGATCGCGGGCAGCCCCGACACGTTCGCCATCGAGGTCCAGGGCGAGTAGGCGCACTGCCGCCGGAAGTCCTCCTCGGGGTCGTCCCCGTACCAGCCGAGCGGCCGCGGGGTCAGCGCCAGCGTCGGGGTGAGCACGGCGTCGTACGGCGCGAACGTCCGGATCAGCCCGGCCGAGAACGCGTCGAGCGTCGTCATCGCGTCGAGCACCTGCGTCGCGGTCAGCGCACGTCCGCGCTCCACCAGCCACGACACCAGCGGGGTGAGCGCGGACAGGTCGATGCCGGGCACGCGGGGCAGCCCCCCAGCGCCGGACTCCCACGCCACCCGGAACGCGTCGGCGTACGGCAGCCGGGGCATGGCGACGTCCTCGACCCCGTGCCCGACCTCGCCGAGCACCCGCACGGCGGTGTCGACCGCTGCCCGGGCGGCAGGGTCGACCACGACGTCGACGGTGTCGTCCCACGGCGAACCGTCGAGCACGCCGACCACGAACCGCCCCTCGCCGCGCACCGCAGCGGCGGTGAAGGGCCCGTCCCCGACGTCGGGCGTGACCAGCGCGTACGGCGAGGGCTCGGGCAGCCCGGTCGGTGCGACCAGGGCGTCGAGGAGCATCCCGGCGTCGGCGACGTTCCGCGTGATCGGCCCGGCGACGCTCAGCCCGCCGAGGCCGGACCGACCGGGCATCGACGGGACCCGGCCGCGGCTCGGCTTCAGTCCGACGAGACCGGTCGCTGCGGCGGGGATGCGCACCGATCCCCCGCCGTCCGTCCCCACGGCCGCGGGCACGAGTCCGGCGGCGACGGCCACGGCGGTGCCGCTCGACGATCCTCCGGGCGCCCGCGTGGTGTCGTACGGGTTCCGGGTGGTACCGATGCGGGTCTCCGACGACGACGACATGCCGAACTCCGGCGAGGTCGTCTTGCCGAGGCTCACCGTCCCCGCTGCGGCGAGCGCCGCCACCAGGGGGTGGTCGGCGGTCGCGGGTGTCACCGGCAGCGCGGCGGAGCCGTGCCGGGTGGGCACACCGGCGCGGTCGTACAGGTCCTTGTCGGCGGTGGGCAGGCCCCAGAGCGGCCGGGAGGTCGGGAGGAGCGTCCCCAGTCGCGCCGCGTGCTCGCGTGCGGTGTCGGCGGTGACGGCGACGAACGCCCCGAGGGACGGGTCGAGCCGCTCGATGCGGGCGAGGTAGTGCTCGGTCACCTCGAGCGCGGTCGCGTCCCCCCGACGGATCCAGTCCCAGAGTTCCTGCGCCGAGAGGTGGTGGAGTTCGAACACGGTCCCCGAGCCTAGGCCTGCAGGTGCACGGCGAGCACGTCCCGCACCGTCGTCCAGTCGTGCGGCCCGTAGCGGTCGTTCGCGACGTGGTGGAGCTCGGCCTCGCCGCTGAACATGCTGACGAAGTACTGCATCCCCTGCCAGGCGGGGAACGGCTCCGCGTCGTCGGCCCGCGAGAGCCGTCGTCCGACGCGTGCCATCGCGGAGAGCGTCCCGGAGGTCCCGGCCCACTGCGTGCGGAACCGGGTGCCGGTGAGCCGCGAGAGGGTGTCGGCGACGCGCCGGGCGGTGACCCGGTCGCCGGCGACCTCGACGACCCGCGGTGCGTCGGGGTCGAGGGCGACGCGCGCGGTGACCCAGGCGGTGTCGTCCTTCGTGGTGAAGTCGAGCACCTGGTCCGGGGACGACCAGTACAGGACCGTGCGACGGTCGAACAGGATCATCGGGGCCTGTCCGGTGAGCATGTCGGTGAACGCGCCGTTCAGCACGGAGGTCGCCCGGATCGGTGCGGCGTCCAGTGTCGCGGCGAACTCGCGACGCAGCTCGAAGTTCCGGTTCGTCCCGGGGGTGATCGCGCGGTAGTCGGCCGAGTAGTCCGACGGGACGAACCGCGGGACGCCGGCGTCGACCGCCGCGGCGAGCAGCGCGGTCTGTGCGTCGACGACCACGGAGCGAGTGCCGCTCACCGCCGAGACGACGACGTCGACCCTGGCGAGCGCCGTCACGAGTCCGTCGTGGTCGTCGTAGGCGGCGCTGACGACGGAGACACGGTCGGACCGTGCGGTGAGTCGGTCGGCCGCGGGCCCGGTGGCGGAGCGGCTCAGTGCTCGGACCCGGACGTCGGGGTCGGCCGCGAGGAGCGCGTCGACGATGCGGGAGCCGAGGTCCCCGGTGGCGCCGGCGACGAGGACGGTGGTGCTGGTCATGCACCCGACGCTACGCACGGGCGTCCGGCTCCGTCCGTCACCTGCATCCTTCGGTGGAACTCCCGGTGGTGCATCCCTCCGCCGGTCGTCCCGACGAACGGTCCTCCCTAGCGTCGGTGTCATGACGAACACGACCGAAGTCCGGCCCGGAGCCGGCACCGCTGCACCCCGTGCGACGGGGGTCCGGGGTGTGGTGTCCCGGCACCCGCTCGCCTCCTTCGCCACCCTGGCGCTCGGCCTCAGCTGGCTCGCGTGGGTGCCCTACATCCTGAGCCCGCACGGCCTGGGCGTGTGGGACCTGCACTTCCCGGAGTTCCTCGGCACGGCCCAGTTCACCGGGATCCTGCCCGGCGCGCTCCTCGGCCCGCTCGGCGGTGCGTTCGTGGTGACCGCCCTCGCCGACGGCCGTCCGGGGCTGCGGCGCTGGGTCGGTCGGCTCTGGCGGTGGCGGGTCTCCTGGTACTGGTACGCACTGGCACTGGTCGGCGTCCCGGCGCTCATCGTCCTGACGGGTCTGCCGTTCTCCGGCGGGAACGTCCAGGCACCGACCGCCCTCGCCCTGCTCGCCCTCGTGCCGGGTCTCGTGGTGCAGCTGTTCACCACCGGCCTGTCGGAGGAGCCCGGCTGGCGCGACTTCGCCCTCCCCCGACTGCAGGACCGCTTCGGACCGCTCGGCGCCGCCGCGGTGCTCGGTCCGCTGTGGGCGCTGTGGCACATGCCGCTGTACCTGTCGGACTGGGGCGGGTGGCCGGACGCGCACTGGTCGGAGCCGGTCGTCTTCGCGCTCTTCACGATCACGTTCAACGTCGTGATGTCGTGGGTGTTCAACCGCACCGGCGAGAGCCTGCCGATCGCACTGCTGCTGCACGTCGGCGTGAACAACACCATCTCCACCCTGTGGGCGGACATGTACCCGGGGATGACCGCGGGCACGATGATGCACGGGCTCACGATCGTCTCGACGGTGGCCGCCGCCGTCCTGCTGGTCGCCACCCGGGGCCGGCTCGGGTACGACCGCCGGCCGGGAGGCTCGGACCACCTCCCCGCGTCGACCTCCGCCTGCCTCGTAGGATCGAACGATGGCACCCGCTGAAGCGAGTGCGGCTCGCGTCGCCGCCGACCCCCGCACCGCGCGGGAGGTCAACGGCGACCGTCGCCTGCGCCGCACCGACGTCCTGGTCGCGGTCGCCACCGCCGTCGTCTCGCTCGCGCTGCTGCTCGGGCTGCCGCCGCTGGATGCAGCCGATCCGGACACGCTGGGTCGACCGCTCACGTCCCCGGCTGTCGGGAGCCTGCCGTGGATCGTCCTGCTGCTGGGACTCCTCGGGCAGTCCGCGGCGCTGCTGGCCGCACGCCGGGTGCCGCGCGCGGTGCTCGTCGCCGGCGCCGCGGTCCCGGTGGTGGTGGCCGGTCTCATTCCCGGCGGCAGTGACCTGTTCGGCCTGACGGCGCTTCCCGTCGTCGTCGCCGTCGTCCTCGCCGCCGTGCGGGCGCCGCTCGTCCGGCTGTGGCCGGCGCTCGTCGCCGCCGCGGTCCTCGTGACGCTCGGCACCGCCTGGCACTGGGTCGTCCTGAGCGGACTCGACCGGAGTCGACCGTTCCTCCTCGCGCTCGGAGAAGCATTGCCCCAGGGCGTCACGCAGGCCATCGGGGCCGTCGGGCTCCCGCTCGTCGTGGCGCTCGTGGTGCGGTCCCGGCGCGAGGTCCGGGCCGCGAGGGACGCCGAGGTCGCCGCCCGGACCGCGGAGGCCTCCGCCGCGGTCCGCGAGCAGGACGCCCGGGTCGACGCAGCCGTGTCCCGCGAACGCGCGGCCATGGCGCGGGAGCTGCACGACATCGCGGCCCACCACCTGTCCGGGATCGCCCTCATGTCGGCCGTCATCGACCGGCAGATCGACACCGACCCGACCGCGGCGCACGAGGGCGTCCGTCAGGTGCGGGAGCAGAGCACCGCGGTGCTCGAGGACCTCCGTCGCCTGGTCGGCCTGCTGCGGGACGACGCCCCCGCGGAACGTGCCGTCGAGACCGTCGCGGGCATCGTGGACCTGGTCGAGCGTGCCCGGTACCGGTCGGAGGTGCGGCTCGAGGTCCTCCGCGGTGCGCACGAGGTCGCCGAGGGCGTCGGGCCCCTGGCGCAGCTCGCGGCCTACCGCACCGCGCAGGAGGCACTGGCGAACGCCGCCCTGCACGCACCCGGCGCCGTCGTCACGGTCACGCTCGACGACCGTGCAGTCGACCACCTGGAGCTGACCGTCGAGAACGCCGCACCCGCGGTGTCCGCGCCGAGCGCGGACGCTCCCGCTGGACCGGGCGAGCCGACCCCGGAGGGTCCGGGAGCAGGCGGCAACGGACTGCGCGGGATGCGTGAGCGGGCGGACCTGGTGGGGGCGCGCCTCCAGACCGGGACCACACCGGACGGCGGCTGGGTCGTGACGCTGCGACTCGGACGCGAGACGCCCGAGGTGACCCGGTGATCCGGGTCCTGGTGGCGGACGACCAGCCGCTCGTCCGGGCGGGGGTGTCGGCGCTCCTGGCGGCCGAACCGGACGTCGAGGTGGTCGGGGTGGCGGCGGACGGCGGCGAGGCCCTCACGCTCGCACGGAGCACGCGGCCGGACGTGGCGGTGCTCGACATCCGGATGCCGGTCCGGAACGGCATCGAGGTGGCGCGGGAGCTCTGCGCTCCTGACGCGGACCCGGCGGTGCCGGTGCTGGTGCTGACGACCTTCGACCTCGACGACCTGGTGTTCGGGGCGCTCGAGGCGGGGGCGTCCGGGTTCCTGCTCAAGGACGCGGAGCCGGACGTCATCGTCAGTGCGGTGCGGCAGGTCGCCGCCGGGAACGGCACGATCGACCAGAGCCTGACGCGGCGGGTGCTGCGGGAGTTCGTGTCGCGGCGGAGCCTGCAGCCGGTGACGGGCGACCGGGCCTCGGAGCTGCTGACCGCGCGGGAGCGGGACGTGCTGCTGCTCCTCGCACAGGGGATGTCGAACGAGGAGATCGCCGAGGCACTCGTCGTCGAGGTCTCCACGGTGAAGTCGCACCTGGCGCGGATGCTGCCGAAGCTCGGGGTGCGCTCGCGCCTGCAGGCGGTGGTCTGGGCGTACCAGAACCGCGTCGTGGCCGTCCCCGAGGGCTAGGCGCCCGCGAGGCAGTGCGCCAGGACCGCCTGCTGCACCGGCAGGAGCGCACGCTTCGCCCCGTGCCCCACGAAGGCCGGGCTCGCGATCGCGTCCGCGCTGACCTCGCGTCCACGGACGAACGGCGGGCACGGGGCGAAGCGCACCCCGTCGGGCGCGAGCGCCAGGACGTCCGCGGTGACCCGGTAGGGCTCGAGTGCGGCGGCGTGGCGACCGGGTCCGTCCGTCACGACGACGTCCGCGTCGGCCATCGCCCCGGCGAGGTCCTCCGTCCACGCCACGTCGGGCGCTCCCAGTCCCTCGGGGCAGCACTGGAGCAGGTCGAAGCCGAACAGTCGCGCCGCCTCGGCCCAGGCGCGCGCGATGTTGCCGTCGGCGCCGACGAACCGCACCCGGAGCGACCCGACGTCGCGCCCGCGGGTGAGTGCCCACAGGTCGGCGAGCACCTCGCACGGGTGGTTGACGCTCGTCATGGCGTTCACGACGGGCACCGCGTCGGCAGCGGCGAGCGCCTCGAGGACGGACAGGTCCCGGTGCCGGACGACGAGCACGTCGACGAAGTCCGCGAGGTACCGGGCGACGTCGTCGTGCGCCTCGTCCTTGTCGAGCGACTCCGGCGGGAACACGATCGGCTGGAGTCCGGCGAGCGCCGCACCCCGCTCGAAGGACGCCCTCGTGCGCAGGCTCGTCGGCGGGAAGAACACCGCCGCAGCCCCGTCCAGCACCGGACCGGTGCCCTGCTCGTACGCGCGGGCGAGGGCGAACACCGCGTCGGTGTCGTCGGTGGTCCAGTCGTCGAGTCGCAGGAGGTGGCGCACCTCGCCACGCTAGGGGCGGTCACCGCCGTCCGGTGCCCGACGCCCCGCGCAGGGCCGACAGCACGGAGGACCGGACCGCGGCGTCGCCGTCGCGGGCCGGGTCGACCAGGACCGCGCGCATCCCCGCGGCACGTGCCCCGGCGACGTCACGCTGCGGGTCGTCGCCGACGAACAGGCACGCGGCGGCCGGCACGCCGAGCTCGTCGGCGACCTGCTCGAACGCGCGTCGGTCCGGCTTGGCCACCCCGATCCGCTCCGACGTGCACACGACGTCGACGAGGTCCGACAGCCCCGTGGCGGCGAGCTTGTCGCGCTGCTGCTCCTCGGTCCCGTTCGTCAGGACACCGACGGGCCGGTCGGCGTCGCGGACCGCGCGCAGGAGCGGAGCACTCCCGGGGAACGGACGCCAGGCGCCCCGGTACGCGGCGAGGTAGCGGCCGAACAGGAGGTCGAGCTCGTGCGGGTCGTGCGGTGGCCGGAGCCCGGCGAGGGGCAGGACCTCGACGAGCCGAGCTCGACGCTGCTCGGCGAAGTCGACCTCCCCGCGTCGCCACCGCTCGAAGTGCCGTTCCTCCGCCTCGGCCCACGCGGCCCGCAGGCGGTCGGTCGCGGCGACACCGAGCGCGCCGAGGAGGTCGTCAACGGCTCGCGCCGCTGCTCCCGCGTGGTCGAACAGGGTGCCGTCGAGGTCGAACACCACGGCACGGACGTCGAGGGTCATCCCCGCACCGCGTCGACGACCCGTCCGACCGCGGCCGCGACGGCCCGCTCGCGCACGGTGGGGTCCTCGTGCTCGGACTCGTGGACGAACGCCGTCGCCCCGCGGGCCGCGCCGCAGAAGTCCACGACGCCGTGCTCGAGCTGCGTCCGCAGTGCCTGCTCGTACCCGTGCCGCTCGTAGACCCCGGCGTCGTCCCCGGCGATCGGCAGCAGGTGCACCGTCAGTCGGCCGAGCCGACGGTCGATGCGCCCGTCCTCGCCGACGCCGAAGGCCCACCCGTTCACGAACACCCGGTCGAGCCAGCCCTTGAGCAGCGCGGGCACCGACCACCACCACACCGGGAACACGAGCACGAGGTGGTCGATCCCGTCGAGGCGCGCCTGTTCGGCCGCGACGTCGGGCGCCGGGTCGGTCCCCGTCCGGTAGGTGTGCCGGTCGGCGGCGGTGAACCGGGGGTCGAAGCCCTCGGCGGCGAGGTCGGCGACCGTGACGGGGCCCGCGCCGGCGGCGTCGAGCGCCGCCTCGAGGCGGTGGGCGACGGCGAGCGTCAGCGAGTCGGGGTCCGGGTGGGCGGTCACGATGAGCGTCGACACGGCTCGATCCTGCCAGCAGCGGGTGCACGGACGCCCCACCGGACGGGAGGCGCGGTGCGGGCCGGCACCGCGCCTCCCGTCCGGCGGGTGGGGACGACGTCAGTCGTCGTAGCGGTAGAAGCCCTGTCCGGTCTTCACGCCGAGACGGCCGGCGTCGACGTGCTCGCGCAGCAGGCGACGCGGACCCTCCGGCAGGTGCGGGTCCTCAGCCGCGTAGTGCTCCTCGATGTCGAGGACCACGTCGAGGCCGACCTGGTCCATCATCCGGAAGGGCCCGGCCGGTGCGCCGCTGTTCACCTGCCACATGGCGTCGACGTCCTCGGGCGTGGAGACGCCGTCGGCGACGACCGCGAGCGCCTCGCGCTTGATGGCCGCCCAGATGCGGTTGAAGATGAAGCCGGTCGACTCGCGGCGGGCCAGGAACGGGTGGACGCCGTAGCGGGGCAGCGCCTCGAGCAGCAGGTCGATCACGGCGGGGTCGGTCTGGCCGTCGCTCATCAGGTCGACGGCGTTCTGCTGCGGCGGCATGTAGAAGTGCACGTTGAGGACGCGCTCGGGGTGCGCGACCTCGTCGATCACCAGGCGGCTGGCGTACGAGGACGAGTTCGTCGCGAGGATCGTGTCCGCGGCGACCAGTGCGTCGAGCCGTCCGAACAGCGGGGTCTTCAGGTCCAGGCGCTCGGGCACGGCCTCGACGACGAGCCAGGCGTCGACCACCGCGGCCTCGAGGTCCGCCTCGCCACGGACCGTCCCCGCGGTCGCGCCGTCGCGCGCGGCCACGATCCCGGGCAGGGTCTCCTCGACGTACGCGACGGCGGCGGCACGGACCTCCTCGGACAGGTCGTGGATCCGGACCTCGGCACCGCCGCTGGCGAACATCAGGGCGATCCGGCGTCCGAGGGTGCCACCGCCGATCACGGTCACGGGGCGGTCGGCGGTGTCGCGGGGCGGCTGGTAGGGCACGGGTTCCTGCTCTCGGTCGAGTTCGGTACAGTTCGTATTCGATACAGATCGTATCCAAGTTCCGAAGGAGATGCGCATGCGCGCCGACGACGTCCTCCAGCACCTGACCACCCCGCTCGCCGCGCCGGTCTACCCGCTCCGGCCGACCCGGTTCACCGGCCGCGAGTACTTCAACGTCGTCTACCGCACCGACCCCGACGCGCTGCGCGCCGTGGTCCCGGAGCCGCTCGAGGTCACCGAACCGCTCGTCCGGTTCGAGGTCATGAAGATGGGCGAGGTCGACGGGTACGGCCCGTACGTCGAGTCCGGGCAGGCGATCCAGGTCGAGCACGAGGGCGAACGCGGCGAGTACCTGCACGCGATGTACCTCGACAATGCGGCCGCGACCCTCGCCGGCCGCGAGCTGAGCGCCTACCCGAAGGTCCTCGGCACGCCGGCGCTCCGCGTCGACCAGGGCGCGCTCGTCGGCACCCTCGACCGCGGGACCGAGCGGGTGGCCACCGCGACCATGGCGTACGAGTGGGAGCCGCTCGCCCACGACGCCGCCCTGGCGGAGATCACCGTGCCGACCTTCATGGTGAAGCTGGTCCCGGACCTTCGGACCCAGCGCCACCTGGTGGCCGACCTCGTCCGCACCGAGATCACCGACGTGAAAGTCGAGCAGGCCTGGACCGGACCCGCCCGACTCCAGCTGTTCGCACACGCCCTCGCGCCGATGGCGGACCTGCCGGTGCTCGAGGTCGTCCGCGCTTCGCACATCCTGACGGACCTGACCCTCGCCCCGGTGCGCACCGTGCACGACTACCTGGCCGACCGGCACTCGGCCTAGCCTGGAGCCGTGACCGAACCAGCCGCACCGCGCGCCGTCCGCCGGCGGAGCAGCACCCGGGCGACGCTCATCGCGGCCGCGGAGGCGATCTTCCAGGAGACCGGGTCGACCTCGGTCAGCGTCGAGGCGGTCGTCGCCCGCGCCGGGTTCACGCGCGGGGCGTTCTACTCGAACTTCCGGACGGTCGACGAGCTGTTCTTCGCGGTCTACGAGCAGCAGGCCGAAGCCGTCTTCGCCGTGCTCGAACACGAGCTCGGCGCCGCACTCGACGGGCACCCGACGGTCGACGGGGTCGTGCAGGGTGTCGTGCACGGCCTGCCGCCCGAGGACCGCTGGTACGCGATCCGCTCGGTGCTCACCACGCGCGCCCGGCACGACCCCGAGGTGAACGCCCTGCTCCGCGCGCACACCGACCGGTTCCACGCGACGCTCCAGCCACTCCTCGTCGCAGCGTTGGAACGAGCCGGCCGGATCCCCACCGTCGACCCGGCGCTCTACACGCGTGCGGTGGTGGCAGCCCACGTCGGGGCGGTCAGCCAGAGCGTGCTGTTCGACGGGACGGACGCGGTGCGCGTTGCGGCGGTCGAGGGGTGCATCCTCGGGCTCACGCGCCCGGCCTGAGCGCCGTCCCGGCCGTGGGACGATTGCCGGATGACCGCCACGCTCGTCGCCAAGGACCTCGCCGGCGGGTACGCCGCCCGCACGCTCTTCGAGGGCCTCGACCTCACCGTCGCCCCGGGTGACGTGATCGGCCTGGTCGGTGTGAACGGGGCGGGCAAGTCCACGCTCCTCCGCCTCCTCGCCGGCGTCGACGAGCCCCTCGCCGGGACGGTGTCGACGAACCCGCCGGACGCCTTCGTCGGCTGGCTCCCCCAGGAGCACGAGCGCATCACCGGAGAGTCGGTCGCGGCGTACGTCGCCCGGCGCACGGGCTGCGCCGACGCCACGGCCGACATGGACCGTGCTGCCGAGGCCCTGGGCGACCCGGACGGCGGCGACGCGGCGGCCGACCGGTACTCCACCGCGCTGGAACGCTGGCTGGCGTCCGGTGCCGCCGACCTCGAGGAGCGGCTGCCCGTCGTGCTCGCCGAGCTCGGGCTGGAGGCGACCCCGGACGGCTCCGGCGTCGGCCCGGACTCGCTGATGACCGCGCTGTCCGGCGGACAGACCGCCCGGGTCGGCCTGGCCGCCCTGCTGCTCTCCCGCTTCGACGTCGTGCTGCTCGACGAGCCGACGAACGACCTCGACCTGGACGGGCTCGACCGACTCGAGCAGTTCGTCCGGGGGCTGCGCGGCGGTGCCGTCATGGTCAGCCACGACCGCGAGTTCCTCGCCCGATCGGTGACCGCCGTGCTCGAGCTCGACCTGGCGCAGTCGTCGCACCGGCTGTTCGGCGGCGGCTACGAGGCGTACCTCGAGGAACGCGAGATCGCCCGGCAGCACAAGCGCGACGCGTACGACGAGTACGCCGCGACGAAGGCCGACCTGGTCTCACGCGCACGGACGCAGCGCGAGTGGTCGAGCCAGGGCGTGCGGAACGCGATGAAGAAGAACCCCGACAACGACAAGATCCGCCGCCGGGCGGCGAGCGAGTCGAGCGAGAAGCAGGCGCAGAAGGTCCGGCAGATGGAGTCACGCATCGCCCGGCTCGACGAGGTCGAGGAGCCCCGCAAGGAGTGGCAGCTCGCCTTCACCATCGGCAGTGCCCCGCGGTCCTCGGCCGTCGTCGCCACGCTGTCCGACGCCGTCTACGAGCAGGGCGACTTCACCCTCGGGCCGGTGTCGCTGCAGGTCTCCGGTGGCGACCGGATCGGCATCACCGGCCCGAACGGCGCCGGCAAGTCGACCCTGCTCCGCGCCCTGCTCGGCAGGACGGCGCCGACGAGCGGTTCGGCGTCGCTGGGCTCCAGCGTCGCGATCGGCGAGGTCGACCAGGCCCGCGCGGCGTTCACGGGCGAGCAGCCCCTCGCCGCGGCGTTCGAGGAGCTCGTCCCCGAGATGACCACCGCCGACGTCCGGACCCTGCTCGCCAAGTTCGGGCTGAAGGCGGAGCACGTCGGTCGCCCGTCCGCTGCGCTCTCACCCGGTGAGCGGACTCGTGCCGGCCTCGCGCTGCTGCAGGCCCGCGGTGTGAACGTGCTCGTGCTCGACGAGCCGACGAACCACCTCGACCTGGCTGCGATCGAACAGCTCGAGCAGGCCCTGGAGTCCTACGACGGCACCCTGCTGCTCGTCACGCACGACCGGCGGATGCTCGACACCGTCCGACTGGACCGGCGCTGGCGGGTCGAGGCGGGTCGCGTCACCGAGGTGTGACGGGACGGCGGGGAGGCCCGTGGTGGACCCGTCGAGCGTCTCCTGAGACACGCTCACGGCCGCGATCTGGTGAACTGGGTGCGGGAGGGGACACATGCGACGCAGGACCTGGGGCATCACGATCGCCGCGGTGGCGGCAGCGACGCTGGCCGCGGTGGGGATCGGCGCGGCCGTGCAGCAGCCGGGACCGGCGGCCACGACCGCCGCACGGGCGACGTCGGTGCCGACCCGGACGGCCACCCCGACGCCGACACCGAGGCCGACGCTGCCCGCGATCCCGGCTGCCGCGTCCGACGCCGAGCTCGCGGCACTCCCCCTGACGTTCCACGACGCGGTCGTCCCGGAACTCCTCGACGGCAGCACCGTCCGACCGGACAACCAGTGGCAGATCGCCACCCCGAAGCAGCGCCTCGTCGCGCTCTACGCCGCCCCCTCGGCGGATGCGCGCCCCGTCGCCACACTCGCCTCGACGGTCTCCACGATCGAGACGCCCGCAGCGACCGCCGTCTGGGGCCGGTCGGACGGGGAGGACGGCGGCATGGTCCTCGTGTCGACCCCCGCCCGGAACCGCACGCCCGGCGACGGCGGCGACCCGACCGCGCCGAGCGCCACCTTCGCGTGGGCGCGTGCGTCGGACTTCTCGATCGCGTCGGTCGACCGGATGGTCCGCGTGGACGTCGCCGCGTCGACGGTGTCCGTCGTGCACCAGGACGACTCGGTGTCGGCGTCGGAGCCCGCCCGCCTGGGGACCCCGGACGACCCCACACCCACCGCGACCGCGACGTACGTCGAAGCCGCCTACGTCGATGCGCGCGTGACCTACACGCAGGGCAACCCGATCATCCTGACCGGGGCGCACTCGTCACGCATCCCGCAGTACGGCGGCAACGCGGCCCTCACCGCCCTGCACTACTACCCGGACCCGAACGGCAGCTCGCACGGGTGCGTCCGGATCTCCGCGGCGATGACGAAGACGCTGGCCGAGCTGCCCGTCGGGACCGCGATCTGGTTCACCTGACGTCGGTCACCGGCCGGTGGCGAGCCCCAGGCGCTCCACGACGTCGGCGCTCTCCTCGTCGGGCGAGCGCTCGGCCGACACGGTCAGGTGCGCCTCGTCCGGCTGCGGCGGCTCGAGCGTCGCGAGCTGCGAGGCGAGCAACGACGTCGGCATGAAGTGCCCGGCCCGTGCGGACATCCGCTGCTCGACGAGGGCGGGGTCGCCGGCGACGTGCACGAACACCACGCCGGGCGCCCGGAGCACGTCGCGGTAGGAGCGCTTCAGCGCCGAGCAGGTGACGACCCCGGGGGCGTCGTCGGCCAGGTGCGACCGGATCCACTCCGCGATCGTCCCGAGCCACGGCCAGCGGTGCTCGTCCGTGAGCGGGGTGCCCTCCTCCATCTTCGCGACGTTGGCGGGCGGGTGCATGTCGTCGCCCTCCGCGAACTCCCACCCGAGCCGCGCTGCGACCGTCGCGGCGAGCGTCGACTTGCCGGAGCCGGAGACCCCCATCACCACGAGGACGCGCGGCTCGGTGCCGTCGGTGCCGACCGGAGCGTCGTCGGTCGCCGCCATCAGAAGAACACCCCCGCGATGAGCACGCCGACCAGACCGATGACGGAGATGAGGCACTCGAGCACCGTCCACGTCTTGAACGTCTGCCCGACCGTGGTGCCGAGGTAGCCCTTGACGAGCCAGAAGCCCGCGTCGTTGACGTGCGAGAGGAACACCGACCCGGCGCCGATCGCCAGCACGAGCAACGAGGTCTCCGGCGTGGACAGGTCGGCTGCGATCGGTGCCATGATGCCGGCCGCGGTGACGGTCGCGACGGTGGCGGAACCGGTGGCGACGCGGACGAGGGCGGACACCACCCACGCGACGAGCAGGACCGAGATGCCGGACTCCTGCACCGCGTCGGCGATCACCCCGCCGATGCCGGTGTCGATGAGCACCTGCTTGAAGCCACCGCCCGCGCCGACGATGAGCAGCACGCCGGCGACCGGGGGCAGCGCGTCCTCGAGGGACTTCGCCACGGCGCTCCGGTCCATGCCGCCGCCGATCGCGAAGAAGACCATGGCGAAGACGGTAGCGATCCCGATGGCGATCATCGGGGTACCGAGGAAGTCGAGCAGCGACACCCAGCCGCCCGCGGCGTCGGGGGCGACCGCCTCGCGGACCGCCTGGGCGAGCATGAGCACGACCGGCAGCAGGATGCCGACGAGCGCGACGGCGAACGACGGGCTGCGCGGTTCGCTGATGACGCGGGTGAAGTCGCTCTTGCCGTTCGGCAGGGACGCGGTGTCCTTCGTGGCGGGGCCGCGACGTGCCTCCCGGCCGGCGTGCGCGGGGTCCGACGGCCCCGAGCCACCGCTGCCGGACGTGCCGGAACCGCGCGAGCCGAACATGTCCGGTGCGGGGATGTCGACCCAGCGGGCCGCGAAGCGCGCGAAGACGGGACCGGCCAGCACGATCACCGGGATCGCCAGGACGATGCCGAACGCGAGCGTCGTGCCGAGGTTCGCGCCGACCGTCGAGACCGCGACGAGCGGCCCGGGGTGCGGCGGCACGAAGGCGTGCATGGTGGAGAGGCCGACCAGGGCGGGCACCGCGATCTTCATGATCGGGACACCGCTGCGCTTCGCGACCAGCACGATGATCGGGATGAGGAGCACCAGGCCGACCTCGAAGAACATCGGGAGGCCGATCAGCGCGCCGATGAGCGCCATCGTCCACGGCAGCGCGGCCTTCGACGAGCGACGGACGAGGGTGTCGACCACGCGGTCGGCGGCCCCGGAGTCGACGAGCATCCGACCGAACATCGACCCGAGGCCCACCAGGATGCCGACGCTCGTCATCGTCGAGCCGAAGCCGGTGCCGAAGCTCGTGACCGTCTTGTCGGGCGCCAGACCCGCACCGATCCCGACCCCGAGCGCGCCGATCGTCAGCGCGACGAACGGGTGCACCTTGAGCCAGGTGATCAGCACGATGATGACGACGATGCCGAGCAGCGCCGCGACGATGAGCTGACCGATCGGGCCGGACGGGTCGACGGTCTGCGTGCCGCCGCCCTCGGCGGCCAGGACCGTGAGGCCGTGCAGCGCGTCGGCCGCCGCGGTTCCTCCGGTGGGTGCGTGAGGCATCTGTGCCCCTTCCTGGAGCCGCTGCCTCGCGGCTCCGTCGCCTTCGTGTGCGTGTGCGTGTGCGTGTCGTACGCTCCGGACGGCCGCTCGGCGCGGCCGCCTCCGGGTGTCCGATCGGGCACCCCAATAATCTGATAAATCAGACTGTACAACGATCTGCCGCGCGGCACCCGCCGTCCGGCGCATTCTGCCGCTTCGATGGAGTCCGCGTCACAGGGACGGGACCGTCACGCGCCGTCCGTCCCGCAGAGCACGACCGGAGGAACGATGACCACCGCCCGCGGCCTCCATGCCCACGTGCTCGAGACCCTCGGCCAGCGCATCGTCGACGGGGTGCTGCCCGCCGGCACCGTCGTCCGGCCGGAGCTCGTCGCATCCGAGTCCGGCGTCTCCCGCTCCGTCGTGCGCGAGGCCCTGCGCGTCCTGCAGTCCCTCGGCCTGGTCGAGCCCCGGCAGCGGGTCGGCACGCAGGTGCTCCCCGTGTCGTCGTGGGAGCTCCTGGCGCCGACCGTCATCCGGTGGCGCGGCGCCTCGCCCGCGTACTTCGTGCAGCAGCGGGAGCTGCTCGAGCTCCGTCTCGGGGTCGAACCCGTCGCAGCGGCCCTCGTCGCGGGGAACGCCGGAGCGTCCGACGACTCCGGCTCGTCCGGCGACACCGGGCTGACCGGCGACACCGGCTCGCCCGGTCAGGCGCTCCTGCTCGCCGCGCGGGACATGCTCGACGCCTGGGGCCGGGAGGACAGTCGCGCCTACCTCGAGGCCGACGTCCGCTTCCACCGCGCACTCCTGACCGGGTCGGGCAACGCCGTGTTCACGCACTTCGCCGGCACCGTCGAGGCACTCCTGCGGACGCGGACGTCGGAGTCGCGGGACACCATCTCCCGCTGGACCCGCGACGCCGCGGTCCGTCACGAGGCGGTGGCGCTCGCCGTGGTCGCCGGGGACGCCGCCGCTGCCGGCGAGGCGGCCACGGCGCTGCTGCGCGTGACCCGTGACGAGTTCATCGCCGAGGCGCCGGGCGCCTGACGGAACCGGGCGAGCCCGGCGCAATCGGGCGGACCTGACGGAACCGGGCGTACCTGACGGAACCGGGCGTACCTGACGTTCCCAGAGCACCAGGGACGCCCGGAACGACCAGCCATCGCACACGTCATGGGAAGGATCGGGCAGCCGGGAGGCTCGCGGCGACCCCGCCACGCGCCTCCCGCCCGGCGCCGCCCGACACCGAAGGGCCCGCACCCGTGCAGGACGCCGCAGGATGCTCGAGACGCCGCCCGGGTGGCGAGACGCCGCGATCCGGGCGGCGTCTCGCGCACGTCGAGGGCGCTCCGCGCCGACGCCGGCGTCTCGCGCACGTCGGACACCGCCACGAGGGCGCAGCCTCGGAGCGCTCGCGTCAGCGCCCGGCGCGCGCGAACAACCGCGGGCCGCGCAGGCGCAGCCGCATCGTGACGGTGCCGAGCCAGCGGTCGTACTTGTAGCCGACCTTGCCCATGCGGCCGACCTCCTCGAAGCCGAGTCGCTCGTGCAGCCGGATCGAGGCCTCGGCCTGCCGGTCGGCGATCACGGCGATGACCTCGCGGACGCCGGCGGCACGGCACTCCGCGAGCAGCGCCTCCATGAGGGCCCGTCCGAGACCCTTCCCGCCCGACGCGGCACCGAGGTAGATCGAGTCCTCGACCACGTGGTTCGACCGGTCGCGGGGGTTCCAGGGGTCGACCAGGGCGTAGCCGAGGATCTGCCCCGAGGGGTTCTCGGCGACGAGGAACGGCAGCCCGCGCCGGCGCACCTCGTCGTAGCGCTGCTTCCAGCGGGCGAAGGTGAACGCCGCCGGGTCGAAGGTCACCGACGAGTTCCGGACGTAGTGCGTGTGGATCTCGCGCACGTCCGGCAGGTCCCGCGGTTCAGCGGCCCGGATCGTGTACGAGAACGTCGCCTCGGCGGGCACGGGCGCACGCAGGTGTCGCGGCAGGACACGACGGCGCTGGTATTCCTCCTCGAGCACGGTCCGAGCCTACGGGCTGCGATGCGCCCGGGGCCATCGCACCACGAGGGGTGTCAGGCGGGGAGCGTCCAGTCGACCGGGTCGGCGCCCTGCTCGCGGAGGAGCGCGTCGACCTGCGAGAACGGCCGGCTGCCGAAGAACCCGCGGGAGGCGCTGAGCGGGGACGGGTGCGCCGACGCCACGACCGGGGTGTCGCCGAGCAACGGGCGGACCGACGCGGCCTGGGCGCCCCACAGGACGGCGACGAGGGGCTTCCCCCGCGCGACGAGCGCACGGACGGCCTGGTCGGTGACGGCCTCCCAGCCCTTGCCGCGGTGGCTGCCGGCGGCACCGGCCTCGACGGTCAGCACCCGGTTGAGCAGGAGCACGCCCTGCTCCGACCACGCCCGCAGGTCGCCGTGCGGCGGAGGCGTCACCCCGAGGTCGTCGTGCAGCTCGCGGTAGATGTTCGCCAGGCTGCGCGGGACCGGTCGCACGTGCGGGTCGACGGCGAAGGACAGCCCGATCGGGTGTCCGGGTGTCGGGTACGGGTCCTGGCCGACGACGAGCACCCTCACGTCGTCGAACGGCTGCGTGAAGGCACGCAGCACGACGTCACCGGCCGGCAGGTAGTGCCGACCCGCGGCGACCTCGTCGCGGAGCCAGTCGCCCATCCGGTGCACGTCGGCCTCGACCGGTGCGAGGGCCTCGGCCCACCCGGGGTCGACGAGGTCGCGCAGCGGGTGCGGGCGCACGGGGGTCAGGCGCCCATGGTCGCGACGGAGACGGACTCGTCGCCGGCGACCACGCGCCAGACGCTGCCCGTCCCGCGGACCTCGAGCGCACCCTCGCCGACGACCAGCGCGGTGTCCTCGTCGATCGCGAGCCCGGCCGTGACGAACTCCGCCTCGGCCGCCGCGACGAGTCGGGCCAGCGTGCCGGCCTGCACGGCGTGCACGTCGATCGTCAGGTCGACCAGCCCGAGCCCCTCGCGGAGCTCGACCTCGTCGAGGCCCTCGGACGACCCCTGCGGGCAGACCTCGACGCCGCCGATGCGCCACCCGCCCACGAGCGCCCGGTCTGCGGCGACCATCGCGCCGGCGGAGTAGCCGAGGTACGGCAGCCCGTCGGAGACGAGGAGCCGGATCTGGTCGACGAGGGGCTGGATCGCGTCGAGGTACGCCGGGGTGACCCCGCCGCCGATCACGAGCGCGTCCACGTCGCTCAGCACCGTCGTGGCGAAGACCTCGCCCGCGGCGACCTCGGTCACCAGGACCTCGGCCTGTCGGGCGCCACCGAGGACCTCGGCGATGTCGGCGGTCGACGACGGGGCGGCACCGGACGAGCCGGTCACGGAGAGCAGGGCGATCCGGGGCACGCTCCGGCCGACCGCGGCGGAACGCGCGGCGGCCTCGGCCAGGAACGGGGCGGCGACGTCGGCCGCGACGAGGGGACCCCCGCCGACGAGGTGGATGCTCACGACTCGGCCGTCACCGGGGCGAGGGCGCTCCACGGGAAGGTGATCCACCCGTCGACACGACGCCACACGTGGTCGGGCTCGAGCACGGTGCCGGGCTTCGAGTACAGGCAGGCGCTCCGCACGTCGGCGCCGGCGTTCCGGATGATGTCGACCACCAGGCGCAGGGTGCGGCCGGAGTCGGAGACGTCGTCGACCACGAGGACGCGCTTGCCCGCCAGGCTCGGCGCGTCGAGGGCGGGCGAGAGGATGACCGGCTCGTCGAGACGCTGCTCGACGTCGGTGTAGAACTCGACGTTGATCGAGCCGCACTCCTTGGTGCCGAGCGCGTACGCCACGGCGCCGGCGATGATGAGCCCGCCGCGCGCGACCGCCACGACGACCTCGGGCTCGAAGCCGGACGACAGGACGTCCTTGGCGAGCAGCCGCGCCGCGTCACCGAACTCCAGCCAACCGAGCACCTCGGGCCCGCTCGTCACGGTCACGGTCGAGGGAGCCTGCGCGGCTTGCCCGGGTTCGCTGCTGATCGGCATCCGCCCACGGTACCGGCAGGGAGCCACCCGCCGCGACCCGCGCCCGGACACCGCGCGCGCCGGGACCGGCACACGGCCCGCCAGCGCGCGTGCCCGGACGAGCGGCGTGCCCGGACGGGCGGCGTGCCCGGACGTACCCGCGCGCCCGGTGTCAGCTCCGGGGCGTCAGCGGCCCGCGGGCGAGCTTGTGCTGTGCCGACTGCGCGACCGGTCGCACCGTCACCAGGTCGAGGTTGACGTGCGCCGGCAGCTCGACCGCGTGCACGACGGCCTCGGCGACGTCCTCGGCGACGAGCGGCCCCGGCACGTCGGTGTACACCGCCTCGGCCTTCTCTCGGTCGCCCCGGAAGCGCGTCAGGGCGAACTCGTCGGTCTTGACGAGCCCGGGCGCGATCTCGACCACGCGCAGCGGCTCGCCGTTCAGCTCGAGCCGCAGGGCGCCGACCAGGGCGTGCTCGGCGAACTTGGCGGCGTTGTACCCGCCGCCGTTCTCGTAGGCCACGTGTCCCGCGGTGCTCGTCACGGTCACGATGTCCGCGACCCGGGCCGTGGCCGCACGGCGCCGGAGCTGCGGCAGCAGGGCGGCGGTGATCCGCTTCGTGCCGATGACGTTCACCTCGAACATGGCGCGCCAGTCCTCCACGTCGGACTCCTCGACGCTCGCCGACCCGAGTGCTCCGCCGGCGTTGTTCACGAGCACGTCCGCGCCGCCGGCCTCGTCCACCCGGGCGGCGAGCGCCGCGACGGCGTCGGCGTCGGTGACGTCCGCGACCAGGAACGACGCCCCGGTCTCCGCGGCGAGCGCCTCGAGCCGGTCCTGACGACGGGCGACGGCGAGCACCTGCCAGCCGCGCTCGCGGAACAGCCGGACGGTGGCGGCACCGATGCCGGAGCTCGCCCCCGTGACGACGGCGAGCCGCTCGGTGGTGTCGGGTCGACCGGTGTCGGGACGTGCTGCCATGGCTTCCTCCAGTGGGTGTCGGCACCACCGTACCGACCCGTCGAGGTCACGATCCGGTAACGTGACCGGCCATGACGACGGACGCCGCTCCCCCCGCGCCCTCGGCTCCGGCGACGCCGCTCGAGCCGGGCCGGTCGCCGCGACGCATCCCGATGTGGGACACGGCTCGGTTCGTCGCCGTCACGCTCGTCGTGATCGGTCACGCGATCCAGCGGCAGACGGCCGGCAGCGAGCACGCCCTCGCGCTCTACACCTTCATCTACGCGTTCCACATGCCCGCGTTCGGCGTCATCAGTGGGTACTTCTCGTCGGCGGCGACCCCGACCGCAGAGCGGATGCGGCGGACCTTCACGGACATCGTGGTGCCGTACATCGTCATGCAGACGATCTGGACGGTGGTGCAGGCGATCGTCGAGGGCGGCAAGGAGTTCAACCCGACGAAGCCGACCTGGACGCTGTGGTTCCTGCTCGCGCTGGGGATCTTCCGGCTGATCCTGCCCTACCTGGCGATCCTGCGGTGGCCGCTCGTCTGGGCCGTGGTGCTCAGTGTCGGCGTCGGGTACCTCGACAACGTCGACTCGACGTTCTCCCTGGGACGGGCGATCAGCCTGCTGCCGTTCTTCCTGCTCGGGTGGCAGGTCAAGCAGTGGGGGGTGTTCGACCGCTGGTACGAGGCCCCCCGGCGGGTCGTGGTCCGTCTCCGCGCGGCCGCGGTCGTCGTCTTCGCGGTGTGGGCGGCCGCGTGCGTGCTGTTCATCCCGCAGTTCAAGGGCTTCGACCTGCACCACTGGTTCTTCTACGACGACTCGTACTCCGGGCTCGGCGAGGACGCCTGGTGGGCCGGCGGTGTCCGCCTCGGCCTGGTGCTGCTCGCCACCGTGCTGACGGCGTCGTTCCTGCTGCTCGTGCCCCGCAGGACGGTCTGGCTCACCCGGTTCGGCGCAGCGACCATGTACGTCTACCTGCTGCACACGTTCGTGCTCTACCCGATCCGCGAGTCCGGCGTCCTGGCCGGGGAGCACTCGGCGTGGCCGTACGTGCTGCTCATGGTCGCCGTGGCGTGCGCGGTGAGCCTGTTCCTCGCGCAACCGTTCGTGCGGCGCGGCATGCGCTGGCTGCTCGAGCCGAACGTCGACTGGCTGTTCCGCCGGGAGCCCGTCGAGCGCTGACCGCTCAGCGGGCGAGTGCCCGGAGCGCGACCACGACCTCGACGAGGAAGTCGTCGACCTCGTCGCAGTCGTACCCGGACTTCATCCGGGTCCGACGGAAGCGCGACGACGCGACGTCCTCCGGGGTCACCGTCCGTGCGCCGGCCAGCCGTCCCGTCACCGGACGGCCGCCCTGCTCGGCGGCGGCGAACGTCGCCTGCACACGGTCCAGCAGGTCGTCCACGTCGTCCTGCGAGTACCCGTTCCGGAACACCGTCGGCTGGAACTTCTTGTCCGCCACGTCCTGAGCGCGCACGACGCCCCCTCTCGTCCCGTCCGATCCTGCCAGGCGGGGGCCGACGCGTCCGGCCGGGAGGCACGGCGCACCGCACCGCGCCGCTCCCGTCCCTCGGCTGGTCGCGTCGACTCCACGGACGCGCGCCACGCACGCGCGTTACGTCGCGAGGCGGCCCCGCTGGTGCCCGCCCCGCCACCTGCGTAGCGTGACGGACGTCGCGACGATGCCCCGGGCCTCCCGGTCGTCCGCAGCGACCCGACGACGGACCGAACCCGACAGGAGCCCCGATGAGCACGAACGACGCAGCCGCCTGGCGGTTCGAGACGACGCAGGTCCACGCCGGCGCGCAGCCGGACCCGACCACCGGGGCGCGGGCCACGCCGATCTACAGGACGACGTCGTACGTGTTCGAGAACTCGGACCACGCCCGCGACCTGTTCGCGCTGGCGCAACCGGGCAACATCTACTCGCGGATCATGAACCCGACGAACGACGTCGTCGAGCAGCGCATCGCCGCGCTCGAGGGCGGCACGGGCGCGCTGCTGGTGTCGAGCGGTCAGGCGGCCGAGACGTACGCCGTGCTGAACATCGCGGGGGCCGGTGACCACATCGTCTCGTCGTCGTCGATCTACGGCGGCACGTACAACCTGTTCAAGTACACGCTGGCGAAGCTCGGCATCGAGACGACGTTCGTCGAGGACCAGGACGACCTCGAGGAGTGGCGTCGCGCCGTCCGCCCCAACACGAAGCTCTTCTTCGCCGAGACGATCGGCAACCCGCGGATCAACGTGCTCGACATCGCAGGCGTCAGCAGCGTCGCGCACGAGTCAGGCCTGCCGCTCATCGTCGACAACACGATCGCGACGCCGTTCCTCATCCGGCCGTTCGAGCACGGTGCCGACATCGTGGTGCACTCGGCGACCAAGTTCCTCGGCGGCCACGGCACCGTCATCGGCGGCGTGATCGTCGACGGCGGACGGTTCGCCTGGTCGGAGCACGCCGACCGCTTCCCGGAGTTCAACTCCCCCGACCCCTCGTACCACGGCGCGGTGTTCGCGCAGGCGGTCGGCAACGAGCTCGCCTACGTCGTGAAGGCCCGGGTGCAGCTGCTCCGCGACCTCGGCGCGTCGAACTCGGCGGACACGGCGTTCGCGCTGCTCCAGGGCATCGAGACGCTGTCGCTGCGCATGGAGCGGCACGTGGCGAACGCCCAGGAGATCGCGGAGTGGCTCGACCGGCACCCGGAGGTGGCCTCCGTGTCGTACGCCGGGCTGCCGACGTCGCCCTGGTACGCGGCGGCGAACCGGTACGCGCCGCGCGGTGTCGGTGCCGTGCTGTCGTTCGAGCTCAAGGGCGGGGTGCCGGCCGGCAAGGCGTTCGTCGACGAGCTGCGGCTGTTCTCGCACCTGGCGAACATCGGCGACGTGCGCTCCCTCGTCATCCACCCGGCGTCGACGACGCACTCGCAGCTCACGCCCGAGCAGCAGCTCACCACCGGGGTCACCCCGGGCCTGGTGCGGCTCTCGGTCGGCATCGAGAACGTCGAGGACCTCCGCGCGGACCTCGAGGCGGGGCTCGCGGCGGCGCGGGCCGTCTCGCAGGAGGGCCAGCGGGCGTAGCGCCCCGGCCCGGCCCGTCCCGCTCGCGGAGCACGCGCCGGTGACGCGCCGGGCGTGACGTAACACGGCGGAGGTGGGGCGTGCCTCCCGGCAGACTGGACACGATGGACTGGCAGACGATCCCCGAGGACTCGGTCCCGTCCACCCTCGTGCCCGGGACCGAGCTCGGGACGCTCGGCAAGCCGCCCGTGACCGGCGCCTGGCGCCCGGGCGACCACCCCGGCTCCCGGCGGTTCGCCGCGCTCGGCGAGCAGTGGGTGCGCGGCGGACGGATCCCGTCGGTGCGGGTGGCCTACGAGACGTGGGGCGAGCTGGACGCCGCGCGCAGCAACGCGGTGCTGCTCCTGCACGCCATGACCGGCGACTCGCACGTCACCGGTCCGGCCGGACCCGGGCACCGCACGGCGGGCTGGTGGGGCGACGTCGTCGGACCGGGCCTGGCGATCGACACCGACCGGTGGTTCGTCGTCGCCCCGAACATGCTGGGCGGGTGCCAGGGCACGACCGGCCCGTCCTCGGTGGCGCCGGACGGCGTCGAGTGGGGGTCGCGCTTCCCGTTCGTGACCGTGCGCGACCAGGTCGCGGTCCAGGTGCAGCTCGCCGACGCGCTCGGCATCGACGTCTTCGCCGCCGTCGTCGGCGGCTCGATGGGCGGCATGCACGCGCTCGAGTTCGCGGTGGCGCACCCCTCCCGGGTCGCCCGGCTCGCGGTCCTGGCGTCGACCGCCCAGACCACGGCGGACCAGATCGCCGCGAACTCGCTGCAGCGTGCCGCGATCCAGACCGACCCCGCGTACGCCGGTGGTGACTACTTCGAGGCGGCGGTCGGCGAGGGACCGCACCGCGGGCTGTCGCTCGCGCGGCGGATGGCGCTGATGACCTACCGCGCGCCGGACGAGCTCAACGGGCGGTTCGCGCGGTCGTGGCAGAGCGACGTCTCCCCGCTCGGCGACGACGGTCGGTTCTCGGTCGAGAGCTACCTCGACTTCCACGGCAACCGGTTCACCCGGCGGTTCGACGCCTCGTCGTACGTCGCGCTCACGCACGCGATGGACTCGCACGACGTCGGGGCCGGGCGCGGCGGGGTGACGGCGGCGCTCGCGGCGGTGACCGCCAGGACGCTGGTCGTCGGGGTGTCGAGCGACCGCCTGTTCCCGCTCGAGGACCAGCACCGGATCGCGGCGGGGATCCCCGACACGCTGGACGGGGACCGGGCCGCGGTGCTCGACAGCGAGTTCGGACACGACGGCTTCCTCATCGAGCACGAGGCGGTCGGGGCGCACCTGCGACGGCTGCTCGACTGAACGGCCCGGTACGGGCGCGGTACGGGCGCGGCGCGCCCGGCGCACCCGCGGACCGATCTGTCCACGTCCGCGTGCCGAACACCCCACAACGGGTGGGCCGCGTGGAATGATGGCGACGGGTACCCCGCCCGCGGGGTCCGGCGAACCACCGGACCCGACCGAACCGACGTCACCACCAGGACACCGATGGACTTCATCGCACAGGAACGCGACCGCTTGCTGCGGTCGACGACCCGTGTCGTCGGCATCACCTGCGCCCTGGTCTCCGTCGTCGGCATCGTCAGCTCACTCGCGGTCCCGCTGGTCCCCCTGCTCGGCGCGCTCGCCTGCATCGCGGTGCTCATCGCGGCGCTGCTCGTCTTCGGCACGAACGGGTCGGTGTGGTGGACCGCCCTCGCACTCGCCTCGGGCCTCGGGGCCCTCGCGCTCCTGCTGCTCGGTGCCGACCCCGACGTGCGGTCCGTCGTCGCCAGCGCCGTCGTGCCGCTGGCGGCCGGGTCGTTGTCCGCCCCGCTGATGGCGCAGCGCGGCGCGCCGGTCGGGCTCGCGATGACGATCGTCGCCGGAGTCGCGGCCGTGGGCGCCGTCGTCTGGGCATCGGGCGGTCCACTCTCCGGCCCGACCGCCGGTGTGGTGCTCGGCTGGGTGCTCGTCGCCGTGGTCTCGGTGTGGATCGCGCGCAGCATCCCCCGCGTCGCCCGGCGCATCCAGAGCATCGGCACGGCGCACCGCGCGGAACGGCAGGCGAGCGAGACCGAGGCGCAGCGACGCCAGGGCGCCCGACTGCTGCACGACACCGTGCTCGCCACCCTCACGCTCCTGGCCCACTCCGGGGTCGGCGTGTCCGAGCAGGCGATGCGCGAGCAGGCCGCCGAGGACGCCAGGCTCCTCCGGCACCTGCGACTCGGCGCGACCCCGCAGCCCCAGCAGTCCGGCGACTACTCGCTCACCCGCGTCGAGGAGTCGCCGCTCGGCCAGACCCTCGAGTCCGTCAAGCAGCGCTTCGGCCGGATGGGGCTCGAGGTCAGCTGGCACGGCACCGGTCAGGTCCTGCTGCCGTCGAACGTGCTCGACGCGTTCCTGCTGGCCCTCGGCGAGTGCCTCGAGAACGTCCGGCGCCACGCCGGCGTCGGTGAGGCGCACGTCACGATCGTCCACGACCAGGAGACCGTCCGCGCGATGGTGACCGACGCCGGTGTCGGCTTCGACCTCGACGCGGTGAGCGCGGAGCGCCTCGGCTACAAGGAGAGCGTCGTCAACCGCCTCCGCGAGGTCGGTGGCGACGCCAAGCTCTTCTCCGCCCCGGGATCGGGCACCACCGTCGTCCTGGAGGCTCCCCGATGACCCGCGTCCCCGAGGACACCATCAACCGCGGGCTCCCGGGCGAGACCGTGCAGCCGGCACCGCGGACCCGACGCGAAGCGCGCGAGCGCTACCGGGGCAGCGAGCGACGGCAGGCCCGCGGGCTCCCCTCGACCTCGACCGGTGCCCGTTCGCTCCGGCAGGCCGCCAAGCCCGGTGCGTCGCTCGGAGCCGGCTACCTCGGCCTCGGCGCCGCGGTCCTCACCGCGATCGAGGCCGTCGCCGGCATCGTCTTCTTCCTGGTCCGGCTGCCGGACTACGCGAACCCGTGGCTGCCCGCCGGCGCCTGGGCGCTGTACCTGGTCGCGGCGATCGGCGTCGGCCTCAGCCTGATGACCTACGGCGAGCGGCTCACCGGCACCGCGTTCGCGCTGATATGCGCCGTCCTGGCGTGCGTCGTGACACTCGACTTCGTCGGGATCCTCCCCGAGCACGACATCGCGCACACCGCCAGCGCCTCGGTCGCCGCCGGCTTCGCCCTGCTCCCGGTGGCGACGCTCCGGCCCGCGCGCGAGGTCGCCGCCGCCATCGCGGTGCTCGGTCTCGGGTTCGCCGTGATGGCGGCCGTGTCGACGCCGATCACCCCGGCGACCCTGCCGGGCATCGTCTCGCTGCTGGCGCTCGTGGTGGTCCCGCCGTCGATCGCACTGTTCGTGGTGCACCGCTTCCGCCAGCTCGTGCAGCGCGAGCTGGACCGGGTGCTCGTGCAGAGCAACGTCCAGGCGCCGCAGTTCGCCGTCGGGATGCTCGCGTCGGACGAGCTCGCCCGGCTCGACCTGGCCGCCGAGAAGCTCCTCGACGCCGTCGCGAACGGCTCGGACCCGCTGCCGCTCTCGGACGCCTCGGCCTCCGTCGCCGCGTCGCTGGCGACGGAGCTGCGCCTGCACCTCATCGAGGGACGCCGCGAGACGTGGCTGTACCACGCGATCACGGAGTCCGACCACCTCGGGCGCGCCGTCAGCGTGGCCGATCCGCAGTCCCTCGCCGGGCACCTCGGCCCCGCCCAGCGGGACGGCCTGCTGCAGGCCCTGTGGCAGATGGTCGGCGACGGTCGCCCCGCACAGCCGGGTGCCCCCGTCGTCTCGGTCACGCTCGGTCCGATCGGCTCCGACGGGCACCCGGTGTCCGACGAGCGCATGGACGTCCCGATCGTGTTCGAGTCGCGCGGGACCCCGCGCCGACGCCTCGGCCCGACCGCATGGAGCGCCCTGCAGCGCATCGGCCCGTACACCGAGTCGTTCCGCGACGGCGTGCTCCGCGTCGTCTCGCACTGCGTCGTCGATCGACACCCGTCGATGTAGACGGGCGCGAACTGCCGGACACCCGGCCGACATCCCCAGCCCGGACGGTCCGACACCTAGGATCGGCGTGCACCGCCTTCGAGAAAGGACGCCTGATGGCGACTCCAGAGCAACCGATCCGACTCGCACTGGTCGACGACCACCGGATGCTGCTCGGCGCGCTCACGGAGTGGATCCGCAGCGCCGCCGACGACATCACGCTCGTCGCCGCCGTCACGACCTGGCCGGAGCTCCTGACGAGCCCGGCGTTCCCGGTCGACGTGGTGCTGCTCGACCTCGACCTCAAGGACTCGATCCCGGTCTCGCTGAAGATCTCGACGCTCAAGACCGCCGGCGTGAAGACCGTCGTGATGAGCACGTACTCGGAGCCGAACGTCGTCCGCGAGGCCCTCGGCTCCGGCGCTCTCGGCTACCTCGTGAAGAGCGAGGACGCCGACATGATCGTCGAGGCGATCCGTGCCGCGCAGCGCGGCGAGCAGTACGTCTCCGCCGAGCTCGACCTGGCGATCAACAGCGGCGACGTCGGCGGCGTGCCGAAGCTCAGCGCGCAGGAGCGCCGCGTGATGGCGCTGTACGGCGGTGGCGAGCCCGTCAAGAGCGTCGCCTACCAGCTCGGCATCTCCGAGGAGACCGCGAAGAGCTACCTCAAGCGCATCCGCGAGAAGTACCGCGTCGCGGGCTTCGACGTCGGCACGAAGGTCGCGCTGCGGAAGCGTGCGATCACCGACGGCATCATCGTGCAGGACGGCAGCCCGGTCGGGCTGTAGTCGCTCCACACGACGGACGGGAGGCCCGTGGCGACACCGCCACGGGCCTCCCGTCCGTCGTGTGGGTGCGTCGACTCCGGTCAGACCGTCGGCACCGGCGCGGTGATCGGCCCGGTCGACGGCGACGACGACCGCAGGGCGGAGCGGCGATCCGTCCGCCGTTCGACGCCGTAGCTGACCATCGTCACGAGCAGACCGAGCAGCGCGAGGACGATACCGAGCCACGCGGGGGCCAGGAACCCGAACCCGGCTGCGATGACCGCTCCACCGAGCGCCGCGCCGAGCGAGTTGCCGATGTTGAACGCCGAGTGGTTCAGCGCCGCCGCGATGGTCCGAGCGTCGCCGGCGACGTCCATCAGGCGAGACTGCACCGCCGGCGGGATCGCCGACGAGGTCGCTCCGAGCAGGAACGCGCCGAGGAACACCCCCCAGACCCACTGGGCGGTGAAGACGGTCACGAGCAGGGCGCCGATGAGCGCGAGCATCCCGATGTAGATCGTCCGCTTGACGCTGTGGTCCGCCAGGTGCCCACCGAGGACCCCGCCGACGACCATGCCGAGGCCGACCACGACGAGCACGAGCGGCACCGCGGACTCGGGCAGTCCGGTGACGTTCTGCACGAGCGGCGAGATGTACGAGTAGACGGCGAAGAACCCGCCGAAGCCCACCGCACCGAGCCCCATCACGATCCAGAGCTGCGGCGATCGGAAGGCCCGGAGCTCCCGTCCGACGGTCGCGTGCTCGTCGGCGGCGCTCCGCGGGACGAAGGCCGCGACGGCGAGGAACGTCAGGGCGAAGAGCAGCGAGACGACGCCGTACGCGATGCGCCAGCCGGCGTTCTGCCCGATCCAGGTGATGGCGGGCACGCCGACGACGTTGGCGATCGACAGGCCGAGCATCACCATCGCGATGCCCTTGCCGCGCTTGCCCGGCCCCATGATCTCGCCCGCGACGATCGACGCGATGCCGAAGTACGCACCGTGCGGCAGACCGGCGACGAAGCGTGCGACGAGCACGAGCCCGAAGTTCGGCAGGACCGCACTCGCGACCGTGGCGACCACGAAGCCGACGAGGAGCACGAGGATCAGGCCCTTGCGCGGGAACGTGGCGGAGATCGCCGCGATCGTCGGCGCACCCACCACGACCCCCAGCGCGTAGGCGCTGACGAGCCAGCCGGCGTGCGCGACCCCGGCGGCGGGGTCGGCCGCGTACTGCGCGGGGAGCAGGGCTTCGGCGATGTTCGGCAGCAGGCCCATCGCGACGAACTCGGTCGACCCGATGGCGAAGCCACCGAGGGCGAGGGCGATGAGGGCGAACGCGCGCTGCGTCGGCGTGGTGAGCGTCATGCGACCTGTCTGGATCTGGGGGGGGGGGAACGGGGGCGGGAGGACGGAGCCGGATCCCGGCTCGCTCGCCGGGACATCGACCGGATCGCCACGCCGCACGGCATGCACACGGTCCCGTTCCCGCCGGCACGCGCACGACGGCGGTACGGCGATCAGACGGCGACGGGGTCGGTCCGTGTTCGGCGTCGAACGGTCCGAGCACACGTGCAGCGGCCCGGTCCCAGCAGTGTAGACCGCTCCAAACAGCCGACGGAAGACGACGGGCCGAATCGATTCGACATCAGCCGGACACGCCACCGCGGAGCAAGACCGGCTCCCGCCGGACGAGCCGGCGCGACAGGCGCCGTCGGTGCTCGACGGACCTCAGGCCGCGCGGCGCTCCTCGCGCGCCCCGGCCGACGCCAGCTCGGGCAGCTCGTCGCGGTGCACCCACCCGGACCCGCACTCGGTGCAGCTCGCCCAGGCGTCGCCGGTCTGCTCGTCACCGTCGATGACGACCGTCTGCAGGTCGCAGTCGGGGCACCAGCCGTCGTGCATCATCACGCGCTCCTCGTCGTCGTCCGGGTCGTCCCGAGCCACCGGTGCGGCTCGGTGGAGACCATGAGACACCCGACCACCGACACCGCGGGGAGGCGATCGGCGTGTCCTGCACCTCCCAGCTGGCGTAGCATCGGGCCATGGGGTGGTGGATCGTGACCGGAGTCGTCCTGCTCGTCGCGGTGGGGCTGTGGCTGTGGATGCACCACCTGACGGACCTCGGCGCACGCTCGCGGCAGTACGACGGCAGTGACCCCGAGATCGCCGAGGCGCTCCGCCAGGCCGAGCGCGACAGCAACACCGGCCGCATGTACTTCTGACCGTGGCGACAGGACTCCGGACGGGCCTGGCAGCCCTGGTCACCGCGCTGTGCCTGGTGCTGACGAGCTGCGCCGGGTCGATGGCATCCGGACCTCCCGACTACACCGGGACGTGGCAGCTCGCCGGGCAGGACGGCTCCGAGCCCGCGCAGTTCGTCGTGTCGGCGGACGGCACCTACACCGCTCGCGGGATCCCGGACGCCCTGGCGTGCCGGACCAGGAACGCCGACACGAGCCCTCCCGGTTGCTCCGAGGGCCGTTCCTCGTCGGACTTCTCCGGGCAGTGGACACTCGCGGACGGCAGCGCACCGGGGATCCGGTTCCGGTTCGCGGACCGCTTCGTCCGCCAGGGGTACCCGACCGATGCCGGACTCGCCTTCTTCACCGGATCGCTCGACGTCCCCCGTCCCGACTTCGTGTTCGTCCGCACACCTGCGCGGTGACCGCGCGGGGCCGATCCACGGTCGTGCGGGCGGCCCGGGACCGGCTCAGTCGCCGAGCGCCGCCTCGAGCCGCTCGAGCTTCCCGTCGATCTCCCCCGTGTGCCCGGGGCGGACGTCGGCCTTGAGCACGAGGGACACCCGGGTGCCGTACGCACCGACGGCCTCGGTGGCGCGCTTGACGACGTCCATGACCTCGTCCCACTCCCCCTCGACCTCGGTGAACATCGACGAGGTGCGGTTCGGCAGACCGGACTCGCGGACGACGCGCACCGCTGCGGCGACCGCGTCGTGCACGGACCCGTCCGACGATGCCGAGGGACCACCGGACGGAGCAACGGAGAACGCGACGATCATGCGTCCATCCTGCCCCGGTCGACTCCCCCGCGCACCGGCGGCTCGGACACCCGCACCGACGAAGGCTCCGGCGAGCGCCGCGCGAGCCGTACCAGCACGACGACCGCCCACACCAGCACGGCGACCTCGAGGACGTTCCGCACGGTGAGCACGAACACCATCCAGGTGTGCACCGCGAGGAGCTCGTCGTAGAACCCCGGGTAGATCACCTGCGTCAGCAGCGCCAGGGGCAGCACCCCGATCGCGACCGGCAGGAAGCGCCGCGCGCTCGGGTACCCGGCGACGAGCCCCCAGACGACGGGGACGGCGTACCACCCGACGTACTGCGGCGACCCGACCTTGTTCACCGCGATCAGCACCGCGACGAACAGCAGCGCGAGGACCGGTGCCACCTCGGTGCGACGGGCGCCCCGCCGGACCGCGAGCAGCGCGAGGACCACGCCGCCGATGACGAGCACGGCCATCAGCGGCGTCGACAGCGCGGCCGCTGCGTGGGTGCCAGCTCCGGACACCTCGAACGTCAGGATCTCGCGGTCGTAGTAGACGGCCGCTCCGGGGACCCCGAGCGCTGCCGCCCACATGAAGGGTGTCGCGAGCGGGGCCTCGATCTGCAGCGCCCGGTCGCTCTGCTCGGTCACGAAGGACAGCAGGTACGGCGCTCCGCCGTAGAGCACGTCGACGAGCACGATCAGCCCGGTCACGACGAGTGCCCCGGTCACGACGGCACTCCGGTGTCCCCGACGCAGCAGCACCAGCACGCCCACCAACGCAGCCGGCCACACCTTCGTCCAGGCCGCTGCGGTGAAGAGCGCCGACGCGACCACCGGACGGGTCACGACGAAGGCGACGCCGACGAGGGCGATCGCGGTGGCCACGGTGTCGATCCGGCCGAGTGCGATGGGTCCGAGCGCGAGCAGGAACACGAGCCACCACCAGACGACCCGCACGCCGAACGCACGGAACCGCCAGAGGAAGGCACAGGCGACGGCGTCGAGCAGCACCATGAGCGCGAGCCAGCCGGTCGCGATCGCCGCGGTGCCGCCGAGGGCCGCAGCGGCCATCGGCACGAGCGCGAAGACCGGGTACACCCAGTCGGAGTCGACCCCGACCCACGAGTGGTCGATCCGTCCGACCTCGATCCACCGTCGGTAGGTGATGGTGACGTCACCCAGCGGCAGGTTCGGCGCGGTCGTGGCGAGCCACCAGAGCACAGCGTGCACCAGGACGACCACCACGGCGAGCGAGACGCCCTCGACCCACCGGAACCGCTGCTGCACCGTGCGAGCGTAGCGAACCGCTCCACAGGCTCTCCTGAGGAGGACGTGTCACCGTTCGCGGGTGAGCACCGACCCGCGCCAGCGCCCCACCAGCCGCAAGCCCCTCGTCTGGGCGGGGATCGTCCTGCTCGTCGCGGTGCTCGCCGTCGTCGGCGTCGCCGTCGGCACGAACGTGTACACGTCGAGCGAGAACGCGAAGGCGTCGGCGGCGCCCTCGGTCGCCGCGAGCCGCGCCCCGTCGACGCTCGACACGGCCGACCTGTCCGGCGACTGGACCGTGGGCGGCGACTCCGAGGCCGGGTACCGCGTGCACGAGGTCCTCAACGGCTCCGACGTCACCGTGACCGGGCGCACGGACAGCGTCACCGGTTCGGCGCGGGTCGACGGCACGACGATCACCGAGGCGACCGTCACGGTGCAGGTCGCCGACATCGCCACGGACTCCGCGCAGCGCGACTCGTACTTCCGCGACTCCGCCCTCGACGTCTCGGCCTTCCCGCAGGCGACCTTCACGCTCACCGGACCGATCACCGACGCCGTCCCGAGCGGCTCGGGCACGACCGAGGTCCGGGCCGACGGGGAACTCACGCTGCACGGCGTGACGAAGCCGGTCCGCGCCGACCTGCAGATCGGGCTCGACGGCGACGGTGTCGCGGTGTCCGGCACGGTCCCGATCACCTTCTCGGACTTCGGCGTGCAGGCCCCCGACCTCGGCTTCGTGAAGGTCGACGACGCGGGCGCCGTCGAGTTCCTCGTGCACGCCACGCCCGCGTCCTGACGCGTCGGTCGAACGCGACCCCGCCCGGTCACGCGACCCCACGTCCCGACGCGCCCCGCCACCGGCCGGGAGGCACGCCGCCAGCCCGCCCCGCGCCTCCCGTCCGGCAGTGGGTCACGTCGCCGACACCGCACGCGTCGATCGACGCGCGTCACGTCGGACCGTGCGCCCGCATCGGATGCGAACGCATCCTGCGACACCGCACGCGTCGATCGACGAGCGCGATGTCGCACGCCGGCCCGCCCGCGCCCGGCGCCCGCGCC
>NZ_JBIQDQ010000016.1:0-85590 GCF_045370965.1 Curtobacterium sp. 179-B 9B NHS
GCGGACGGCGGCGCGGGCGGCGGACGGCGGCGCGGGCGGCGGACGGCGGCGCGGGCTGCTCCGGCACAACCAGAAGCACCTCGCGCCACGGCGATCCGTGGCGCGAGGTGCTTCCCGTTGTGCGCGCGGCGAAGCCGCCGGCGAGGCCGTCGCCCGCTACTGCAGGCCCTTGCCCACCCGGCTGTTGCGTCGGCTGTAGCCGAAGTAGATCGCGAACCCGATCGCCAGCCAGGCGATGAAGCGCAGCCAGGTCTCGACCTCGAGGTTGAGCATGAGCCAGAAGCACAGCACCGCGGAGAGGATCGGCAGGACCGGCACCCACGGCACCCGGAAGGCTCGCGGTGCGTCCGGGCGAGTCTTGCGCAGCACCACGATGCCGATCGACACGAGCACGAACGCCGAGAGCGTGCCGATGTTGATCATGCCCTCGAGGCGCTCGACGGCGGTGAACCCGGCGATGAACGCGACGACGACACCGGCGACGACCTGCACCCGCACCGGGGTCTGCGTCTTCGGGTTCGTCTTCGAGAACCAGCGGGGCAGCAGACCGTCGCGGCTCATCGAGAAGACGATGCGGGACAGGCCGAGCAGCAGGACCATCACCACGGTGGTCAGGCCGATGAGCGAGCCGATCGCGATGATGCCCGCGGCCCACGGCAGTCCGACGATGTCGAAGGCGGAGGCGAGGGACGGCGCTTCCTCGTCGGCGAGCCGCTGGTAGGAGACCATGCCCGTGATGACGATGCTGACGCCGATGTAGAGCAGCGTGACGATGCCGAGGCCGATGAAGATGCCTCGGGGCAGGGTCTTCTGCGGGTTCTCGGTCTCCTCGGCGCTCGTCGCCACGACGTCGAAACCGATGAAGGCGAAGAACACGAGCGAGGCCGCGGCGAGCAGGCCGAACACGCCGTACTGCGCCGGGGCCTGACCGGTCACGAAGGACACGAGCGACTGCGTCAGCACACCGCCCTCGGCGCCCTTGGACGCCTCGGCCGGCGGGACGAACGGGGTGAAGTTCGCGGCCTTGACGAAGAACGCCCCGGCGACGATGACGAAGACGACGATCGCGACCTTGATGATCGTGATGACGGCGGAGACGCGGGACGACAGGCGGGTGCCGAACGCGAGCAGCAGCGTGAAGACGCCGACGATGAGGACCGGGCCCCACGTGAAGCCGATCGGGCCGAGCTGGATCGTGTCGGGGAGGTCGATGCCGAAGACCCCGAACGCGGTGCTCAGGTAGATGCCCCAGTACTTCGCAATGACGGCGCTCGCGGTCAGGGTCTCGAGGATGAGGTCCCACCCGACGATCCACGCGAGCAGCTCGCCCATCGTGGCGTACGTGAACGTGTACGCGGAGCCGGCGACCGGGATGGTCGAGGCGAACTCGGCGTAGCACATGATCGCCAGGCCGCACGTGACGGCTGCGAGCAGGAACGAGATGATGACGCTCGGGCCGGCGAAGTTCGCGGCGGCGTTCGCGCCGACCGAGAAGATGCCGGCGCCGACGGCGACCGCGATGCCCATCGCGGCGATGTCGAACGTCTTGAGGGACCGCTTGAGCGAGCGACCCTCCTCCTCGGAGTCGGCGAGGGAGGCCTCGATCGACTTGATGCGGAGCGGTGATGCCATGGGGGTTCCCGTCGAACGGCTGGCGGTGGACCCCGTGAGGGTACTGGTGTACCACCCCGGCTCGCAAACGGTGTCGCCCCGGGACACGGGGCCAGCAGCACCAGCCGTCCGGACGGTGCGCGGCGCTGGCGTCCGGGTGAGGGCGGCGCTGGCGTCCGGGCGAGACGGCGTGGGGTGCGAGACGACGGCGTCCCGGCGAGACGCCGTCGACGCGTCGAGACACCGCCGGATCCGGGACCGTCTCGAGGCACTCAGGGCGTCTGGTGCAGACGCCGGCGTCTCGGCACCCGGGCACCCGGCCTGGAGGCTCGGCGCGGGTCCGGCGCGGGAGGCCCGCCCGAACGCGGGCAGCTCAGGCGCCGCGGCGCCAGTCGGCCAGGAAGCGCGCGCCCGCCTCGTCGTGGATCACGCCGTCGTCCGCGGTGAGCACCGGGTACGGCGTCGCCGGCACCCCGTCCGCCGGCCGGACGTCCACGTGCGCGACGTCGTGCCCGTTGGCGTGCAACCAGTCCGCCATGGCGTAGTCGCTACGAGAGTCGCCGACGGTCCGCCAGGTCACCGGCAGCTCCCCGTCCTGCGCGAGCAGCTCGAGGGCTCGCTCGGCACCCATGTCCTTGCCGGACCGGTCGGACTCGACGTCGGTGGAGATGATCGTCGGGTCGACGCGCCACTGCACCGCGCCGTCGGCGTCCGGTCGGACGTCGTCGAGCCGGCGGACACCGAGCCCGCGCCGCTCCAGCGCCGCCATCGCCTTCGCGTCGAACTCGGCCTGGCGGGCGAGGTACGCGGCGTTCGGCACCTCGACGCGCTGCTCGATCGAGACCATCGCGTGCTTCGTCTCGTCGAAGAACACCAGGTCGGCGTACTCGTCACGGACGAGGTCGCGCATCTCGTCGGCGAAGTCCCGCGGGAGCGCGAGGTCCTCGGCGATCACCAGGTCGCTCATCCCGCCCTCGTACTGCGGGCCGATCGAGCACCAGACGGCACCCTTCTCGCACACCGCGTGCACCCGGCCGCCCTCCGCGAGCCCTCCGGCGATCAGCGGACCGACGACCTGCTCGCGGATGAACGCATCGCTGCGGCCGGTGTTGAAGACGATCGGGACGCCCTCGGCGGCGAGCGCGACGAGGTCCGCCACGATCGAGGGGATCGCGATCGTCCGGGTCACCGGGCTGGCGATGGGTCCGTCGACGTCGAGCAGCAGGCCGAGGCGGGGAGCAGTCACGCCTCCATCCTCTCGCACCCGCGATGCCCACCCTCCCGCGTCGGCCGGTGACGACCGACCGCAGCGGCTCCGGGCGCGCACGTCACTCGGGCGCGGGCAGCCCGACGAACCGGTCGACCAGGTGCCGCAGCACCTTCGGCTCCGGCACGTGCCCCTGACCGGGGACGACGAGGTGCCGCGAGCCGGGCACCGCCTCGGCCAGCGCGACCGAGGCCTGCCGCATCCACTCGGCGCCGCCGTCGCCCGAGGCCACGAGCACCGGGACGCCGACCGACGCCGCCACCCGCTCGGGGACGGAGAGGCCGTTGAGCACCCGGACGTCCCGGGAGAGCACGTGTGCGTCGGCCAGGAGCGACCGCCACAGTCCGGGCTTCAGGCGCGCCGCGGTGATGTGCGGGATCGGGATGCCGAGCACGCGGGACAGGAAGGCTCGCACCGCCTGCGCCCGGCGTCCGGCCGCGACGTGCCCGTCGAGGAAGTCCGCGAACAGCACGTCGTCGCCCTGCGGGTCGACCGTGGCGCGGTACGGCGGCTCCCAGAGCACCGCGCGCCCGAACGGCACGCCGGCGGCGAGGCCACGCAGCACCACCCCTGCACCGACGCACCACCCCACCGCGTCGGCCGGGCCGTCGACGGACGCCGCGACCGCCGCCAGGTCCTCGACCTCGCGCTCGACCGACCACGGCGCGGTGTCCCCGCTCGCACCCCGACCCCGCCGGTCGTAGGTGACGACACGGTAGCGGTCGCTGAGGGCCGCGACCATCCGGTCGACCGCCGGGCTGCCGTGGTGGTCCCAGGCGCCGCCGACCAGCACCAGGGCGGGCCCGGAGCCGCTCTCGGCGACCGCGAGCGGTGTGCCGTCCGCGGACACGACCGTGCGGTCGACGTGCGCGGGGTCCCCCGGCTGCTGTCCGGGCGGGGCGTGCTGGTCGGGGGGCATGGGTCCTTCCGAGGTGCGCGACGGCGCTGCGTCGGGTCCTGCGGAGGGACCGTGCGGGTCGGTACCCAGAGCATGACAGTCCGGACCGTGAGCGTCACCACCCGCAACCAGGGGGAGCGCTCCACGTTCCCTGTGCACTCTGCTCGGTCGAACCTGCTCGATCGCCGCTCGGTTCCCGCTCGGTCGCCGCTCGGTTCCCGCGCACGGAGCGGCTCAGGCGAGCGCGGTCACGCCGACCGACTCGCGCTCGAGCAGGGAGCGCTTGACGTCGAGCCCCCACGCGAAGCCGCCGAGCGTCCCGTCGGACCGCAGCACCCGGTGACACGGCACGAAGAGCGCCGGGGCGTTCCGCGCGCAGACGCTCGCAGCCGCGCGGACGGCGTCCGGTCGCCCCATGGCCGCCGCGAGCTCGGTGTACGTCAGGACGGTGCCGGCCGGGATCGCGCGGAGCTGCCGCCAGCCCTCGGCGAACAGGTCGGTGCCGTGCTGCCGGACCGGGACCCGCATCGCCGCCTCCACCTCGCCGGCGTAGAAGGCCTCGACCGCCTCGGCCGCACGCACCCGGCCGTCGGTCAGCCGTCGTGGGCGGTGCCGGTCGGCCAGCCGCGCGAGCAACCGTGCGGAGTCGTCGGTCCACCCCGACGCGAGCACGTACCCCTCGTCGTCCTCGAGCACCGTGAAGGGGCCGTCGGGGGTGTCGAGCGTCTGGATGGTCGTCGTGGGCTCGGTCATGCTGTCTCCTCCTGGTGGTCCGTCGCCGCTGCTGCCTCCGCCGTCGCGCTCGCGCGGTCGACGATCGGACGCCAGCAGTGCATCGTCAGGTAGCTCCGCCACGGCGCCACCTGCTCCGACCGTAGGGAGAGCTCGCGGGCGCCACCGGGCAGTCCGAGTTCCTGTGCACCGTTCCGCACGGCGAGGTCGCTGTGCAGGAACACGTCCGGGTGGTGCCGGACCCGCAGGGCCACGTAGTCCGCCGTCCACGGCCCGATGCCCTTCACCGCCAGGAGCCCGGCGCGCAGCTCCGCGAGGGACTGTCCCGCGTCGACGACGAGCGACCCGTCGGCGAGCGCCGCCGCGACGCGCAGGATCGTGTCCACCCGTGCCGCGGGTCCCCGCAGGACCTCGTGCCCGCGGGTCGCGATCGTCGTCGCGGTCGGGAACAGCAGCCCGTCCTCGGCCAGCCCCGGGTCGACCGACTCCCCGAGGGCTGCGACGAGCCGGGTCTGTGCGGTGCGGGCGGCGGCCACGGAGACCTGCTGCCCGATCAGGGTGCGGAACACGACCTCGTGTGCGTCGACGGCGCCGGGGAGGCGGATGCCGGGGACCCGGGCGACCGCCGGGGCGAGGACGGGGTCCGTGGCGAGGACGGCGTCGACCGCCTCGGGGTCGGCGTCGAGGTCGAACAGGGCCCGCACCCGCGCCACGAGGGTCGGCAGGTCGGAGAGCGTCGTGAGCCGGACGCGCAGGGCGACCCCGACGCGCCCCGCGCCCCTGCCGACCCCGTCGGTGGCGGGGGCCGAGGCGGTGAAGCGGGCCGGGCCTCCCGGCAGGGCGACGAGGCGACCGTAGGCCGTGACGCGGCCCGAGGCGTCCCGCTCGACGTGCTCCAGCCCCGGCAGCGCGTGGAGCGCGTGCCAGTCGAGCAGGCCCTGCAGGTCGAAGGGCGCGCGGGCGGGGAGGTGGACGTGCAGCCAGCCGTCGTCGGCCGACGCCGGGCGGTCGGTCCGGCGCGCGCGGAGCTCGGAGGGGGTGAGGGCGAAGACCTCGCGCACGGTGTCGTTGAACTGCCGGACGCTCGTGAAGCCGGAGGCGAACGCGACGTCGGCCACCGGCAGGTCCGACGAGGTCAGGAGCGTCCGCGCGGTCTGTGCACGGTGCGCCCGGCTGAGGGCCTTCGGTCCGGCCCCGAGCTCCTCGGTCATGATCCGGCCCAGCTGCCGCTCGGAGTACCCGACGCGGGCGGCCAGGCCGGGTACCCCCTCGCGCTCGACGACGCCGTCGAGGACGAGTCGGACGGCACGGCCGGCGACGTCCTCACGGAGGTCCCACTCCGGGCTGCCCGGCGTCGCCTCGGGCAGGCAGCGCTTGCACGCGCGGAAGCCGGCGAGGTGGGCGGCGGCACTCGTGCGGTAGAACGTGACGCCCTCGGCGCGCGGGGTCCGGGCGGGACAGCTCGGGCGACAGTAGATGCCGGTGGAGTGCACGGCGGTGACGAACTGGCCGTCGAACCGCGCGTCGCGGGAGGCGACGGCGCGGTGGCGCTCGGCGTGCAGCTCGTCGGGCTGCGCGTCGGGCTGCGGCTCCGTGCGGGTTGCGGGGTTCGTCACGCGGTCAGCCTGGCACGGGCCGCCGACAGGTACTGGCGGGAATCGGACACGGCAGCGGGGCGGCGGTGTGCACCGGCGGTCGGCGGCTGTGTCGAGACGGCGGCGTCGCGTCGAGACGCACCGTTCGCTCCGAGACGCCGCGGGATCCGGCGGCGTCTCACAACCTTCGCGGCGTCGCGCGCGCACGCCGGCGTCTCACCACGGCAGCGGGGCAGCGGTGCCGGCCGGGAGGCACGACTACCGTGGGCGCCGTGACCTCCGTCGACGACGTGGCCGGCCCCGGCGACCTGCCCTTCCGCACCGACGTCGAGGTCGCGATGCTGCTCGTCTCCCCGCACCACCGCTACGAGGGGCGCCCGGCGGACGGGGCGCTGCCGGCCGCGGGCCCGGAGCTCCGCGACCGGATCGAGCTCCGGGCGGGACTCGGCATCGTCGGTGACCGCTACTTCGCCGCACGGGCACACGTGCACGCCACCGTCACGGTGATCGGTCTCGAGGGGCTCGACGCCGTGGCCGAGGCGGTGGGTGCCACCGTCGACCCCGCGGCGACCCGGCGCAACGTGTACCTGCGGGGTGCCGACGTCGAGGCACTCCGGGGTTCGCCGTTCTCGCTCGAGAGCCCGGGGTCCGGCGGTCCGGTGTCCTTCCGCGGGTACCGGCCGGCGAACCCGTGCGCCTGGATGGACCACGAGGTGGCTCCCGGCGCGTTCCGGGCGATGCGCGGGCTGGGCGGGGTGCGCTGCGACCCGGAGTCCGACGGCGTGCTCACCCTCGGGCCCGCGGTGCTCCGCACGGCGCGCCCCGTCGCGCTCTGACGGACGGGCGCTCCCCGCCCGTTCCGGCCGTTCCGGGAAACGCACCGTGGGCGGCACCTCGCAGCGCCGTAGCCCTGCGAGGTGCCGCCCACGGTGCGTGGTGCGAGCGGGTCAGGCGGTGAGCGCCTGCTCGATCGCGTCGACGAACGCCGGCAGGTCGTCGGGGTTGCGCGACGTGATCAGGCCGCCGTCGACCTGGACCTCCTGGTCGACCCACTCGGCGCCGGCGTTGCGCACGTCGGTCTGCAGCGAGGGGAACGAGGTGATGGTCCTGCCCTGCAGCACACCGGCCTCGATGAGGGTCCACGGGCCGTGGCAGATCGCGGCGACGGGCTTGCCCGCCTCGGCGAAGGCCTTCACGAGTGCGACCGCGTCCGAGTCCTGGCGGATGGTGTCCGCGTTGATGGTGCCACCGGGGACGACGAGTGCGTCGTAGTCGCCTGCGCCGCTGACACTGCCGATGGTGGTGTCGACGGAGACCGACTTGCCCGGGTCCTTGTCGCCGACGAGGGTCTCGATCGAGCCGGACTCCTGCGCCGCCACCGTGACGTCGGCACCGCGTTCGCGGAGCTGGTCGGTGGGGACGACGATCTCGTCCTGCTCCACGCCGTAGTTCGTCGCGATGACGAGGATCTTCTTGCCGTCGAGGGCTGCCATGGTCGCTCCTTCCGCTGCCGGGGGTCTCCCGGCGCGATGTCCACGGTCGTCCGGACGGCCTGGGGACGTTCGCAGTCCGGAGCAGACGTTCAGCCCTGGATGCGGAAAGCGGACCCCTCGCGGACGACCTCGATGCCGTCGTACCCCGTGATGCGCGGCAGCCCTGCGGTGACCGGTGCCTCGAGCGTCCCGACGACGACGGTCGTGGCTCCGGAGGCGACGGCTGCCTCGACCCCGGCGGGGGCGTCCTCGAACGCCAGGCACCGCTCCGGCGGCACCCCGAGCAGCGCGGCACCACGCAGGTAGCCCTCGGGGTGCGGCTTGCTCCGCTCGGCGTCCTCCGAGGGCACGAGTGCCTCGGGCACCGGGACCCCCGCGGCCCGCATCCGCTCCACCGCGAGCTCCCGCGGCGCGCTCGTGACGAGGGCGACCGGCACACCGGTGTCGAGCAGGCGCTGCACGAACGCGCCCGCTCCCGGCACCTCGACGATGCCCTCGGTGTACCCGATCTCGGCGGCGATCATCGTCGCGACGATCGCCCGCTGCTCGTCCGGGGCCAGGTGCGGCAGGAAGCGCTGCACGGTGTCGATCGTCTGCCGCCCGTGCGAGAAGCCGAGGATCTCGGTGGGGTCGATGCCGTGCTCCGCACCGAAGCGGCTCCACGCCTCCTCGACCACGGCGGTCGAGTCGACGAGCGTCCCGTCCATGTCGAACAGCACCCCGGACACCACGACGTCGATCACGCGTCCGACCCTAGCCGCTACCGGTCGCCCGGCCGCCGGTCTCGAACGATCACAGCACCCGCAGCGACGATCAGCGCCAGGGTCGTGATCCACACCACCGCTGGGCCCTCTCGGAGCGCGGGGACCATGTGGCCGCTCACCATGACGACCGCAGCGCAACCACAGAGCACGGCAGCGACGATCGAGCCGCGCCGGGTCGATCGGCGACTCACCCTCGGCTCGCCTTCCCCGCGCAGAAGGAGATCGTCCCACTGGTCGCCGCGCCGGCAGCAGTGATGCAGGCGATGCAGCCGACGCCCGCCGTGACCAGGCATGCTGCAGAACACGCGATGGTGAGGGCCGTGATGGCCCATGCTGCGACCCCGGCACTGTTCAGGCACGACGAGAACCGGCTCCACCAGGTCGAGCGCGCCGCCGGTCCGGCTGCGACGTCACGATCGAGACCGGCGATCCCGTTGATCCAGGTCTGCAGGCGACCCGAGTCAGCCGTCTTCGGCGTCAGGACCAGCTCGCTCCAGGTCCTGATGCGCCCGCCGTCGAGGACGGCCGTGACGCTGGACTCGGGCAACACGTCGGCACCCTCAGCGAAGGGCAGCCGGAGGACCGTCCCGTCGACCGTCACGAAAGCCTGCGCTCGTGCGAGGTCGAGGGGGAGCCCGCTCGAGGACGTCCGTCCCGAACCGGACCAGACCGCCACCGCCGCCGTGGTCTCGCTGTCGGTGAGCGCTTCCCACGACTGCGCCTGCTCGACGAGGTCGCGGATGCCCCGCTCGGTCGAGGTCGTCGAGGACCTCGGGGCAGCGGCCGCTGGGTCGGGCGCAGTCACGAGACCGCTGACGAGGGCAACGACGACGGCTCCCGTCGCGACGAGTGGCCGGGCGGTCAGGGGCGTGGGGAAGAAGATCGAGACCATGCCAGGAGCCTACTGGCATGTCAGGTTTCAGTACCGGAGCCCGTCACCGTTCGTCACGGTCGCGCACCCACCGGGTCAGCAGCACACCGCCGTCGCCGAGCAGCACGTGCGCGGGCCGCATCCGGCGCAGCTCCGGCGAGGACCCGGTCGCGATGCGCGGACCCTCGCCGCCCTCGAGCGTCGGGTCGATCGTCAGCGTCAGTTCGTCGACCGCGTCGGCGGCGACGAGCGCCCCGAGGAACGACGGACCGCCCTCGCAGTGGATCCGGTCGAGGCCCCGAGCGGCCAGGGCGTCCCGCACGGCACCCACGTCGACAGCATCCGAGCCGCAGTCCACGACGTCCGCGACGGACGCCAGGGCCTGCCCGGACGACGACGCGGCACCGGACCCGGACGTCAGCACGATCGGCCGCACCGGAGCCTCGGTGAACACCCGCGAGCCCGCGTCCACCGACGCGGAGTTCGTGACGATCGCGAAGACCGGGTGGTCGGGCATCCCGTGCGCGCGGCGCCAGGCGACGTCCTCGTCGTGCAGCACCATCGGGCCGTACTCCTCGTCGCGCACGGTGCCGGCGGCCACGAGCACGACGTCGGCGACCCGGCGGAGCAGGTCGAACACGCGCAGGTCGTCGTCCCCGCCGAGGGACGCCGTGCGACCCGACGCGGACGCCGAACCGTCGAGCGTCGCGACGAAGTTCACCCGCAGCCAGGGGCCGTCGGGGACGTCCGCGGTGTACCGGTCGAGCAGCTCGTCGTCGGACAGGTCGGCGATCGACGCCGGCAGGGAGGGGCTGTTCACGTGTTGTGCCTCGCTTCCACGGGTTCGCGCCAGCCGAGGACCGCCTCGACCATGCGCATCGCGTCGACGCTCTCGACGACGTCGTGCATGCGGACGATCCGGGCGCCGAGCATCGCGCTGACGGTCGCTGCGGCGAGCGACCCCGACAGGCGAGCACCACGGGGACGTCCGAGGGACTCCCCCACGAAGTCCTTGTTCGACACCGCTGCGAGCACCGGGAACCCGAGCGCGACGACCTCGGGCAGCCGTCGGGTCAGCTCGAGCGTGTGCACGGTGTTCTTGTTGAGGTCGTGCCCGGGGTCGACGATGATCCGCGACTCGGGGATCCCCGCTGCGAGCGCACGGTCGACCCGCTCGCGCAGGAAGTCCACGACCGAGGCGGTCACGTCAGCGTACGTCGGCGGCGTCGGCAGCTGCTGGCGCGGCGGGGCGGTCGAGTGCGTGATCACGACGGTCGCGTCGGAGTCGGCGACCACGGACGCCATCCGCGGGTCGGACAACCCCGTGGTGTCGTTGACGACGCTGGCCCCCGCGGCGATCGTCGCCGCAGCGACCTCGGGCCGGAAGGTGTCGACCGAGATCACGACGTCGGACTGCTCGGCGAGCTGGGACACGACCGGCAGCACCCGGTCGATCTCGTCGTCGGCGGACAGCTCGGGCCCCGGCGCGAACTTCACCCCGCCGATGTCGACCCAGTCCGCCCCCTGGTCGGCCGCGCGGACGGCGGCCTCGACGGCCCGGTCGAGTGCGAAGGTCGCACCCTTGTCGTGGAAGGAGTCGGGTGTGCGGTTCACGATCGCCATGACGGCGATGCGGTGGTCGAAGTCGAAGGTGCGGCGCCCGATGGTGCGGACCGGGTCGCGCAGGGCCGGCACGACCCAGCCGGGTGCGGGTGTCACGGCCTGGAGGCCCGTGGTCGGCTGCTCGCTCGTCATGCGTCCACCCCGTGGTCGGTCCCGGCGCCCGTCCCGATGAGCGCGATCGCCTCGGCCCGCCCCGAGGCCTCGGCCAGGCTGCCGGTCGCGGCGACGGTCACCGTCGACGAGCCCGACTGCCGTTCGCCGCGGGCGGTCACGCACTGGTGCGTCGCGTCGAGCACGACGAGCACGCCGTCGGCGTCGAGCCCCTGGGCCACCGCCGACGCGACCTGCTCGCCGAGCCGCTCCTGCAGCTGCGGACGCGAGGCCACGGCGTCGAGCACGCGCGACAGGGTCCCGAGGCCGATGAGCTGCTCGCCCGGCGCGTACGCCAGGTGGGCGACGCCGATGAACGGCAGCAGGTGGTGCTCGCACATCGAACGGAACCGCACGTCGCGGACGACCACGAGCTGCCCGCGCTCCCCGTCCTCGGAGTGCACGGCGCCGGAGCGGGCGATCGCGGTGGCGTCGACCCCCATGCCGGCGAAGAACTCGGCGTACGAGTCGGCGACGCGTGCCGGGGTCCGTTCGAGCTCGGGGCGGTCAGGGTCGTCGCCGACGGCGAGGAGGAGCTCACGCACGGCGGCTTCGACCCGCGCGCGGTCCAGACGTTCGTTCACGCTCTCATCCAACACCGTCGGATGGCCGCAGAACGCGGCCGCCTGTCGGACGCACCGTCCCCCGGGTCGGTGACCCGCGCCTCCAGGCCGGTGCCCTGCAGCGACACACGAGCCGCTCGGACTCCCAGCGTTCTGTAAACTCGTTCGGTGAGCGCCCAGCAGACCGACACCCCGCCCCGGAACCGCTTCGCATCCGGCCTCGACCGCTTCTTCTCGATCACGCACCGCGGGTCGAGCATCCCCCGTGAGATCCGTGGTGGTCTCGTCTCCTTCGTGACGATGGCCTACATCGTCATCCTCAACCCGCTGATCCTCGGCGGGTTCAGCCAGGACCAGGCGCCGCAGGACGTCCTCGGCGGCTGGCTGCAGAACGCGCAGGTCGCCGCCGCGACCGGCCTCGTCGCCGGTGTGATGACGATCGCGATGGGCCTCGTCGCGAACCTGCCGTTCGGCATCGCCGCGGGCCTCGGGATCAACTCGTTCCTCGCCGTGAGCGTCGTGCACCAGGTCACCTGGGCCGAGGCGATGGGCCTCGTCGTCATCAACGGCGTGGTGATCGTGATCCTCGCGTTGACCGGCATCCGGACGATGATCTTCACGGCCGTGCCCGCGCAGCTCAAGGCCGCGATCACCGTCGGCATCGGCCTGTTCATCGCGTTCATCGGTCTGGTCGACTCGGGGTTCGTCCGCACCACGAAGAACGCCTCGCCGCCGCTGCAGCTCGGTGAGGACGGCTCCGTCGCGGCCCTGCCCACGATCGTGTTCCTGATCGGCCTGGTCATCATCGGCACGCTCATGGCCCGCCGGGTGAAGGGCGCGCTGCTCATCGGCATCATCGGCACCACCGTGATCGCCATCGTCCTGCAGGCGATCTTCAAGGTCCCCACCTCGGTCGACTCCCCCACCGGCTGGAACCTCAACGCCCCCGGCCTGCCGAACGCCCTCTTCGCGCTGCCGGACCTGTCGCTCGTCGGGCACGCCGACGTCTTCGGAGCGTTCACCCGCATCGGCCCGGTCGCCGCGTCGATGCTCGTCTTCACCCTCGTCTTCACGAACTTCTTCGACGCGATGGGCACGATGACCGGGCTCGCGAAGGCCGCCGGTGTCGCGAAGCCCGACGGCACCTTCCCCCGCCTGAAGTCGGCGCTCGTCGTCGAGGGTGCCGGCGCCATCGCCGGTGGTGGCGCCTCGGTGTCGTCGAACACGGTGTTCATCGACTCGGCGTCGGGCATCGGCGAGGGCGCCCGCACGGGCATGGCCTCGGTCGTGACGGGCCTGCTGTTCCTGGCGTCGATGTTCCTCACGCCCCTGACCCAGGTCGTCCCGCTCGAGGTCGCGGCCGCCGGACTCGTCGTCGTCGGTGCGCTCATGGTCGCGCAGGTGAAGGACATCGAGTGGAGTGACTTCGGGGCTGCGCTGCCGGCGTTCCTGACGATCGTCGTGATGCCGCTGACCTACTCGATCGCGAACGGCATCGGCGCCGGCTTCATCAGCTGGGTGCTCATCAAGCTGCTGTCCGGCCGCGGCCGCGAGGTCTCCTGGCTCCTCTACGTCGTGGCGGCGGGCTTCCTGCTGTACTTCGCGCGCGGGCCGCTCGAGGCGCTGCTCGGCGTCGGGTAGCGCGCTCCCGCTTCCGCGTCCCGCGCTTTCCGCACGACGCACCGTGGGCGGCCCCTCGCAGCGACATCCCGCTGCGAGGGGCCGCCCACGGTGCGTTCCGCGAGAGTGCGTCCGGTACGTCCGGCCGGGAGGCGCTGGGTCAGTCCCGCAGGTCGGCCGGCTTGGCCTCGTGGCGGCGTCGGCCCGGGGTGCGCCGGTCCTCCTTCATGCTCGCCTCGAACAGGTGGCGCTTCCCGCCGACGAGCTGGTCGCGGGCGGTCTGCTCGAGCTCCTTCGCGAGGGCGTAGTAGTTGTCGTCGTAGTCCTCGACGATCTGGAACGTCCACCGCCCGTCGATGACGTTGCGGCCGACCAGCTCGGTGTCGATCCGCTCGGCGAGCTCGGTGTGGCCGGCCTTCCGGAGCTGTTCGACGGCCTCGCCGAGGTTCAGGTCCGCGGTCCCGGTGAGTCGGTGGAACCCGTAGAGCAGGCCCCGTGCGTGCTCGAGCACCTCGAGTGCGGCCGACAGCGTGCCGAGCGCCTCGACCGTCGCCTCGGACACCCCCTCGGGCACCACGTGTGCGTCGTCCGGTCCCTGTCCGTCTGCTGCCTGGCCGTCTGCGTTGCGCTCGTCCGTCATGCTCCTCGTCTACCGGAGCGTCGCTCGGGTCGCTCCGAGCAAGTGCGGGACGGGCTCCTTCGTCGCGTTCGGGTGGTGCGGTCGTGCGCTGGTTCGACTCGCTCGCGCACGACCGCAAGCACGTCGCACCACGGAATCCCGTGGTGCGACGTGCTTCCGGTGGTGCGGCGTGACGACCGACCGACCGCGCCGCCGCGAGCGCCGCGGCCGGCCGCCCGCGAGCGCTGCCGACCGGGCTACGGGACCGGGACCGTCGGCGGCACGGCCGCGGGCGCCGTCGCCGTCGGGCGCTCCATGAGCCGCCAGGACCCACCGAGCAGCGGCGACAGCGTGACGATCGTGTAGACCACGGCCACGATCGCGAACGTCCCGGTCACGCCGATGCCGTCCGCAGCGATGCCCCCGAAGAGTCCGCCGAGCGGGATGCCCGCCCACGACCCCGCCGACAGGAGCCCGAACACCCGGGCCCGCATGTGTGACGGGATGCGCTCGAGCTCGACCGCCCCCAGGATCGGGTTGAGCGCGCCCGCCGCGAAGCCCGACAGCACGCACGCGCCGAGCACCCACGGCAGCCCGAGCCCGAGCGCCGGCACCGCGAGCGACGGCCCGCCGGCCAGGACGAAGCACACCACGAACGTGATCCGCCGGGGCACCCGGTGCGCCACGTACCCGAACGCGAGGGATCCGAGGAACGCCGCACCACCGAAGGTCCCGCTGACGATCCCGAGCGACTGCGCGCCGTCGAGCACTCGGTCGGCGTAGAGCGGGAGCAGCGCTGTCGAGCGCGCCGCGTCGAGCAGGTTCGTCACGAGCACGAGCGTGATGACGAGCCGGAAGAGCGGGTCGCGCACGCAGAAGCGCAGCCCGGCGCCGAGGTCGCGCCAGTACCCGGCGGACGGCTCGGCGGCGCCCGCGTCGGTCGCGGGAGCGACGACGACACCCCGCAGCGTGACGGCGGCGAGCACCGCTGCCGCCCCGAACACGGCGGCGGTCACGGCCAGTGCGGGCAACGGCCCGACGGCGCCCACGAGCAGTCCCGCCGCGGGGGCGCCGAGCAGCACCGAGAAGCGCACCGACGCCTCGAAGTGGCCCACGGCACGCTCGAGCGGGATCCCCGCCGCCGTCGCGAGTCCCGGCAGGAGCACCCGCCGGCCCGACTCCCCCGGGGTGTCGAACAGGCCGCCGAGGAACACGAGCACGAGCAGCGCCCAGGCCGGCAGCCCGACCGTCCACGCCAGGAGCGGGATCGCGACGAGCGTCGCGGCGCTGACCAGGTCGGACGCCACGCTCGACCGGACGAACCCGAAGCGCTCGACGAGCACGCCGCCGAAGGCCCCGCCGAGCACGATCGGGATCGTCGCCGCGAAGGCCGCGATGCCGACGTCCGTCGCCGACCCGCCGCGGGAGAGCACCACGAACGGCACCGCGAGCGTCGTCGCGACGTTCCCGGTCCGCGAGACCACCTGGACGGCGAGCAGCGACCGCAGCCGCCAGTGCGCGTTCACGGGCGCGCCGACCGGTAGCTCTGGACGACCGCGGTGACCCGCTCGGCACCGTCGCCGGGTTCGTGCTCGGCGCTCCGCGCCTCCCACCGGTCGAGGACGCCCTGCAGCTCCGACCCGAGGGCACGCAGCTCGTCGATCGTCAGCCGGAGGGTCCGGTCGCCGCTGTTCGACGCCGCGACCCACTCGCGCCCGAAGGCCGGGACGTGGTCGAGGAACGCCGTGTACTCGTCGGCGTACGCCTGCGCGACGGTCCGGTCGAGCGCGGTGCCGGCGACCATCCGGTCGGGGTCGTCGAAGCCGTCCGCGAGGTCCCACGACGTGTGCTGCGCGACCGCCCGCCACCAGCGCTCACGTCGGTCGGTGCCGAGCTCGGGTGCGGGTTCGATGAAGCCGGCGTCGGCCAGGCGCTTGCAGTGGTAGCTGATCGTCCCCGGTGCCTCGTCGACCTGCTCGCCGAGCATCGCCGCGGTCTGCGGGCCACCGGTCCGGAGCAGCCCGACGAGCCGCAGCCGGGTCGGGTGGGCGAGCGCGCGCATCTGCGCCGCGTCGTCGAGTCGCTGCACGTCCATGGCTCGACCATAGGTGCACAAGACTTCTTGCGCAATGGCTATTGCGCAATCGTCGTTGCGGATCGGCCGGGAGGCTCGCCCCACCGCCGCCGGGCAGGCTACGGTTCCGGCATGTCCAGGTGGGTCGCGCTGCTGCGCGGGGTGAACGTCAACGGGATCACGATCCGGAACGCCGAGCTCGCGGCGCTGTTCGGGGGCCTCGGGTACACCGACGTGCGGACGGTGCTCGCCTCGGGCAACGTCGTGTTCACGGCACCGGGCGACGCGTCGGCGGTGCAGACCGCCGTCGAGCAGGCCCTGGGGGACCGCTTCGGGTACGACGCCCGGATCGTCCTCGTCCCGCACGAGCGACTCGCCGAGGTCGTCGACGGCTTCCCGTTCGACTCCGCCCCCGACCGGCACGACCACGTCGTCTTCGGCTCCGACGACGCCGCCCTCGACGGCCTGGTCGCCGACCTGTCGCTCGACGACGGTGTCGAGCGGGTGGCCCGGGGCGACGGTGTCGTCTACTGGTCCTGCCCGAAGGGCTCGAGCACCGACACCGCGTTCGCGAAGCGGGCCGCCGCCGCGCGCTTCCGGCGCACGACGACGACCCGCAACACGAACACCCTGCGCAAGCTGCTCTGAGCCGCGCGTCGGACGGTCAGGACTGCGCGGGCTGCCCGTTGCTCGCGGTCGTCCCGCCGTCGACCGGCAGGATCGCTCCCGTGATGTAGGACGCAGCGTCGCTGGCCAGGAACAGGACCGCTGCAGCGACCTCCTCCGAGCGCCCGCCGCGACCGAGCGAGACACGCTCCGCGAACGCGTGCTGGAGCTCCTCGTCCTCGGCCTGCTGCTGGGTCATGTCCGTCCAGATGAGGCCCGGCGCGACCGCGTTCACCCGGACACCGAACTGCCCGTTGTCGAGCGCCGCGGCCTTCGTGAAGTTCGAGACGCCGCCCTTCGCCGCGTTGTACGGGCTCATCCGCCAGTCGGCGTCCATCCCGGAGACCGACGACGTGTTCACGACCGACCCCTTGGTCTCCCGCAGGAACGGCAGCGCCGCCCGCGTGCCGTAGAACACGCTCGACAGATCGGTCTCGATGACCCGGTGCCACTCGTCGGGCTCGATGTCGGTGATGTCGCCGGAGGTGAAGGTGCCGGCGTTGTTCACGAGCACGTCGACGCGGTCCCACCGGTCCACCGCGCCGGACACGATCGTCTCCCACGCCGCCGGGTCGGCCACGTCGGCCTGCAGCGCGACCGCACGACCGGTCGGCAGGCTGTCGGCGACGGCACGGACCTTGTCCTCGACACTGTCGACGAGCAGCACGGCAGCTCCCTCGTCGACGAACGCCCGCGCGGTGGCCTCGCCGATGCCCGACCCGGCTCCCGTGACGATCGCGACCTTGCCCTCGAACCGCTTGTCCATGTGTGTCTCCTCTCGATGCACTGCTCGTGCCGCAGGAGACGCCGTCGGCCCGGGGGCACGGACGACCACGGTGCCCGCACCCGCCTGGGCGCGTGTGCAGGCGGGACGGAGGCGGCACCGGTGCCGGGGTGGAGGGTACGGAGACGACGGGAGGCGCGGCGCGGGGCGGACCCGCACCGCGCCTCCCGGCCGGACGATCAGGCGGTGGTCTCGTCGAGGTCGAGGTTCCGGTCCAGCGAGATCATCGGGATCGACGCCGTGATGACGGAGCCGTCCGCCCGGAGCGTGCCCTGGATGTCGCTCGTGGTGGGCGCGTGCCCGCTCATCCGCGGCCCGTGGTGGGCGAGCGGCACGACCGTCGGCGCCCCCGCGGTGACGTCCCACTGCTGGTTGTGCACCCACGCGGTGAAGCCCTCGCCGGTCTCCACCGTGAAGGTCATCGCGTCCTCTTCCAGGTCGACCCGGACGCGCGAGCCGTGCACCTGGATGCGGTAGGTCAGGCGCTCCCAGTCCTTCGGCAGGCGCGGGTTGAACGTCATCCGGCCACCGTGGTCGCGCATGCCGCCGAAGCCGTTCACGAGCGCACCCCAGATGCCGCCCGTCGACGCGATGTGCACGCCGTCCGCGGTGTTGCCGTGCAGGTCGGCGAGGTCGACGTAGAGCGCCGTGAGGAAGTACTGCGCCGCCAGGTCGTGGTACCCGACCTCGGCCGCCATGATCGACTGGACCACGGCGGAGAGCGTCGAGTCACCGGTCGTCAGGGCGTCGTAGTAGTCGAAGTCGCGACGCTTCTCGGCCGCGGTGAACTCGTGGCCCTGCAGGAACAGCGCGAGCACGACGTCGGCCTGCTTGAGCACCTGGAACCGGTAGATCACCAGCGGGTGGTAGTGCAGCAGCAGCGGCCGCTTGGACTCGGGCGTGTTCTCGAGGTCCCAGAGCTCCTTGTCGAGGAACTGGGCGTCCTGCGGGTGGATGCCGCGGTGCGGGTCGAACGGGATCTCCATCGACTCGGCGGCGTGCTCCCACTCGGTGACCTCGTCGTCGACGAGCCCGGTGCGCCGGACCATGCGGCCGTACTCCTCCGGGTCGTCGGTCGCGAGCTGCCGGCAGGCGTTCACCGCGAACCACAGGTTGGCCCGCGCCATCACGTTCGTGTAGAGGTTGTCGTCGACGACCGTCGTGTACTCGTCGGGCCCGGTGACCCCGTCGATGTGGAACTTCCGGTCGCCGTTCGACCGCCAGAAGCCCAGGTCGGACCACAGGCGGGCGGTCTCGACCAGGATGTCGATCGCCCCGCGCTTCAGGAAGTCGGTGTCGCCCGAGGCCCGCACGTACTGCATGAGCGCATGGGCGATGTCCGCATCGATGTGGTACTGCGCGGTGCCGGCCGCGTAGTACGCGCTCGACTCCTCGCCGTTGATCGTCCGCCACGGGAAGAGCGCTCCGCGCTGGTTCAGCTCCCGCGCCCGCGACCGAGCGGCGTCGAGCATGTTGTAGCGGAAGCGCAGCGCGTTCCGCGCGACGATCGGCGCCGTGTACGACAGGAACGGCAGGACGTAGATCTCCATGTCCCAGAAGTAGTGACCGCCGTACCCGGAGCCCGTGACGCCCTTCGCCGCGATGCCGTGCCCGTCGGTGCGGGCGGTGGCCTGCGCGAGCATGAACAGGTTCCACCGGACCGCCTGCTGGATCGCGGGCTGCCCCGGGATCTCGACGTCGCTGCGCGTCCAGTAGTCGTCCATCCACGCGCGCTGCTTGGCGAAGGTCTCCTCGACCGTCTCGGCGCGCGCACGGTCGAGCGTCCGCTCGCACCGGTCGGCGAGCTCCCGCGCCGGCACCCCGCGGGACGTGTGGTAGACCATGTGCTTCACGAGTCGGATCGGCACCCCGGCGCGGGCCTGCACGCGGTAGACGTGCTTCGCGAGGTCGTCCTCGATCGACGACGCCTCGTCCCACGAGTTCTCGGTCTCCAGGTGGTGCTCGACACCGACGCAGATCGTCATGCCCGAGCTCGACGCCTGGTAGCCGAGCAGCGAACGGCCGCCCGTGCTGCGCTTGAGCTTCGGCTCGAGCACCCGCTCGGTGAACGCCTCGGCCTTGCGGGGGTCGAAGGCGTTCGCCGCAGCCCGCATGCCCGCGTGGTACTCGTCCTGCACGTCCTGCCGGTTGAGGATCTGGCTCGACAGCAGGATCGAGGCGTCCCCGTCGAGCACGGTGACCTCGTAGTCGATGACGGCGAGGTGCCGGTCGGTGAACGACACGAGTCGACGGGCACGGATGAGCACCCGCTTGCCGGACGGCGTCGACCACTCCGTCTCGCGGTACAGGTAGCCGCCGCGGAACTCGAGCCGACGGGTGTGCCGCAGGATGTCGGCCTCGGCCAGGACCAGCGGCTCGTCGTCGACGTACAACCGGATGACCTTGGCGTCGGGCGCGTTGATGATCGTCTGCCCGGTCTTGGCGAAGCCGAAGGCGTCCTCGGCGTGCCGGATCGGCCAGGTCTCGTGGAAGCCGTTGACGTACGTGCCGTACTGCACGCCGCCGCGGCCCTCGTCGAGGTTGCCGCGCAGGCCGAGGTAGCCGTTGCCGACCGCGAAGTTCGTCTCCGCGACGCCCTGCTCGTCCGGGGCGTACTCGGTCTCGACGAGCGCCCACTCGTCGACCGGGTAGCGGACGCGGTCGAGGGGGTCGGAGGTGATGGGGTTCATGGCGTGTGCTCCGTGGGAGGGAGGAGTCGTGCGGTGGTCGGACGGTCTGGCCACGCCGTCGGGGCCGTTCCGGTGGGACGGGAGGCTAGCTGGTGCGCGGGGCCGGGAGCTGGTCGACGAGTTCGGCGAGGTCCTGGACGACGACGTCCGCGCCGTGCTCGCGCAGCGCGTCGGCTCCGGCGCCGCGGTCCACGCCGACGACGAGCCCGAAGGCGCCGTTCCGACCGGCCTCGACCCCGCTCGTGGCGTCCTCGACGACGACGCACTCGGCCGGGGCCAGCCCGAAGCGCCCGGCGGCGTCGAGGTAGGTGTCCGGCGCGGGCTTGCCGGCGAGGCCGTCCTGACGCGCGACCAGGCCGTCGACGACCACCGGGAAGTGGTCGAGGATGCCCGCCGTGCGCAGGACCTGCGTCGCGTTCGCCGAGCTCGACACGACGGCGACCTGCATGCCGGCGGCGATCGCGGCGACGAGGAACCGGAGCGACCCCGGGTACGGCTCGACGCCGTGCTCGGTCAGCTCGGCCGTGAACTCGGCGTTCTTGCGGTTGCCGAGCGCGCACACGGTGTCGCTCCCGGGGGCGTCGTCCGGCGCGCCCTGCGGGAGCTCGATGCCCCGGGACGCGAGCAACGAACGGACCCCGTCGTAGCGGGGCTTGCCGTCGATGTGGTCGAAGTAGTCCTGCTCCGTGTACGGCGCAGCGCCGTGCTCGGACAGGAACGGCGTGAACAGGCGGCTCCACGCGCGCATGTGCACGTCGGCGGTGGGCGTCAGCACGCCGTCCAGGTCGAACAGGAGTGCCCGCGTGTCGGCGAGTCGTGCGGGCGTGCGCCGGTCCGGCATCGTCATCGGAGTTCCTCTGGTCTCGGTGGTCGGTTCGGCTCCGATCGAGTCTAGGACCGCCCCGGCTCGGACGCTCAGGCTCGGGAGGACCCGTGTCGACCGCGCCGAGCGGACCTTCCGGGAGCGCTCGGACCGCTCCCCGTCGAGGTTGGGCGTGACGGAAGGCACCACATGAGCACCACCACGACGGCCCAGGACGGCTCGGGCTCGAAGCTCAAGCAGGCGATCACCGGCCCGCTCCTGTTCCTCTTCATCCTCGGCGACGTGCTCGGCGCCGGCATCTACGCCCTCATGGGCACCCTGTCGAAGGACGTCGGCGGCGCGCTCTGGGCACCGCTGGTCCTCGCGCTGCTCCTGGCCCTGCTGACCGCGGGCTCGTACGCCGAGCTCGTGACGAAGTACCCGAAGGCCGGTGGCGCCGCGGTGTTCGCCGAGCGGGCGTACAAGACGCCGATCGTGTCGTTCCTCGTCGGCTTCAGCATGCTCGCCGCCGGTGTCACGAGCGCCGCGGGGCTCTCACTGGCGTTCGCGGGCGACTACCTCGGCACCTTCGTGGACCTGCCGCCGGTGCCGACGGCGATCGTGTTCCTCGCACTCGTCGCCTGCCTGAACGCCCGGGGCATCTCCGACTCGCTGCGCAGCAACGTCGTCATGACGATCATCGAGGTCTCCGGCCTGGTCATCGTCATCGTGGTCGTCGCGGTCATGCTGGGCGGTGGCGGCGGCGACGTCTCGCGCATCGGCGCCTTCCCCGCCGAGGCGAACCCCGCACTCGCGACCCTGAGCGCCGCGATCGTCGCCTACTACTCGTTCGTCGGCTTCGAGACCTCGGCGAACATCGCCGAGGAGGTCCGCGACGTCCGTCGCGTCTACCCCCGCGCGCTGTTCGGGTCCCTCGCCGCCGCCGGCGTCGTCTACGTGCTCGTCGCGCTCGCGAGCTCGATCGCCCTGCCGGCCTCGGAGCTGTCCGGGTCGAGCGGCCCCCTGCTGGCCGTCGTGTCGGCGACCGGCGTGCCGATCCCCGACTGGGTGTTCAGCCTCATCGCCCTGGTCGCCGTCGCGAACGGCGCGCTCCTCACGATGATCATGGCGAGCCGCGTCACGTACGGCATGGCGGAGCAGCGGCTCCTGCCCGCCCTGCTCGCGAAGGTCCTGCCGAACCGGAAGACCCCGTGGGTCGCCATCGTCGCGACCACCGTCGTCGCGATGCTCCTGACGCTCGTCGGTGACGTCGGAACCCTCGCCGAGACCGTCGTGCTCCTGCTGCTGTTCGTCTTCATCAGCACGAACGTCGCCGTGCTGGTGCTGCGGAAGGACAGGGTCGAGCACGACCACTTCCGTGTGTGGACGTGGGTGCCGGTGCTCGGGGTGGCGTCCTGCATCCTGCTGCTCACGCAGCAGAGCGGGCAGGTCTGGCTGTACGCCGCCCTGCTGCTGGCCGTGGGCGTGGTGCTGTACTTCGTCGCCCGTGCGACGGGCCGCCGGACCGGTCGCGACCACGAGGCGGGCCGCATCCACTGATCACTCCCCGATCAGCCGACGGTCTGGAGGCTCTGTGCCGGCTGGCACCGAGCCTCCGGTCTGTCGTGTGGTCGCGTCAGCCCAGGGTGCGCACCCAGTCCTGGACGGCCGCGCTGATCTGCGCCCGCGCGTCCTCGCGTGAGATCGTCGCCGTGCGGTCGCCGGGCTGGTCGCCGTAGGCGCCGAAGTCGGCGTGGTTCGCACCCTCGATCTCGACCATCCGCGCCGTGGAGGGGAGCTCGTCGCGGGCAGCGGCGACCTTCTCCGGCGTCGAGAGGCCGTCGCGAGAGCCGGAGACGCTGAGGACCTGGACGTACGAACGAGCGATGTCGTTCGCGCAGTAGCTGCCGAGCAGCAGCAGACCGTCCGCGTCCTGCGCGAGCTGGCACGCGCGGACGCCGCCGAGCGAGTGGCCGCCGACCGCCCAGGTGCGGACACCGGGTGCGTGCGCCTCGAAGGTCGCCAACGGGCGGGTGTCGAAGAACGCCAGGTTCAGCGTCGGCTTCGTGATGACGACGGTGGTGCCCGAGGCGACGACCTGGCGGAAGGTCGCCAGGTACGCGTAGGGGTCGACCTTCGCGCCCGGGATGAAGACGATGCCCTTGCCGTCGTCGCTGCCCGTCGGGGTCATCACGACGCTGTCGCCCACGTCGCGCACGGCCACACGGTCGTCCCGCCAGACCTGCAGCGCAGCGCTCCTGGTGCCCTGCATGACGATGTTCGCGTACACGAGGAAGACCACCGCGAGCAGCACCACCACGGTGACGACCCAGGCGGTCCATCGGAGTGCTCGGTTCACGGTCGGTCCTCCTCGTCGGGCCGGTCCTCGTCGGGCTGGTCCTCCTCGGGCCGACGGGCCGTCACGGTCAGCCAGCGCTCCTCGGCGCCGGGGCGGGTGGTCTCACGGACCCGGACGTCGTGCCACCCGGCGGTCGTGACGGCTGCCGCGAGGGCGTCCTCGTCCCAGTAGGTGAACCAGCGGGGGTCGTCGAGCTTCCGGTCGCTCCAGCCGTCACCCTGGCCGTCACCGTCGCCCCGCTTCACCGTCGCCGCGAGGACGCCACCGGGGCGGACCGCCCGGCGCGCGCGCTCGAGCACGGCGGGGGTGTCCGACCGCGCGACGTGCAGGAGGACCGCGTTCGCGACGACGGCGTCGTACGGGCCGCCCCAGCCGTCGCGGCGGACGTCGAGCACGCGGGCCTCGTGGCCGGCGGCGCGGAGCCGGTCGACGAACGCCGTGGTGCCGTCGGTCCGGTCGACACGGAGGCCCGCTGCCTCGAGCGCGTCCGCGTCCCGACCTGGGCCGGAGCCGAGTTCCAGGACGTGGGCGCCGCCGGGCACGAGGCCGAGCAGGTCGTCGACGAGTCCCGCGCGGTGGTCGTCGGTCCGTTCCGTCCAGCGGTCGGCGCCGCGCTCGTACGCGAGGAGCGTGCGCTCGGCGCTGAGGTCGCGGCGCATCACGGTCTCGGTCCGGCCGTCCGGAAGCCGGTCACCGGGGGTGTCCGTCGCGCTGAACCCGATGCGCTCGTACGCCCGGCGTGCGCGGTCGTTGTCCGGCATCACCGAGAGCTCGAGGTGTTCGGTCCCCTGCGCGACGAGCACGCGGGCGACCTCGTCGACGAGGCGTGCGACGAGCCCCCGACCGCGGGCGCGCGGCGCGACCCACATCGAGATCAGCTCGGCCAGCGCGGGGTCGTCCGGGTCGGGGACCCCGCTCGCCATCCCGACGGTGTCGCCCTCCTCGACCGCGAGCAGGTCGACCGCGCCCGGCAGCGACAACCGGGTGCGCCAGCGGTGTTCCGGAGCGTCCTGCCAGTCCTCGAGGCGGGAGCCGAACGCCTGAGGCGCGTCGGTGAGGGCGGCGAGGCGGACCGGGCGCCAGACGGCCCAGTCCTCGGCGGTCACCCGGCGCAGCTCGATCGTCACGGATCGACGGTACCGCCCGCTCGTGTCCGGGGGACGCGGGCGGTACCGGCGGTGTCCGTGGTCAGGACGCCGGCGTGAGGTCGTACATCGTCACGCCGTCGACCGTCGTCGGCTCGTAGTGCGCGGCGACCCACTCGGCGATCTCGGCTGCGGCATCGCTCCCGCTGCTGCTGGTGCTGGTGCTGGTGCTGCCACCGACGAACCAGTGCACCTTCCCCGCGGCGACGAGTGTCCGGAACTCCGCCAGGGTCGGGGCCGGGTCGGTGCCGTTGTAGCCGCCGATCGCCATCACGGGGTCGCCCGTCGCGAGCTGGTACGTGGCGGCGCTGTTCGACCCGACGGTCGCGGCGGCCCAGGTGTACTCGTCGGCGTCCGCGGACAGCGCGGCGACGACCTCGTCGGACACCTCGGTCGAACCGCCGAGCAGGTTCGTGCCGCCGCCGGGGGCGTTCGTGCGGCCGTCGGTGCCGCCTGCGGTCCCCGGGCCGTTCGCGTTCTGGCTCGTCCCGTTCTGGCGCGTCCCGTTCTGGCCGGTCGCGTTCTGGCCGGTCCCGTTCTGGCCGGTCCCGTTCTGGCCGGTCTGGCCGCCCGGTGCTCCGCCGGGGCCGCCCTGACCGCCGCGCGCTCCCTGGCCGCCGGGCGTTCCCTGGCCGCCGGGACCACCCTGACCACCGGGCGCGCCGCCGCGACCCCCGCCGAACCCGCTCGTCGTGACGCTCGGCCCGGCCGACGGGAGCGCACCCGTGTGCCCGACCGTGGTGGTCTGCACCGAGAACGCCGTCGGCCCGAGCAGCGCGGCGACGAGCACGGTCGCCACCGTCGCCCCCGCGAGGCCCCGACCGCGCGGCGGCAGCAGGACGAGGACGGTCCCGACGACGGCCACGACGAGGACCACCCACCGGATCCACGGTTGCCACGACGACGCCTGGGACAGCAGCGCGGACGACCACGCTCCGGAGAGGGCGACGACGCCGGCGGCGACGATGCGCCAGGCGAGGAACGTGCGGCGCTCCCACAGGAGCCCGGCGCCGATGCCGACCACGCCCGCGATGTACGGCGCGAGCGCCACCGTGTAGTACGGGTGGAAGATCCCGCCCATGAAGCTGAAGACCAGCCCGGTGACGAGCAACGAGCCGCCGAGCACCAGCACGGTCGCGAGCCGCGGGTCACGGCGGCGACGGACCCCGAGCGCCACGAGGGACACGACGAGCAGCACGAGCGCGGTCGGCAGCAGCCAGGTCACCTGCGTGCCGAACTCCGAGCCGAACAGCCGGGTCAGGCCGGTCGAGTCCCACGACCCCGCCCCGGTCGTCCCGCCGGGCACGACGCTCCCCGTCTCGTCGCCCGTGACCCGGCCGAGCCCGTTGTAGCCGAAGGTCAGCTCGAGGAAGCTGTTCGTCTGCGACCCGCCGACGTACGGCCGAGCCGAGGCCGGCACGAGTTCGACGATCGCGACCCACCACCCGGCGGAGACCACCACGGCGAGCGCCGCCGCGGACAGGTGCCCGATCCGCCGGAGCACCGGGCGGGGCGACGCGAGGAGGTACACCCCGACCAGGGGCGGCAGCACGAGGAACGCCTGCAGCTGCTTCGTCAGGAAGCCGAGCCCGACGAGCACGCCGGCCCAGACGACCCACCGCATCCGCCCGGACTCGACCCCGCGCAGCGTCAGGGCGATCGCCCCGACGGTGAGCAGCACGAGCAGGGCGTCCGGGTTGTCGTAGCGGAACATGAGGGTCGCGACCGGGGTCGTGGCCAGGACCGCACCCGCGGTCAGGGCGGCACCGGCCGGGAACCGGCGCCGGACGATCCGGTACAGGACCGCCACCGACGCGACGCCCATCAACGCCTGCGGCACGAGGATCGACCACGAGTTCAGCCCGAACAACCGGACGGAGATGCCGATCACCCAGAGGAACGCCGGCGGCTTGTCGACCGTGATCGCGTTCGCTGCGTCGGAGGAGCCGTAGAAGAACGCCTCCCAGCTCTGGCTCCCCGCCTGCACCGCTGCCGAGTAGAACGCGTTCGCCCAGCCGTTCACGCCGAGGTTCACGACGTAGAGGACAGCGGTCACCAGCAGCAGCCCGAGGAACGCGGGGCGCTCCCACCGCGCGGTGTCCGCACGGCCGCGGACGAGACCGACCAGGCGGTCGCGGACGCCGTGCGGACGGATGGGTGGCGGGAGCAGGCGCGGGCGCTCGGCGGGGATCGTCTGGGTCATGCCCCCGAGCGTGCGATCCCGACGTGCGCGGATCGTCGGCGCAGCCTTGGACGCCCCTAAGGGACCGGTACGGGCGGGACAAGCAGCCGGCTCCACGCGACCTCGTCCCCGAGCTGCCCGGTCGCGCGGAACAGCTCGACCTGCGTCGTGCCGGCGAGCACGGTCGCGAGCTCCGCGCGATCGGCCGGCGCGAAGCCGAGGCCCTGCCAGAACGGCCCGGACCGCCGACTGAACAACCACGCCCGTCGCGCCCCGCCCGCCGTCGCCTCCGCCATCGCGAACCGAGCGAGCGCCGCACCGCGACCCGAGCCGCGCAGCGCCGGTCCGACGGCGACGCTGCGGAGGAGGGCGTGCCTCCCGTCCGGCCCGGTCTCGTACCCGGTGGTACCGACGACGGCGCCGCCCGGACCACGGAGCGCCCAGAGCCGGACGCCCGGGTCCGACAGCCCCGCGACCGTCAGGTCGCACGCCGACAGGAAGGCGTGCACCTCGTCGACGTCGTCCGGCCCGACGCGGACCGGCGTCGGCTCAGCGAGCGGCACGGACCGGCACGTCGGTCGCCGACGACAGCGGCCAGCGCCGGTCGAGCCAGGGGCCGAGCACCGAGTCGAGCAGGAACCGTCCGGCCAACCGCCCGACCGCCCAGTACGCCCCGACGAGCAGGAACACCAGCGGGGACCACACGTGCAGGACGAGGAGCAGGACCGTGACGATCCCGAAGGCGATCCCGACCGCGGAGTACAGCGACCAGAACCCGCCGACGAACCGGTCACGCGCGGCCTGCTCCGACGCAGCTGCAGCCGCGGCGGCCTCGGTCCGCTCGTCGAGCCCGCGCACGCCCGGCTCCAGCTCCGCGGGGTCGTCCTGCGCGAAGAGCTCCCGCACCGGGACCTCGAGCGCCCGGGCGATCGCGGACAGGGTCTCGAGGCTCGCGTCGTTCCCGCCCTCGAGTCGTTGCACGGTCCGGACGGCCACGCCGCTCGCCTCGGCCAGCCGTTCCTGGGTCCAGCCGCGCTCACGTCGGAGGGTGGCGATCCGCATCTCGTTCATGGTGCCGAGCCTAGGAACGCCCGGGGCGACAGCACCACGACACGGACACGACACGCACCCGCCAGTGCCCCGCCACCCGGGCGTCGGCGCCCTTCTGCGGGTCAGTCGTCGGTGTCGACCGTGTTCGTGACGACCTCGCCGCTGCCGGCGTCGATCCGGATGCTGTGCTTCGTCCCGGCGTCGTCGCGGACGTCACCCTCCCAGACGACCGTGCCGGCGTGGTCGTCGAGTCCGAGCTCGGTGACCGTGCCGGGCACCGTCTCGACGAGCGTGGATGCTGCCTGCTCGACGGACAGGTCTGCGGCGTCGACGAACCGCTGGTTCTCCGCGACGTCCTCGGCGTCCGTGGTGTCCTCCGTCGGACCGGCGGTGGTGCGCTCCCCGTCGGCGGCCACGTGGACCTCCTGCTCGTTGCCGTCCGCGGTCACGACGAGCACCTCCCACGAGGTACCGCCGGCCTCCTGCTCGATCGAGGTGACGGTACCCGAGCCGACGGCCTCCCGTGCGGTCTCCGCAGCGGCTCCGAGGGCGTCGTTCCCGGCGGCGTCGGAACCGCTGCCCGTGCGGCCGCTGCCCGTGCTGCCGCTCGCGCCGCCGTCGGTCGCCGTCACGGAGGGTGCCGAGGCAGCCGGGGCGGCCGTGTCGTCGCGGTCGTCGTCACCGGCGCAGCCGGCGAGCGCCAGCGCCCCGACGAGCGGGAGCGCGGAGAGGAGGGCGATGCGGCGGGCGGTGGTCTTCGTCGTGGTCTGCATGCGGCAAGCCTGCGGAACGGGCACTGAAGCAGGCCTGAAGCCACCTGGGGTGACGCCGGGGGCGTCCGGCACGCCCCTCGGGCAGCGCATCAGTCGTGCAGCAGCGGGAGCCGGACCGTGAACCGGGCTCCGCCCGCCGGGGCCGTCGAGATCGCGGTGCTGCCGCCGTGCGCCCGGACGACGGCGTCGACGATCGCGAGCCCCAGCCCCGACCCACCCGCGTCCCGGGCACGGCCCTCGTCGAGCCGCACGAAGCGGTCGAACACGCGCTGCCGGTCCTGCTCCGGGATCCCCCGCCCGTCGTCGTCGACGGTGAGGACCGCGTCGTCGCCGGTCCCGACGAGCGTGACCGTCACGGTGCTCACGGCGTGCCGGACGGCGTTGTCGACGAGGTTCCGCACCGCCCGGGCGAGCAGCCGGTCGTCCCCGCCGACCCGCGCGGGAGCGACACCGGACACGTCCACGCGGACGACCCCGGCCCCCGCGGACCGCGACCCCTCCGCGAACACGAGGTCGTCGAGGTCCACCGCCCGGTCACGGGTACGGCCCCGCTCGTCGACACGGGTGAGCAGGAGGAGCGACTCGACGAGGTCCTGCAGACGGGCACCCTCGTCGAGGACGACCGCGGCCAGCTCGGCCGTCCCGGTGACGTCGGGGTGCGCCCGGGCGACCTCGGCGTGCTGCCGGATCGTCGCGAGCGGGGACCGCAGCTCGTGCGACGCATCCGAGACGAAGCGCTGCTGGGCCTGCTGCGACGCCTCGAGCCGCGCGAGCATCCGGTTCATCGTGGCGGCGAGACGGTCGACCTCGTCCCCCGAGCCCGGTTCCGCCACGCGCGCGTGCAGGTTCGTGCCCTCGACGTCGTCGACCTCGCGGCGCATCCGGTCGACCGGACGGAGCGCTCGACCGACGACGAACCACGTCACGAGCGACATGAGGGCCACGACCACCGGGACGGCGACGACGAGCAGCACGGACACGGTCCGCACGGCGGCGTCGGCGTCCTCGAGCGGCAGCCCGACGACGAGCACGCCCTCGGTGCCGTCCGGCAGCTCGACGTCGTCGGACACGAGGGACCAGCGCTCGCCGTCGTGCCGGTACCGGGACTCCTCGGCGCCGGAGAGGGCCGCGTCGGGACTGTCCTCGGCCCGCGCGAGCACCCGGCCGGTGCCGTCCTGCAGCTGGGCGAGCACGTCGTCGCCCTCGGCCTCGACGGCGGCGACACCGTCCGCCTCCACCCGTGCGGAGAGGCCGTCGAGCGTCTGCTCGGCCGACGACCGGACGCCGTCGGACAGCGAGCTCCGGAGGACCCAGACGAAGGCGACCGCCCCGATCACGAGCGCGACGAGGACGACGACCGCCGCGCCTCCCGTCGCGCGTGCACGGATGCTGCGCGGCCGTCGGACCCGCCGCGACCGGTCAGCCACCGTCGGCGTCCAGGCGGTAGCCGGCCCCGCGGACGGTCTCGATCGCGGTCCGGCCGAACGGCCGGTCGACCTTCCGGCGCAGGTGCCCGACGTACACCTCGACGATGTTCGGGTCGCCCGCGAAGTCGTCGTCCCAGACGTTCGCGATGACGTCGCGCTTCGACAGCACCTGACCCGCGTGCCGCATGAGGTACTCGAGGACCGTGAACTCCCGGCTCGTCAGGTCGAGCAGCTCCTCGCCCCGCCACACCCGTCGCTCCGCCGGGTCGAGACGCAGGTCGCCGGCCCGGAGGACCGTGGGTCGTTCCCGGGACCCCCTGCGGACGAGCGCACGGAGACGCGCGACGAGCACCGGGAACGAGAACGGCTTGGTCACGTAGTCGTCGGCACCGGCGTCGAGGGCGTCGACCTGGTCCCACTCACCGTCCTTCGCGGTCAGCATGAGCACGGGGGTCCAGTCCTGCTCGGCGCGGAGCGTCTCGCACACCTTCCAGCCGCTCATGCCCGGCATCATCAGGTCGAGGACGATGGCGTCGTACGGGTGCTCACGGGCGTACCAGAGCCCGTCGACCCCGTCGTGCGCGACGTCGACGGCGAAGCCCTCGGCCTGCAGCCCGGCGCGGATGCCGTCCGCGAGCCGCACCTCGTCGTCGACGACCAGCACACGCATCGTCCGAGCATGGCGGCGCGGCCTGAACCGGCGCTGAAGGGAGGGCTCAGGCCCCGCTCGGGTCGAACCGGTACCCCATGCCCGACTCGGTCACGAGGAACCGCGGGTGCGACGGCTCCGGTTCGAGCTTCCGCCGCAGCTGCGCCATGTAGAGCCGCAGGTACCCGGAGTCGTTGCCGTGCGTCGGACCCCACACCTCGGTCAGGAGCATCTCGCGGGTCATCAGCCGCCCGGGGTTCGTGACGAGGACCTCGAGCAGCCGCCACTCGGTCGGGGTGAGCCGGATCGCGGGGCCGGTCGGCGGGGTGACCTGCTTCGCGACGAGGTCGACGACCAGATCGCCGATCGTCACCGTCGGCGTGACCCCCGCGGTCGCCGCGGCCGACGCCTGCCGCCGTCCGAGGGCTCGGAGTCGGGCGAGCAGCTCGTCCATCTGGAACGGCTTCGTGACGTAGTCGTCCGCTCCGGCGTCGAGCGCGTCGACCTTGTCCGACGAGTCGGTCCGCCCGGAGAGCACGAGCACCGGCACCTGCGACCACGCGCGGATGCCCTCGAGCACCCCGATGCCGTCGAGTCGGGGCATGCCGAGGTCGAGCATGACGATGTCGGGGCGCTCGGTGATCACGGCGTCGATGGCGGCCCGACCGTCACGGGCGGTGGCGACGTCGTACCCGCGCGCGGCGAGCGTGACGGACAGGGCGCGGACGAGCTGTGCGTCGTCGTCGGCGATGAGGACCTTCGTGCTCACTTGACATCCACTCCCAGGTGTCCGGCGATCGGCAGCCGCACGACGACGGTGAGCCCGCCGCCCGGGGTGTCGTCGACCTCGATGGTTCCGCCCATGCCCTCGGTGAACCCGCGGGCGAGGGCCAGCCCGAGGCCGAGGCCGGTCTCGTTGTCGGTGTCCCCGAGCCGCTGGAAGGGCTGGAACACCTCGCCGCGGCGGTCCTCGGGGATGCCGGGTCCGTGGTCGGCGACACGCAGCTCGACCCCGCCGCCGAAGGCGCTGGCGGCGACCCGGACCCGGGTGCCCTCCGGCGCGTAGCGCTGCGCGTTCGCGAGCAGGTTGACGACGACGCGCTGCAGGAGCACCGGGTCGGCGAGGACCGGCGGCAGGTCGGCGGGCAGGTCGAGGTCGACGTCGTCCGGCCCGAGTTCGAGCTCGTCGAGCGCGGGGGCGACGACCGTCTCGAGCGCGGTGGGCAGCGGGGTGACGGCGAGCACCCCGGCCTGGACCCGGCTGACGTCGAGCAGGTCGGCCAGCAGGACCGCCAGCTGACCGAGGCTCTCGTCGGCGGTGGCGAGCAGTGCCTCCCGGTCGGGTGCCGACAGCTGGATGTCGGACGCCCGCAGCGTCTGCACGGCGGCGGAGGCCGCCGCGATCGGCCGGCGCACGTCGTGGCCGACGGCCGCGAGGATGGCGCTCCGTACCCGGTCGGCCGCCGCGATCCGCTCGGCGTCGACTGCGGTGCGGGTGAGTCGGCGGTGCTCGACCGCGGCGTCGAGCTGCTGCTCGACGACGCGCAGCAGCCGGCGCTGGGTCGGGTCGTCGGGAGCGCCGGAGAACTCCAGGACGGCGCCGGACGGGAGGCTCGTGGTCGCGTCCGGTCCGTCGGCGAACGTCCCCGACGTGGCCGGGACCTCGTCGCCCTGCCGGATCCGCACGCCGGTGAACCCGAACGCCTCGCGGGTGCGGTCGAGGAGTGCCTGCAGGGCGTCGTCGCCGCGGAGGACGCTGCCGGCGATCCCGACGAGCAGCCCGGACTCGGCGGCCGCGCGACGGGCGGCTCGACTGCGGCGGGCGGACCGGTCGACCACGAAGCTGACCAGGACGGCACTGATCACGTACATCACGAGGGCCACCAGGTGCCACGGTTGCTGGACGGTGACCATGTAGAGGGGTTGCACGAAGAAGTAGTCGAGGCTCAGCCCGGAGAGCACCGCGGTGAACACCGCCGGCCACATCCCGCCGGTCAGGGCGACGACGAGCACGAGCAGTTGGTACGACAGCACGTCGACCGTGATCGAGTCGGGGTCGCTGCCGAGCGACAGCAGCCAGGTCAGCAGCGGGCCGAGCAGCAGCGAGACCGCGAACGCCGCGGCGATCCGGCCGCGCGAGAGGCTGCCGCCGAGCTTCGGCAGGGCGAACCCGCCGCCGGCGCGCTCGTGCGTGACGACGTGCACGTCGATGTCGCCGGACTCACGGACCACCGTGTTGCCGATGCCCGGCCCGGTCAGTGCGGCGGCGAGGCGGCTGCGACGGCTGACGCCGATCACGATCTGGGTCGCGTCGACCGACTTCGCGAAGCGCACGAGGGTGCTCGGCACGTCGTCGCCGACCACCTGGTGGTACGTCCCGCCGAGCTGCTCGAGCAGGGCGCGCTGCTTGCCGAGCGCGCCGGGGTGGCGCTCGCGCAGCCCGTCGTTCGTCGTGACGTGCACGGCCGCGAGCTCTCCACCGGCACTGCGGGCGGCGATGCGGGCACCGCGGCGCAGCAGGGTCTCGCCCTCGGGACCGCCGGTCAACGCGACGAGGACGCGCTCTCGGGTCTCCCACCGGTGGTCGATGCCGTGCTCGGCGCGGTAGGCCTTGAGCGCGTCGTCGACCTCGTCGGCGAGCCAGAGCAGGGCGATCTCGCGGAGCGCGGTGAGGTTGCCGAGGCGGAAGTAGTTCGAGAGCGCCGCGTCGATGCGGGCGGCCGGGTAGACCAGCCCGTCCGAGAGCCGTTCGCGCAGGGACGCCGGCGACAGGTCGACGACCTCGATCTGGTCGGCGGCGCGGACCACGGTGTCGGGGACGGTCTCGCGCTGCACCGTGCCGGTGATCTCGCGGACGACGTCGCCGAGGGACTGCATGTGCTGGATGTTCACGGTCGAGATGACGCTGATGCCGGCGGCGAGGAGCTCCTCCACGTCCTGCCAGCGCTTCTCGTTCGGGCTGCCCGGGGCGTTCGTGTGCGCGAGTTCGTCGACGAGGGCGACGTCGGGTGCCCGTGCCACGACCGCGTCGAGGTCCATGTCGTCGAGTGCGACGCCGCGGTGCTCGACGACGCGGCGGGGCACGAGCTCGAGACCGTCGACCAGGGCTGCGGTGGCGGCTCGCTCGTGGGTCTCGACGACGGCGACGACGACGTCCCGGCCCTCGGCACGCAGCCGGTGGCCCTCCTCGAGCATCGTGTACGTCTTGCCGACACCCGGAGCGGCGCCGAGCAGCACCCGGAGTTTCCCGCGCTTCACTTGCTCATCCTCCCGCGGTTCGGTGTGGTGTGGTGGTGGTGCGTGGTGCGACGTGCTGCCGAACAACCGGAAGCACGTCGCACCACGCGGTTCCGCGGCGCGAGGTGCTTCCGGTTGTGCTGGCGGCTCCGCCCTCGGGCCGGACCGGGCCGGCCACGGCCAGGCCGAGCCAGACCGGCCGGACCGGCCGGCCGGCCGGCGTCAGCGTTCGGCGGCCAGGGCCAGGTTCAGCTCGAGGACGTTCACGACCGGCTCGCCGAGGAACCCGGTCTGCCGGGACTCGGTGTGCTGCTCGACGAGCGTGCGGACCGTCGACTCCGACAGACCCCGGGCGTCGGCCACCCGGGCCACCTGCTGCAGCGCGTACTCCGGGCTGATGTCCGGGTCGAGCCCCGAGCCCGAGGCGGTGACCGCGTCGGCGGGCACGTCGGCAGCGCTGACCCCGTCGGCCTCCGCCACGGCGGCCCGCCGCTCCTCGATGCTCTTGAGCAGGTCGGGGTTGTTCGGCCCGAGGTTCGAGCCGGACGAGGCGTTCGCGTCGTAGCCGTCCTCGCCCGCGGCACTCGGACGCGACTGGAACCAGCGGTCGGCCTGGGCACCCGCGAAGGACTGCCCGATCAGGGACGAGCCGACGACCTTCCCGGAGGAGTCGGTGACCATCGAGCCGTTCGCCTGGTCGTGGAAGGCCGCCTGCCCGACGCCCCACACCGCGAGCGGGTAGGCGACGCCGAGGACGACGGTGGACAGCAGGGCGAGACGGATCGCCACACCGGTGGAACGGAGGAAGGAGCGTGATGAGGAAGCCATGGTCTAGAACCCCGGGATGAGACCGACCACGAGGTCGATCGCCTTGATACCGATGAAGGGGACGATGACGCCGCCCAGCCCGTAGACGAGCAGGTTGCGTCCGAGCACGGACGATGCCGAGGCGGCGCGGTAGCGCACACCCCGCAGCGACAGCGGGATGAGCGCCACGATGACGAGCGCGTTGAACACGACGGCCGACAGGATCGCCGACGCCGGGCTGTGCAGCCCCATGACGTTGAGCGCCGCGAGGCCGGGGAACGCCGCCTGGAACATCGCCGGGATGATCGCGAAGTACTTCGCGACGTCGTTGGCGATCGAGAACGTGGTGAGCGCCCCGCGGGTGATGAGCAGCTGCTTGCCGATCCGGACGACGTCGATGAGCTTCGTCGGGTCGGAGTCGAGGTCGACCATGTTGCCGGCCTCCTTCGCAGCGGTGGTGCCGGTGTTCATCGCGACGCCGACGTCGGCCTGCGCCAGGGCGGGGGCGTCGTTCGTGCCGTCACCGGTCATCGCGACGAGGTTCCCGCCCTCCTGTTCCTTCCGGATGTAGGCGAGCTTGTCCTCGGGCGTGGCCTCGGCGAGGAAGTCGTCGACGCCGGCCTCGGCGGCGATCGCGGCCGCGGTGCGGGGGTTGTCGCCGGTGATCATCACCGTGCGGATGCCCATCGACCGCAGCTCCGCGAAGCGCTCGGCCATGCCGTCCTTCACGACGTCCTTCAGGTGCACGACCCCGAGCAGGTCGACGGCGCCCGAGGCCGAGCGACGGCCGACGACGAGCGGCGTCCCGCCCTGGTCGGAGATCTCGGCGACCGCGGTGTCGACCGCGGCGACCACGGCGGCGTCGGCAGACCCCGCCCAGGCGAGCACGGCGGCCGCTGCACCCTTGCGGATCTGCGATCCGTCGGCCAGGTCGAGCCCGGACATGCGGGTCTGCGCGGTGAAGGGCACCTCGACCGCACCCGCCGGGGTGCCGGGCGTGATGCCGTCCTGCTCGGCGAGCGTGACGATGGAGCGGCCCTCCGGCGTGCTGTCCGCGGCGCTCGACAGGGCTGCGGCCTCCATGAGCGTCGCGACCGTGACGCCCGGGACGGGCACCACGCGCGATGCCTGCCGGTTGCCGTACGTGATCGTGCCGGTCTTGTCGAGGAGCAGCGTGGTGATGTCCCCGGCCGCCTCGACCGCGCGCCCGGACATCGCGAGCACGTTGTGCTGCACGAGCCGGTCCATGCCGGCGATGCCGATCGCCGAGAGCAGCGCGCCGATGGTGGTCGGGATGAGGCAGACGAGCAGGGCGATGAGCACCGGCACGCTGACGGTCGCACCGACGAGGCCGGCGATGGGCTGCATCGTCAGGCAGACGATCACGAAGACGATCGACAGCGACGCCAGCAGGATGTTCAGCGCGATCTCGTTCGGCGTCTTCTGCCGCGCGGCACCCTCGACGAGCCGGATCATCCGGTCGATGAAGGTCTCGCCGGGCGTCGAGGTGATGCGCACGACGATCCGGTCGGACAGCACCCGCGTCCCACCGGTGACGGCGCTGCGGTCGCCACCGGACTCGCGGATGACGGGCGCCGACTCGCCCGTGACCGCGGACTCGTCGACGCTGGCGATGCCCTCGACCACGTCACCGTCGCCGGGGATGACCTCGCCGGCGACGACCACCACGACGTCGCCCTTCGCGAGGTCCACCGAGGCGACCTCCTCGGTGTCGTTCGACAGTGCGGCGGCGTCGGACGCGTCCCATCGCAGCACCCGGCGGGCGCTGGTCGTCGAACGGGTCTTCCGCAGGGTGTCGGCCTGCGCCTTGCCCCGGCCCTCGGCGACGGCCTCGGCCAGGTTCGCGAAGACGACGGTCAGCCAGAGCCACACCGCGATCGCGGCGGTGAACACCGACGGCTCGACGAACGCGGTCACGGTGGTGAGCGCGGCGCCGACCTCGACGATGAACATGACCGGGTTGCGCCACATCAGGCGCGGGTCGAGCTTGCGGAGGGCGCCCGGGAGGCCCGCCGCCAGTTGACGGGGACCGAACGCGGACGATCGGGTGACCGGCCGGGAGGCGCTGCTCGCCTCCGGCGCGCTGGTCACGGTGGACGAGGGGGTCGGGGTGGACACGGGTTCGGTTCCCATCAGGAGAGGGCCTCCGCGAGCGGGCCCAGGGCGAGCACGGGGAAGTAGGTGAGTGCGGTGACGATCACGGCGACGGCACCGAGCAGGCCGATGAACAGCGGCCGGTGCGTCGGCAGGGTGCCGACGGTCGCGGGCACCTTGTCCTGTGCGGCCAGGGAGCCGGCGAGCGCCAGGACGAGCGCGATCGGGATGAACCGGCCGAGCAGCATCACGACGCCGAGCGCCGAGTTCATCCACGTGGTGTTCGCGGTGAGACCGCCGAACGCCGAGCCGTTGTTGTTCGCGCCGGAGGTGAAGGCGTAGAGCAGCTCGGACAGCCCGTGGTTGCCGGGGTTGAAGATGCTCGTGCCGAGGACCTGCTCACGGACACCCGGGATCACCAGGGACAGTCCGGTGCCGAGCAGCACCAGGGTCGGCGTGACGAGGATGTACAGCGCCGCGAAGGTCATCTCACGGGCGCGGATCTTCTTGCCGAGGTACTCCGGGGTCCGGCCGACGAGCAGTCCGCCGATGAACACCGTGATCACGGCGAGCACGAGCATGCCGTACAGGCCGGAGCCGACGCCGCCGGGGCTGATCTCGCCGAGCATCATGTTGAGGAGCGCCATCATCCCGCCGATCGGCGTGAAGCTGTCGAACATGCCGTTCACGGCGCCCGTCGACGTGGCGGTCGAGGTCGTGCCGAAGAGCGTCGTGCCGAGGATGCCGAAGCGCATCTCCTTGCCCTCCATCGCCGCACCGGCCGCCTGCGTGGCGCTGCCGCCGCCCGCGAGCTCGGCGATCGACATCACCGAGAGCGACACGAGGAAGATCGCGCCCATCACCGCGAGGATCGCGTACCCCTGTCGGTCGTCCCCGACGAGCCGCCCGAACGTGCGGGGCAGCGAGAACGGGATGACGAGCATGAGGAAGACCTCGACGAGGTTCGTCCACGCCTGCGGGTTCTCGAACGGGTGCGCCGAGTTCGCGTTGAAGTAGCCGCCGCCGTTCGTGCCGAGCTCCTTGATCGCCTCCTGCGACGCGACGAAGCCGTCGGGGATGTGCTGGGTGCCACCCGCGAGCGTGGCGATGTCCGTGCCGCTGCCCCACGACTGCACGACGCCGCCGGCGACCAGGACGATCGCGAAGACGAACGCCCCGGGGAGCAGGAGCCGGCCGGTGCCGCGGACGACGTCGACCCAGACGTTGCCGAGCGTGCCGCTCCTCCGCCGTGCGAACCCGCGCACCAGGGCCACGGCGACCGCGAGCCCGACCGCGGCGGACAGGAAGTTCTGCACCGCGAGCCCTGCCATCTGCACGGAGTACCCCACGGTGGCCTCGGGCGAGTACGACTGCCAGTTGGTGTTCGCGACGAAGGACGCGGCGGTGTTGAACGCGAGCGACGGGCCGACGTTCGGCAGCCCGAGGTCACCGGGCAGCACGACCTGGATGCGCTGCAGCAGGTAGACGAGCAGCACGCCGACGGCGCTGAAGAGCAGCACGCCGCGCAGGTACGCGGGCCAGGACTGCTCGGCGTCGGGGTCCACACCGATCACGCGGTAGACGCCGCGCTCGATGCGGGCGTGCTCCGTGGGCGTGTAGACACGCGCCATCCAGTCACCGACCGGGCGGTACGCGACCACGAGGAGCAGGACGAGGGTGGCGACCTGGGCGATCCCGGCCCAGGTGTCGGCAGCGCTCATCAGAACCGCTCCGGGTGCACGAGCGCCCACACGAGGTAGACGACCGAGGCGATGCCGAGGACGGCGGCGGCGATGGTGACGACGATCACAGCCGCTCCACCCCCTTGGCGATGAGTGCCACGACACCGAACACGGCGAGGACACCGGCGACGACGAAGACGTCGAACACGAAGGACTCCGTTGGTTGCTGCGGGTCCGACGCCGGGCGGCGCGGACCGCACCACGTGGGGTGCGGTACCGATGCTGGTTCCGGCCGTGTGCCTCCAGGCCGGTCCTCACGGAATCCTCACGCCGTCCTGACGGACGCATGCACCGCCCTAACGCGCAGGGCACGAGGGAGCTTCACCGTTGCCCGCCGTGGACGGCTCGGCTATCCTCGGAGCATCACGATCGGCCCGCTCGCCTCACGGCTCGGGCCGATTTTCTTGTCTCGGGGTGGGAGGACGAGGTGTCGTACGCGAAACCGTGGCTGTCGATCGACGAGCAGATCGCGTTGCTGCGCGAGCGGGGTCTGTCCATCGAGGACCACGACCGCGCGGCAGCAGCGCTCCGCGAGAGCGGCTACTACCGCCTGAGCGGCTACCTCCACCCGTTCCGTGTCTCCGGAACGGAGATCGACGAGAGCGGACGCCACACCACCGTCGTGCTCGAGCAGTACCGTCCCGGTGCCGACCTGGACGCAGCCTGCGAGCTGCTCACCTTCGATCGGTCGCTGCGCCTGCTCGTCCTCGAGGCGGTCGAGCGCTTCGAGGTCGCCTTCCGGACGTGCCTTGCACACGTCCTCGGGGCGGTGTCTCCGTTCGCCCACGAAGATCCAGCGATCTTCAACACGGCCTTCTGCGCACCGCGGAACGGGGACGACCCGAGGAGCGAGCACGCTCGGTGGCTCGACCGTCTGGAGGACCGGAAGACCCGGTCGGACGAGTCGTTCGTCGCGCACTTCCGCGAACACTACGACGGTCGGATGCCCATCTGGGTGATCGTCGAGCTGCTCGAGCTCGGCCAGGTGTCACGCCTCTACGGAGGACTGCGGAACGACCTCGCGACGGAGGTCGCTGCATCCTTCGCCGTCCCGACGAAGCAGCTGATGCGGAGTTGGCTCGCCTCGGTCAACTACGTCCGCAACGTCGCGGCCCACCATTCGCGACTCTTCAACCGCAAGCTCGTCGCCGCACCGAAGCGGGCGAGCGCAGAGCAGGTCCCAGCGCTCGCACACCTCGTGGTCGGCCGGGCACCGAAACGCTTCGGCGTGTACGAGGTCCTGGCAGTCCTGGCGTACCTGCTCGATTCCGTGCCGTCGAACGTCGACTGGAAGGTCCGTACCGCAGAACTCCTGTCCGCGTTCCCGGCGGTCGACGGGATCGACGTCGGTTCGATGGGTCTCGTCCCCGCCTGGCTCGACGAGCCGATCTGGAGCCGACGCCTGAGGGAGGACGGTCCGGTCAGTCCCTGAACGATCGGCGCAGTCGGGTGGCGAGCGCGTCGACAGCAGCACGCAGTTCCTCCGGCCCCTCGACCACGAACGGCACCGTCAGCCCGGCGATCGCGCCGGCGAGACCGTCCCACGACCAGGACCCGAGCGTCAGCCGTCGACGGTCGTCGTCGGCATCCTCGAGCACGGCGTCCTCCGGCAGGAACGGGGCGACCCGCGCGGCGTCGGCAGCGGTCAGCGAGACCGACCCGGTGCACGGCCACGCGTCGTCGCGGTCGGACCCCTTGAAGCGGGCCGCCACGAAGGCTGCCACGTCCCCACCGGGTACGGGTCGCTGCACGAACGGCAGCCGCGTCCGCATCCGCGGGGTGATCCGGTCCACCCGGTAGGTCCGCCAGTCGTCGTGCTCGGGCTCCCACGCCAGCAGGTACCACCGACCGTGCCGGGCGACCACCGCGTGCGGTTCGACCCTGCGGGGACGGTCGTCCGTGCCGTACCCGAACCGGAACACCTCGTGGCGCTGCACGGCCTCGCTGACGGCCACCAGCACGTCCGGATCGACCCGCTGGGCGGACGATCCCACGACGGCATCCACCAGGTCCACCCGGTTCCGGAGCCGTTCGGGCATGACCTGTCGCACCGTCGCGAGCGCGCGGGTGGCGGCCTCGGCGATGTCGGCACCCGATGCCGGCGCCACCGCGAGGGCGAGGGCGATCGCCACCGCCTGGTCGTCGTCGAACAGCAGCGGCGGCAGGTCCGATCCGGCGGCGAGTCGGTAGCCGCCGGCCGGACCGCGGACGGAGTCGATGCGGTAGCCGAGGTCCCGGAGGCGGTCGACGTCGCGGCGGAGGGTGCGCGGACTCACGGTCAGGCGACCGGCGAGCTCGTCGCCCGTCCACTCCCGGTGCACCTGCAGCAGGGAGAGCAGCGCGAGCATGCGCGAGGAGGGTCCGGACACGTCGTCCATCCTCGTCGGAGAAGCGGTCACGATCTGACCGCAACGCTCGCGACACTCGATCCATGAGCATCGAGACCACGACCCACCTCAACTTCGACGGACAGGCCCGCGAGGCCCTGGACCACTACGCATCCGCGTTCGGCGGCACCGTGACCGCCGCCACCTACGGCCAGATGGGCGCGTCCCAGGACCCCGCCTGGGCGGACCGCATCGTGTTCGGTCAGGTCAACACCGAGGCCGGCTTCCGGATCATGGCGTTCGACGTCTGGCCGGACCAGCCGTACGACCAGGGCACGAACGCCTGCTACGTCTTCGTGCACGGCGACGACGCCGACGAGGTCACCCGGTACTGGGAGGCGCTGTCCGAGGGTGCCGAGGTGCGACAGCCGCTCGCGCCCTCGCCGTGGGCCCCGCTCGCCGGGCAGCTGCGCGACCGGTTCGGCGTCGTGTGGCAGTTCGACGTGGCGGTGCCGCAGGGCTGACACCCGACCCCGGCACGTGGACGGCCGACGGCAGCGCCTCAGTGCTGCCTGGCGACCGTCCACGTGCTCACGGTCACGGCAGCCGTCACGGCCGCCGGCGCGAAGACCCGGTCCGGATCGACGTGGTGGTGGCTCGGGCCCATGTGCACCACGTCGTGCACGTCCTCCGCGGACAGCTCCATCGTCCACGTGAGGTCCTCGGACCCCTGCAGCGCGAACGTCGGCTCGAGCGACTCCCGCAGCCGCCGCTCCTTCTCCGGGTCCACCGCGATGGTCGCCTCGGCGAGTTCCGCCAGGTGTCCGGTCCGTGGCGTCACGACGACGAGCACGCCGTCCGGGTGGAGCACCCGCGCGTACTCCCGCTGGTTGCGCGGGGCGAAGACGTCCAGCACGACGGCCGCCGCGTCGTCGACGACCGGGAGGCGCTCGGTCACGTCCCCGACGACGGCGCCGGCCCGCGGGTGGACGCGTGCCGCCCGCCGGATGGCGACGGGTGACAGGTCCAGCGCGACCCCGAGGCGGGCAGCGACGGGGCCTGCCGGGGCCGAGCCGGGCCTCCCGGCCGACGCAGTCTCGTCCGGTCCGTCCGCGTCCAGCACGTGCGCGAGGTAGGTGCCGGGGCCGGAGCCGACGTCGAGGACGACGCCCGGCGCCTCCGTGGCGGCGACCACCGCGGCGAGCGCCCGCTCGACCGGTGCGTAGTGCCCCCGCCCGAGGAACCGGATCCGCGCGTCGACCATGTCCGGGGTGTCCGCGGTCAGGGCGCGGCGCTTTGCGGGCAGGAGCGTGAGGTGGCCCTGCTTCGCCTCGTCGAACCGGTGGCCGCCGGCGCAGCCGACCTGCCCGCCGTCGACACGGGCGAGGGGCTCGGCGCAGACGGGGCAGGCGAGCACGGGGAGCAGGTCGTCGCGCACCGACCCAGCGTACGGGCGTCGGTAGCCTGGCCCGATGGCACTGGAGCAGCTCTTCGGCCTCGACGGACGCCGTGCACTGGTCACCGGGGGCAGCTCCGGCATCGGTCGGGCGATCGCGCTCGCCCTCGCGGACGCGGGTGCCCACGTGCTGGTCGCCGCGCGCACGCGGGAGGCGATCGACGAGACCGTCGCGACGATCACCGCCGACGGCGGATCGGCCGCCGGTGTCGTCGCGGACCTGTCGACCCGGGCGGGCGCACACGCGCTCGCGGACGCCGTCGGCGAGGTGGACGTCCTCGTCAACTCGGCCGGCATCAACCTGCGACCGCCGATGCCGGACCTCGACGAGGGCACGTGGGACGCGACGATGGCCGTCAACCTCGACGCACCCTTCATGCTCGGCCAGCGGCTCGCGCCCGGCATGGCCGCACGCGGGTACGGCCGGATCATCGGCATCAGTTCGCAGCAGGCCCACCGCCCCTTCGCCGCGAGCGGCGCGTACGGGGTGTCGAAGGCCGGCCTGGAGGCACTGGCACGCTCCCAGGCGGAGGCCTGGTCGGGCAGCGGCGTCACCTCGAACGTCCTGGTCCCCGGCTTCGTGCAGACCGCGCTCAACAGGCGACTGTCCGCCGACCCCGAGCGGGTCGCGGCGCTCGCCGCGCGCACGCTCGTCGGACGCAACGGCGAGCCGTCGGACTTCGCGGCCGTGGCGGTGTTCCTGGCCGGACCGGGGTCCGCGTACGTCACGGGCCAGTCGATCGCGGTCGACGGCGGCTTCTCGGTGCACTGACCCCGTGCACTGACCTCCGCGCCCTGACCTCCGCGCCCTGACCGCCGGGCACTGACCGCCGTGCGGCGGGCCGACGGTGGAAGCCGAGGTCTGCTCGGTAGCGTCGGTGCATGGCCGTCATCCACCGCGCAGAACTCCGACCGTCCAAGGCCGAGGCCCTCGCCGCCTGGCTGCCAGCGCAGCCGTGGAGCGGCCTCACCGCCGGTGCCGCCGTCGAGATCGTCACCCGCTTCCGGTTCGACGACCCCGAGGGCGAGGTCGGTGTCGAGGAGATCGTCGTGCGGACGCCCGAGGGACGGCTCCTGCACACGCCGCTGACCTACCGCGGCGCTCCGCTCGACGGCGCCCGGGGCTCCCTGGTGTGCGAGATGCACCACTCCGTGCTCGGGCAGCGCTGGGTGTACGACGCCGTCGCGGACCCGGTGTACGCCGACGTCCTGCGTCGTGCGATCGCCACCGGCGGGCACGAGGCGGAGCTCGAGCGCGCCGACGGCTCCGGACGGTTCGACAAGGAGGGCACGGCGGTCGGCAGCGGGTCGGCGCCGGACTCCCCCACGGTGACGTCGGCCACAGCCAGCACCGACGGGACCGAGACGACGGTGCGCACCGACCACGGCGACCTCGTCGTGCTGCGGGTGATCGGGCTGCCCGTGCCGGACGGCGAGACACTGACCGCGACCTGGCGCGACCGCTCGGCCGTCGTCGCGGTCCTGCCCGCCTGACGGACCCGGTCGCGGCCGCTCCGCGACGTGCCCCGTCCGGGGGACTCGGAGCTTCCGGGCGTCTGATTGCAATGTGCAACTTCAAGGCGGGACCGACTGGGTGGGGCTGCTCCCCGCCTCGGTGGTCACCGCCGCCGCCGACCACGACCTGAGCGGCCCCCTCGCCGACGACGAACGCGTGGCGATCGCCCGTGCCGTCCCGTCGCGGCGTGCCGAGTTCCGGACCGGCCGCCTGCTCGCCCGCCGCGCCCTGACGGCGATCGGCACCCCGGTGACGGCGCTGCCCGTGGGTCGGAGCGGGGCTCCCCGCTGGCCCGAGGGCGTGGTCGGTACGATCACCCACTGCCCCGGTCTGCGCGCCTGCGCCGTCGCCCGGCGCGACGACCACGCCGGCATCGGCATCGACGCCACCCCTGCGCGACCCCTGCCGCCCGGAGTGCTCCGACGCATCGCGGACGTCTCGGACGACCGTGTCGCACGGGGTCTCGCCGCACTCCGACGAACCGGGGTTGAGAGTCCGGACAGCGTCCTGCTCGCCGCGGCCGAGGCCGTCGCCAAGGCCCGCTCGGCCGCGCACGACGGCTGGTTCGGCATCGACGGTGCCCACGTGGAGCTGCGCCCGGACGGGACCTTCACGGCGAGCGCGCGTCGCGGCCCGGCGTTCGCGGCGACGGGACGGTGGGCAGTGGACCGGGGGACGGCGCGTGCGGGCATCGTGCTCGCCGCGCGCTGAGAGGCCGCGCGCGGGGGCGCGTCGGACGAACGAGGAAGGGAACCACCATGGTGCAGCAGGACGAGGACACCTCCGTCGAGGCGGTGTTCGACCGGTACGCCGACCGAACGGCGATCCGACAGCGGGACGGCGAGGTCGTCACCGACACGAGCTTCCGGGAGCTCCGGGACCGTGCGCGGGCCCTCGCGGCGGTGCTCGGCGGGTCCGTGGCCCCGGGTGACCGGATCGCGGTGCTCGGTCCGCCGAGCGCCGACGTCGTGACCCTCGAGCTCGCGTGCTCGGTGCTCGGCGCGGTGAGCGTGCCGCTGCAGACCAGCGCGGCCGTCGAGCAGCTCCGTGCGATCGTCGACGAGACGACGCCGGTGTGGCTGGGCGTCACCGCCGACCAGGCCGCGACGGCCCGGGCGGTCACCGACGCGGCCGCCACCGAGGTGCACACCGTCCTGCTCGACACGACGGGTGCGGCCGGCGGGGCGACCGGGGCCGAGGGCACCGACGGTGCGGCGGCGCTGCCGACGCTCGCCGACCTCGTGGCACGGGGCCGCGACCTGCCCCAGCCGACCCCGTGGCGACCGGCGCCCGACGAGGACCCGCTCGCCCTGCTGCTGTACACCTCGGGCAGCACCGGGACCCCGAAGGGCGCGATGTACACGCGGTCCATGGTCGAGCGGCTCTGGCACGCACTCCCGCCGGACCACCCGGACGCCGTGACCGTCGGCTACGCCTACCTCCCGCTGAGCCACCTGACCGGTCGCGCGGCGCTGCTCGCCACGCTCGGCCGCGGCGGCACCGTGGCGCTCGCGACCTCGACCGACCTGTCGGCCCTGTTCGAGGACCTGCGGGTCTACGCACCGACCGAGCTCGTGCTCGTCCCGCGGATCGCCGAGATGGTCCGCCAGGAGGGCGCCCGCGAGGAGCAGCGCCGGCTCGCGGCCGGAGCCACCGACGCCCCGGCCGTGCGTGCTCAGGTGCAGGACGACCTCCGGACACGTGCCTTCGGTGGTCGCGTCGGGCAGGCCGTCTGCGCCAGCGCCCCGCTCACGCCCGAGCTCCGCACGTACCTCGAGGAGTGCCTCGGCGTCCCGCTGCACGACCTGTACGGCTCGACCGAGGCGGGCAGCATCCTGCGCGACGGCGTGGTGCAGCAGCCACCGGTCACCGAGCACAAGCTGGTGGACGTCCCCGAGCTCGGGTACCGCACCACCGACCGACCGCACCCGCGCGGCGAGCTGCTCGTGAAGAGCACCGCGGTGATCCCCGGGTACTTCCGCCGCCCGGACGTCACCGCCGCGGTGTTCGACGAGGACGGGTTCTACCGGACCGGCGACGTGATGGCGCAGACCGGTCCGGACACGTACGAGTACCTCGACCGCCGGAACAACGTCATCAAGCTCTCGCAGGGCGAGTTCGTCGCGGTCTCGGCCCTCGAGGCGACCTTCGGTGGGACGCCGGAGGTCCGGCAGATCGCCCTGCACGGGGACAGCAGGCACGCGTTCCTCGTCGCGGTCGTCGTGCCGGTCGACCCGGAGGCCACGGAGGGCGACCTGCTCGCCGCCCTCCAGCGCACCGCCCGCGCCCACGGGCTCGCGCCGTACGAGGTGCCCCGAGCGATCGTCGTCGAACCGGACCCCTTCACGGTCGACAACGGCATGCTCTCCGATGCCCGCAAGCTCCTCCGCCCCCGGGTCACCGCCCGCTACGGGGACCGGTTCGCGGCGCTCTACGACGCGGTCGCCGAGCAGCAGAGCGGCACCCTCGTCGCGACCCTGCGCGAGCACGTGGGTGACGAACCGACCGTCGACACCGTCGTCCGTGCCGCCCGTGACCTGCTCGGTGCCGAGGTCAGCACCGAGACCGCCTCGGCCGCCCGGTTCTCGGACCTCGGCGGTGACTCGCTGTCGGCCCTGACGTTCTCCGGGGTCCTCGAGGACGTCTTCGAGACCGAGGTGCCCGTCGGTGTCATCACCGACCCGACGAACGACCTCGCGGCCGTGGCCGCGTACGTCGAGCGCTCGGCCGCCGACGACCGGCCGACCGTCGCCCGCGTGCACGGCGCCGACCCGACGGTGCTGCGAGCGTCGGACCTGCGGGTGGACCGCCTGCTCGGTGCGGTCCCCGCGCCGGTGGCACGCGCACCCCGCCCCACCGCGGACGGGCCGCGCACCGTCCTGCTCACCGGCGCGAACGGCTACCTCGGCCGCTTCACCGCGATGGACTGGCTCGAGCGGCTCGCACCGGTCGGCGGCACGCTGGTCTGCGTCGTGCGCGGGTCGGACGACGCCGCTGCCCGCCGTCGACTGGACGCGGCCTTCGCGGCCGATCCCGCGTTCGCCGACCGGTTCGCCGAGCTCTCGGGGTCGCTCGAGGTGGTCGCCGGGGACGTCAGCGAGCACCTGCTCGGCCTCGAGGAACCGCGGTGGGAGGACCTCGCCGCGCGGGTCGACCTCGTCACGCACGCCGCCGCCCTGGTGAACCACGTCCTGCCGTACACCGCGCTGTTCGGGCCAAACGTCGTCGGCACCGCCGAGGTCGTCCGGCTCGCGATCGCCGCCGGGAGCGTGCCCGTCACCTTCGTGTCGAGCGTCGCCGTCGCCGGTGGAGCCCGCCCGAGCGCGACCGAGGACGTCGCCCCCGACGCCCCCGCGGCACTCGACGAGCGAGCGGACCTCCGGTCGACGATCCCCGAGTGGACGATCGCCGGCGAGTACGCGAACGGGTACGGCGCGAGCAAGTGGGCGAGCGAGGTGCTGCTCCGCGAGGCGCACGAGCAGCACGGCGTCCCCGTCGCGGTGTTCCGCTCCGACATGGTGCTGGCGCACCCGCGCTGGCGCGGCCAGGTGAACCTGCCCGACGTGTTCACCCGTCTGGTCTGGAGCGTGCTCGCGACCGGGCTGGCACCCGTGTCCTTCGTGCAGCGGACCCCGGACGGCCGGGTGCAGCGCTCGCACTACGACGGCCTGCCCGCCGACTTCACGGCCGCCGCGATCGACGCCATCGGCGCGTCGGTGGTCGACGGCCACCGGACGTTCAACGTCGTCAACCCGCACGACGACGGCGTCTCGCTGGACACCTTCGTCGACTGGCTGGTCGAGGACGGGTACGCGATCGAGCGGGTCGCGGACCACGCCGAGTGGGTCGAGCGCTTCCGGTCCGCACTCGAGGCGCTGCCGGACGAGGACCGTGCACGCTCGGTCCTGCCGCTGCTGCACGCGTTCGCGACCCCGGAGGTGCCGCACGCCGGGTCCGCGATCCCCGCGGACGCGTTCGCGGCCGCGGTCCGCTCGGTGCGTCCGCTCGGCTCACCGGACATCCCGTCGCTCGACCACGCGCTCGTCACCAAGGTGGCGGACGACCTGACGTTCCTCGGTCTGCTCGGCCCGGCCGCGTCGCCCACGCGCTGAGCACCGGACGGGAGGCGCGGTGCCGGTCCGGCACCGCGCCTCCCGTCCGTCACCCGGTCGCATCGGGCGTGACTGCCGGGCGCGGCCCGACGGGCACCGGCAGGGCCTCTCTGCGCACGGCGAGCTGCTGGCAGGATCGAGCGCGTGAAGACACTGGAGTTGCCACAGACCGACCTCACCGCGTCCGACGTCGTCGTCGGCCTCATGCGGATCAACGACATGAGCGACGAGGACATCCGCGAGCTGTACACCGCCTCGCGCGACGCCGGCGTCACGATGTTCGACCACGCCGCCGTGTACGGCGTCTGGCACGGGTGCGAGCAGCGCTTCGGTTCCGCCGTCACCCTGTCGCCGTCCGAGCGCGCCGACATCCAGCTGCAGACCAAGGTCGGCATCCGCCCGACGCCGGACGGCGCGTACTTCGACTTCTCGTACGAGCACATCATCGAGTCCGTGCACGAGTCCCTCGAGGCGCTGCGGACCGACTACGTGGACGTGCTGCTCCTGCACCGTCCCGACGCCCTCGTCGAGCCCGAGGAGGTCGCCCGGGCGTTCGACGAGCTGCACGCCGCCGGCAAGGTGCACCACTTCGGTGTCTCGAACCACACCCCCGGTCAGGTCGAGCTGCTGAAGCGGTCGGTGCGGCAGCCGCTCGCGTTCAACCAGGTGCAGCTGAGCATCACGCACGCCAACGTGATCACGCAGGGCCTGACGGCGAACATGGCCGGGCTCGACCAGTCGATCGACCGCGACAACGACATCCTCAACCACGCCCGCCTGAACGACGTCACGCTGCAGGCCTGGTCGCCGTTCCAGAAGGGCTTCTTCGACGGCGTCTTCCTCGGCGACCGCGAGCAGTACGCCGAGCTCAACGACGTGCTCGAGGAGCTCGCCTCGGCACACGGCGTCACCCCGACGGGGATCGCGGTCGCGTGGATCACCCGACACCCCGCGCACTTCCAGGTCGTCCTGGGCACGACGAACCCGCAGCGGGTGCGGGACTCGGCCGCGGGTTCCGACGTCCGGCTCTCGCGCGAGGAGTGGTACCGCGTCCTGACGGCGGCGGGGCACACCGTCCCCTGACCGTGCTGCGGGGCTGGGCCTGACCGTTCCGGGGCTCTGGGGGTCGGCCCTGACCGTGCCGGGCTCCGGGGCTGGGCCCTGACCGTGCCGGGCTCGGCACAACGGGGAGCACGTCGCGCCACGGAAGTCCGTGGTGTCGCGTGCTCCCCGTTGTGCTGACGCACGTCGTGCCCCCAGGCTGCTCGGCTCGGCTCGGCTCGGCTCGGTCGGGAGCGGGCGGCCGGTCAGTCGTCGGTGGTCGGGGCGCTCGGCACCCGCACGTCGACGGGTGAGACCCGTGACGGGTCGGCCGACGCGCCGCCGACGACGTCGAACGAGATGCCGAGCTCGGCGGCGGTGTCCTCGTCGAGCTCGAGTCCGTCCTCGGTGACCTGGTCCTCTGGGATGGCGCGACCCTTCGACGGGTCCCACGCGTTCGCGAACGACATGCGCACGAGCTTGCCGTCCCCGACCGACAGGACGCCGTGAGCGCCGTCGGCGGCACCGGCACCCCCTCCCCAGAGCGGGGGACACGCCTGACATTTCATCGTATCCGCATTACGATCCTCCTCGGTTTCGGAACGCAACACAGAGGAGTCCTGATTGGACGAGCGGCAGGGCAGCCGAGCAGCAGGACTCCGCGGACGGTCCGAGGAGGTCAGGGGCGGCCCCGGCGCACCCGTGGTCGTCTCCGTGCGGGACGTGTCGAAGCGGTTCACGATCCGCAAGGACAACTCGCTCAAGGAGCGGGTGGTCACCTTCGGCCGTGCAGGCCGCCGGCACAGCGAGGACTTCTGGGCGCTCCAGGGGGTCGACCTCGAGATCCCGGCCGGCAGCACGGTCGGCCTCATCGGACCGAACGGTTCCGGCAAGTCGACGCTGCTGAAGATGATCGGCGGCATCCTCGAGCCCACGACCGGCGTCGTCGAGCGCCGCGGTCGCCTCGCCGCCCTCATCGAGCTCGGCGCCGGGATGCACCCCGACCTGACCGGCCGCGAGAACGTCTACCTGAACGCGTCGGTGCTCGGCATCCCCCGCGACGAGGTCGACGCCCGGTTCGAGGCGATCCTCCAGTTCTCCGGCATCGGTGACTTCATCGACACGCAGGTGAAGTTCTACTCGTCGGGCATGTACGTCCGGCTCGCCTTCGCCGTCGCGATCAACACCGACCCCGACGTGCTGCTGGTGGACGAGGTGCTGGCCGTCGGCGACGAGCAGTTCCAGAAGAAGTGCATCGACAAGATCAAGGAGTTCCAGGCGCAGGGCCGCACGATCGTGCTCGTGTCGCACTCGCTCGGCCAGGTCCAGGAACTCTGCGACACCGCGGTCGTCCTCCACCACGGCGAGGTCAAGTACCACGGGCCCGCCCGCGAGGCGGTGCAGAACTTCCGCGAGATCCTCGAGGGCCGCCGACTCGCCGAGGCCGAGGCCGAGGACCCCGACCAGGACCCCACGCCGGGCAGGGTCACGGACGTCGACGTCCGCGTCCCAGGACGCGAGCCGCAGGAGATCGTCCGCCCGGGAGACCCGCTGCGCATCACGGTCCGCTACGAGCACGCGACGCCGCTCGACCGCTGGAACGCCGGGTTCCTCATCGAGAACTCGCTCGGCAACCTCGTGTACGGCACCGACACGGGTCGCGTGGAGAAGGTCCTCTCGCCGCTCGACGGCTCCGCGACGGTCAGGTTCGACCTGGACGCCGTCGTGTTCGGGAACGGACCGCACTTCGTGCACGCCTTCCTGTCGGACGAGCGCGGTGAGTACATCGCCCTCCGACGCGACGCCGCCCGGTTCGTCATGGAGGACGACCCGACCCACCTCGGCACCCACCGCATCCCGACCCTGATCAGCGAGGACCACACCGCATGACCCGACCGATGGTGACCATCCAGTCGGTGCTCTACCACTCCGACACGGAGCGGGTGGAGCGCGCACTCGAGAGCCTCGACAACGCCGCACGCTGGGCACGGTTCGACGACCGCGTCGCCGGGGTCCGCGTGCGCTACGGCGACTGCTCACCGGCGGCGACCGTCGACCCGGCCCTGCTCGAGCGCTGGCGCCGGGCGACGCCGAACCTCGCCTCGCTCGACTACGTGTCCTTCGGCGAGAACCTCGGGCACGGCGGCGCGCAGAACCGCCTCGCGGCCGAGGACGACTCCGAGCTGCGCATCATGGCGAACCCCGACGTGATCATCACCGGGGACACGCTCAGCCAGTTGGTCGAGCGCATGGACGACACCACGATCGGCGCGGTCGAGGCGAAGCAGCTCCCCCTCGAGCACCCCAAGGACTACGACGTCCGGAGCGGCATCACCTCGTGGGTCGCCGGGGCCTTCTGCATGGTCCGCTCCGCGCTCTTCGACGAGCTCGGCGGGTACGACCACGAGTCGTTCTTCATGTACTGCGACGACGTCGACCTGTCCTGGCGCATCCGGGAGCGCGGCTTCGGCGTGGCGATCGTCCCCGCAGCCCTCGCGTTCCACGACAAGCGCATCGGGTCGACGAGCGGCGTCCTCGAGCCGACGTCCGCCGAACGGTACTACTCCGTGGAGTCCGCCCTGCTGCTCGCCGACAAGTGGTCCCGGCCCGACATCAGCGAGGACATCCTGCGGTTCTTCGACGCGAACCCGGAGCCGGAGGCCACGCGTGCGTGCGCCGAGTACCGGCGGCGGCGCGACGCCGGTCTGCTCGCGGACCGCCACGACCCCGACCACACGACCGCCGAATTCACCGGCGGCAACTACGCGGAACACCGGTACGGACTGTGAACGACGAGGCACGCTACGACAACGCCTACTCCGAGGAGAACACCTACGGGGCCGTCCTCCGCCTCCTGCGACGCTCCGTGGTCACGTCGAGCGAGCCGGCGGTCGTCCTCGACCTCGCCTGTGGCTACGGGGCCATCGCCGCGGCGGTCGAGGACCAGCTCGGCGCGACGTACGTCGGGGTCGACGTCGACGCGGACGCCGTGACGGCGCTGCGCGAGGGCGGCTTCGAGGCCCACGTGGGCGACGTCGGCGATCCCGAGGCGGTGCGCGTACTGCTGCGCGACGTCGTCGGCGACCGCCGCGTGCTCGGGGTCACCATGCTCGACGGGCTCGAGCACCTGCCCGCCGGACGGGCCGTGCTCGCCGAGGTGTCGACGTTCCTCCGCGACCACAGCGCTCCGCTCGTGCTCAGCGTGCCGAACAACACCCACCGCGACGTCGGGTTCAAGCTGGCGTTCGGCGCATGGGAGTACACCGACACCGGGCTGCTCGACGACACCCACGTCCACCTCTACAGCGAGCCCGAGCTCGAGCGCACGCTCCGTGCCGCCGGTCTGCACCGCACGGACCGCGAGGACTTCCTGCTGAGCAAGAGCGACCAGCACTTCCCGCTCGACCACCCGGCGCTCATGCGTGGCACCACCGTCAACCAGTGGATGAACGCGCTGCGTGACCAGGCCGCGCCGAACGCCCGCGTGAACCAGTTCGTCTGGGCCTGCCTGCCCGGGCCGGTCCCCGCCGCCGCGGTCACCCGGACGTCGACCGAGGACGACCCGTTCCTCACGGTCGTGATCCGGACGCAGGGGCGTCGTCCGCAGCAGCTCGCCGAGGTGTTCTCCTGCCTGGCGGGCCAGACGGACCAGGACTTCGAGGTGCTCATCATCGGCCACCACGTCGACGTCGCGACGCAGATCGTGCTCGAGCGGTTGATCGAACGCCAGCCGCCGTCGATCGCCGGCCGCACCCGCTTCGTCAAGGTCGACCACGGCTCGCGCGCCACGCTCCTCAACGAGGGCTTCCGACTGGCGACCGGGCAGTACGTCGTGGCCCTGGACGACGACGACCTGGTCTTCGCGCACTGGGTCTCGGCCTTCCGGGACGTACACCGCAAGCACCCGGGGATGGTGCTCCGCAGCGTCGGGTCCCTGCAGGCGGCCGACGTCGTCAGCACGAGCGGCCACTGGGGCGTCCGTACCGAGGGGCCGATCACCCGGCCCTACGACGCCGAGTTCTCGATGGTGAAGCACCTCGTGCTGAACCAGACGCCGTTCATGACGGCGGCGTTCCCGCGCGGGCTCTTCACGAACCTCGGACTGCGCTTCGACGAGTCGCTGACCACGACCGAGGACTGGGACTACCTGCTCCGTGCCGCGTCGCTCGTCGGTGTCGCGGACTCCCTGCAGCTCACCGCGATATACCACACGTGGGTGTCGCAGGACGGCTCGCGCACCGACCACGACATCGCGGAGTGGCTGCTGAACCAGTACTCCGTCGACCGCAAGATCGACGCCCTGCCGATCCTGCTGCCGGCCGGCGAGACGCGGCGCATCCGCGAGCTGGTGAAGCTCGCCGAGCAGCCGGCTCCGCTCCCCGCACCCGTGGCGCAGGAGTCGTCCGTCGACCACGGTGAGCGCTTCGCCCTGGCGCAGCGGCTCATCTCCCTGCTGGAGTCGCGGTCGTGGCGCGTGAGCGCTCCGCTCCGGGCCGTCTCGCGCCTCCGCGGGACGAGCGGCCCCGTGCGGGCGTCGGCCTTCGTCGACCCGGCCACCGACGAGCAGATCCTGCGCGACGCGATCGACGCGGTGCTGCGGTCGCGCTCGTGGCGGTCGACCCGCTGGCTCCGGCGCGGCGGCGTCTGAGCCGCAGCACCACGACGGGCTGCCCCTGGATCGTCCGGGGGCAGCCCGTCGTCGCGTCAGCGGTCGTCAGCGGGTCGTCCGTCGTCCCCCTGCGGGCCGTCAGGGCGAGATCGGTCAGCCGTCTCGGGTCACCGGGCGACCGGGCCGCCGCCGGCCTCGTCCTCGTCCTGGTGCGGTGCCGGCGAGGTGCTCGGGTCGACCGAGTCAGGGCCGACGTCGGCGCCGCGGTCCTCCTCGACCTCGATCTCGGGCTGGCCGCTCCCGTCCACGGGGAGGTCGGCGCCGGGCTGCTGCGGATCGAACGGTGTGCTCATCGACATGCTCCGAGCGTGCTCCCGCGACGGTGGGCGTCGGCTCGACGCTGTCCGTCCACCGCGCCGGGGTCGGCAGCGACCGCGTCAGCCGCGGCCGGGGCCCGTCGCCGGCCCCTGGGTGAGCGACCCGACGGTGGTGTCGACCGTCGTGTCCGCCGCACCGGATCCCTTGCCCTTGCCGCTGTTGCTCCCGGGACCGTTGCCGTTGCCGTTGTTGCCCGCGCCGCCCTGCGGGGCCTCGACGGGGTTGGACGCCGGACCGCCCGGTTGGGGGCCGACGCTCGGGTCGTCGGCGGGCTGGCTCGGCTCCTGCGCGGGCTCGCTCGGCTGCTGCTCCTGACTGGGCTCCTGCGCCGGCTCGCTCGGCTCCTGCGCGGGTTCGCTCGGCTGCTGCTCCTCCTGGCTGGGCTGCTGCTCCGGCTCGCTCGTCTGCTTCTCCGTCGGCGACGAGGGCTCGCTGGAGTCGGTCGGCGCAGGCGTCGAGTCGTCTCCTCCGCCCAGCGCGATCAGCGCGACGCCGATCCCCGCGAGGACGAGGATCCCGACGACCACCGCGGTGATGATCCCCGCACGCCGTCGCTTCGGTCCGTCCGTACCGGGACCGCCCCGTCCGGCAGCCCCCGCTGGACCACCGGCTCCTCGCGACGCGGCACCACCGGCCACCGCACCACCGCCTGCAGCAGCGGCGGCGCCCGCTCCACCGGCGCCCCGCTGGGCACCGAGGACCGTCGTCGCGACGTCGTCCTGCGCGCCCGTCCGGTCGTACGCCCGGGTCGCGGCGTCGGCACCGCCGGCGGTCGGCATCGCCCGCGTGGCCTGGTCGCCGTCCGCAGCGCCCGGCACGGCCTGGGTGGCCTGGTCGGCGTGGGCTGCGTCCGGTCCCCCGGCACCGAGCGCGGCACCGGCGAGACCGGCTCCGGCACCGGCCGCTCCGCCGGCAGCACGGGTGAGCGTGCCGGGTCCGCCCGGGAGCAGCTGGGTCGCCGGTGCCGTCCCGTCGCGTTCGAGCGCACGGAGACGTCGGGCCGCCTCGGCCGCGGTCGGGCGCTCGGCCGGGTCCTGCGCCGTCATCACGTGCAGCAGCGTCCGCCACGCGGTGGGAAGGTGCTGGTCGATGTCGGGGCCCCGCGTGAGCCGCGCGGTGGCGGACTCGACGGCGGTGCCGGGGAACGGTCGTTCACCCGTCAGGCACTGCAGCAGGACGAGCCCGAGGGCGTAGACGTCGGCCTGACCGGTGACCTCGCGCCCGAGGACCTGCTCCGGTGAGATGTAGGCGGCGGTGCCGATGACGGTGCCGGTCCCGGTCACGCGGGCGGCGTCCCGGAGCAGCGCGATGCCGAAGTCGGCGAGCTTGACGTGCTGGCCGTCGCTCTCGAGCAGCACGTTCGCGGGCTTCACGTCGCGGTGCACGATGCCCTGCGCGTGCACGGCGGCGAGTCCCTCCGCGACCTGGGCGCCCGTGCGCGCGGTCGTCGTGGTGTCGAGCGGGCCCTCGCGCAGCCGGGTGTCCAGGTCGCTGCCGGGGACGAGCTCCATCACGAGGTACGAGTCGCCGTTGCCGTCGTCGAGTGCGGCGTCGTAGAGCGTGACGAGCGAGGGGCTGCGGAGCGCGGCCAGCGTGTGCATCTCGGCCTCGGCGCGCGCACGTTCGCCGTGGTCGACCGCGCCGATCCGGAAGACCTTGACGGCCACCTCGCGGCCGAGCTGCTCGTCGACGGCGCGGTAGACGGAGGCCATGCCGCCGTGACCGAGCGTGCCGGTGACGCGGTACCTGCCGCCGAAGACCCGTTCTTCCATGCGGGTGAACCTACCGTGACGACCTGACCGGGCGTGCCGGTCCGCGGCCGCGCACGACCGGGTCGGCACCCCGGTGGAGGGCGGTCAGGTACAGCCGGTGCGCCGTGATCACGAGCGCCAGCCACGCAAGACCGAGGGCCCACGCGGCGAGCACGTCCGTCGTCCAGTGGTGGCCCAGGAACACCCGCGAGACGCCGATCGACAGCACGAAGAGCGTGCCGACGACGATCGTCCACACCCGGGTGACCGTGCGTGACTGCCGCAGGATGAGCAGGTACACGATCGTGCCGACGACGACCGTGGCGTTGAGCGTGTGGCCGGACGGGAACGACGGCGAGTGCTCGTACGGCGGCACCGCGTCGGACAGCGGCGGTCGGGCACGGCCGATCAGGTCCTTGCCTGCGATGGTCATGAGGAGCGAGCCGCCGCTCGCCGCGACGAGCAGCACGAGCGGGGTCCAGGCGCGGCGCTGCACCGTGAAGCCGATCAGGAAGCAGACCGCGACGATCGGCATCCCGATCGTCCCGGCGATGTCGGTCCACCACGTGACCGCCTGGTCGGCGAACGGCGAGCGCAGGGTGAGCATCCAGTCGAGGACGGGGCGGTCGAGCACCGCGACGTCGTCGGACGCCCGCACGGCGTCGTACACCTCCGATGCCGCCCAGGTCGCGGTCGCGGCGATGCCGACACCGACTGCCAGCGTCAGGACGAGCAGGGGGAGGGCGCCGTAGCGACGGCCGAGTGCCGCCCAGCCCTCGGCGACCGTGTGGCCGGCCCGGGACCGCCACGTCGTGAGGTCGAGGTCGCCGACGCGCCGGTCCTCGACGACCGCCGCCTGCTCCGCACGGTCGACCCGACCAGCAGCCGAGGGGTCCTCGTCGTGGTGTCGCTCCATCGACCCACCCTGCCCGTCCCAGGCTGCGAGCGCGCACGCGCCTGCCCGGACGCAGTCCTCACCGCGGGCGAGCACCCGCCCGTACCGGCCCGGACGCAGTCCTCACGGCGGGCGAGCACCCGCACGCGCCGGCCCGGCTCAGTCCTTCGCTGCCCCGTAGTCGCGCACCGTCGACACCGTCAGGGGGAAGACCACCGGGAAGTCCCGGAAGAGCAGCCGTCCGGCGTCGACCGCCGCGGCCCGGACCTGCTCCGCCACGAACGCGGCGTGCTCGACGGGCGTGTGCACCACGATCTCGTCGTGCACGAAGAACACCAGGTGCGGCCCGGCCGTCAGCGGGCCGGGGAACCGGGTCGCGAGCCGGGTCCGGAGCGATCCCATCCACGCCAGTGCCCACTCGGCCGCGGTGCCCTGCACCACGAAGTTCCGCGTGAAGCGCCCCCAGCTGCGGGCACGCCCCTCGACCGCCCGCTGCTGCGCCGGCGTGCCGTCCACCGACCAGGCGCGGTTGCGCGCGGCGAACCAGGCCTCGTCGGGGACGGGCGACGTCCGGCCGAGCAGCGTCGTCACGGGCTCGCCGCGCTCGCCCGCCCGGGCCGCCCGGTCGACGAGCCCCAGCGCCGCCGGGAACGCCCTCGCCAGCCGCGGGACGAGCCGTCCAGCGTCCCCCTGGGTCGCGCCGTACATCGCGCCGAGCATCGCGCCCTTCGCCTGCTGCCGCGTCTCGACCGCGCCCGAGGCGACCACCCCGTCGTACAGGTCCCGCCCGTCGCCCGCGGTCGCCATCGCCCGGTCGCCGGCCATCGCCGCGAGCACCCGCGGTTCGAGCTGCGCCGCGTCCGCCACCACGAAGGCCCAGCCGTCGTCGGCGACCACCGCACTGCGGACCGTCCTCGGCAGCTGCATGGCACCGCCGCCGTCCGCCGCCCAGCGCCCGGTGACGACCCCGCCGACGACGTACTTCGGGTGGAAGCGCCCGTCCTGCACCCACTCGTCGAGCCATGCCCAGCCGTTCGCGGTGAGCAGGCGGGACAGGCGCTTGTACTCGAGCAGCGGCGCGATGACCGGGTGCTCGAGCTCCTGCAGCTCCCACTTGCGCGTCGACGTCACCATCAGGCCGACGGCCCGGAGCGACCGCAGGACGTCGGCGGGCGAGTCGGGGTTGAGTGCGGGGTCGCCGAGGTGTGCGCGGATCTCCCCCGCGAGCTCCTCGAGCCGGCGCGGCCGCACCCCGGCGGGTACCCGGGGGCCGAGTTCCTCCTCGAGCAGGCGCTCGTGCACGTCCGGACGCCAGGGCAGACCCGCGGACAGGATCTCGGCCGCGACGAGGGCTCCCGCCGACTCGGCGGTGGTGAGCAGGCGCAGTGCGCCCGGCGTCGTCGACGTGGCGACCGCGTCGAGCTGGCGGCGGAACTCGGCGACCGGATCGGCTGCGTCGTCGGCCGGTGCGACGGTGAAGAGCGCGTCGTCGAACAGGCGGGCCTGCGTCGGGCGGGTGGGGCGGGCCTCCTGGCCGGGGTCGTCCCACGTGTCGGGTGGTGCCGTCGCGAGGGCCGTCCCCCGCGCGGCGAGCGCGCCGCGCAGGATGCGACGGCACAGGCGGAGGTCGACGCAGCGGCCGACGCGTCCTCCGGCCGCCAGGACGGCCGGGTACCAGCGGGCGGTGTCGTCCCAGACCCAGCGCACGTCGGGTGCGTCGTGCGCGGCGACGAAGGCCGGGAGGCCCGGCTCGTCCAGGCGCGTCGGCTCGCCGGCCGGCTCCCCCGCGTCGGTCAGGGGCGTCGCGGTGACGCCGCCGTCGACGCGGTGGAGGACGAGGTGCACCCGACGATCATCCTCCTTCCCGCGGGACGCACCGTCGGCGGGTGCTCGCAGCGGTACCGCGGTGCGAGGTGTCGCCGGGGTCGCGTCGTGCGAGGGAGGGCTCAGTCGGCGGGGTGGGGGTCCTGCGTCGCGTCGGTCCGAGGGTCGGTGCCGTCGGCGTCCCCGGGGCGGACGGCCGCGGAGTCCGCGACGTCGATGCGCACGTCCCCGTCCTCGGCGCGGGAGACCTCGACGCGCGGGTCGGCGTCGTGCTCGTCCGACCCGGACATCCTGCGGAGGGTGTCCTGTCGGCGTTCCTCGAAGGACATGTCGACGCCGTCGCCGAGGTGGTCGTGGTCCGTGTCGCTCATGCGTCCGACCGTACCCGCGGCGGCCGGAGCGCCTCCCGGCAGTGCACGTGAGCAGCGTTCAGCGATTTGGTGCGCGAATCGGACAGACGCCATGGTGGAGTGATGGAGACGGAGCGCGCACGAGCACCACGGTGGCGACCGGTCCCCGCCGACGACGTCCCGATCCACGCGGTGGTCCGCTACCGCGATCGCGGGCGACTCGTCGCCGGGACGGCGGTGGACGTCCTCGACACCCCGGGGCGTCCCGCACTCATCGTCCGCACCGACGACGGTCAGCACCACGTCGCACCGCGCGCGATCCCGCTGGAGATGCAGGTCCACTGACCGGCCCGGGCGGTCGTGCCGGGGCCGTCGCCACGACGCAGCGCGCTGCGGCCGCTCAGCAGAGGGGGACGTTGACCGCCAGTCCGCCCATCGCGGTCTCCTTGTACTTCGTCGACATGTCCGCACCGGTCTGCCGCATCGTCTCGACGACCTGGTCGAGGGACACGTGGTGCACACCGTCCCCGCGCAGCGCCATCCGGGCCGCGTTGATCGCCTTGTTCGCCGCGATCGCGTTCCGCTCGATGCAGGGGATCTGCACGAGGCCGCCGATCGGGTCGCAGGTCAGCCCGAGGTTGTGCTCCATCGCGATCTCGGCGGCGTTCTCGACCTGTTCGGGGGTCCCACCGAGGATCTCGGCCAACCCGGCCGCCGCCATCGACGCGGCGGAGCCGACCTCGCCCTGGCAGCCGACCTCGGCGCCCGAGATCGACGCCCGCTCCTTGTAGATCGAGCCGATCGCCCCGGCCGTGAGCAGGAAGCGGACCACGGCGTCGTCGCGGTCCTCCGGGAGGACCTCGGAGACGTAGGTCAGGGCGTAGTACAGCACCGCGGGGATGATCCCGGCAGCACCGTTCGTGGGGGCGGTGACGACCCGGCCACCCGTGGCGTTCTCCTCGTTGACCGCCATCGCGGTGAGGTTCACCCACTCCATCGCGAAGAGCGGGTCGTGGTGCGGGTCGTCGCGGGTGAGCTGCTCGTGCCAGTTCGCCGCGCGACGCCGGACCGTCAGCCCGCCGGGCAGCGTGCCGGTGCGGCGGATGCTGCGGTCGACGCTCGCGCGCATGACGTCGTGCACGTGCAGGAGTCCGGCGCGGACCTCGGCACCGGTCCGTGTCGCGGTCTCGTTCGCCATCGCGATGCCGCTGACGGGCAGGCCGGTCGCGGCGCACGCGGCGAGGAGTTCGGCGCCGCTCGAGAACGGGTGCGGGACGGCGTCGTCGACGGGGATCGCGGCCTCGGCCACGGCACCCTCGGTGTCGCTCGTGATGAACCCGCCACCGATCGAGTAGTAGGTCTCCTCGGCGAGGACCGCCCCCGAGGCACCGGTCGCCCGCAGCCGCATCGCGTTCGGGTGGCGGGGCAGCATGGTGAGCGGGTGCAGCACGATGTCGGCCTGGCGGAACGGCACCGTCGCTCCGCCCGCGAGCCGCAGCACACCGGTGTGTTCGAGGTCGTCCAGGGACGCTGCCATCGCGTCCGGGTCGACCGTCTCGGGGTCGGAGCCCATCAGCCCGGCGAGCACCGCACCGAGCGTGCCGTGTCCCTGCCCGGTCGAGGCGAGCGAGCCGTACAGGTGGACGTCGAGCCCGGTCACGGGGGCGTCGGCGAGCCCGGCCGCGAAGGCCGCGCCGGCACGCATGGGCCCGACGGTGTGGGAACTCGACGGGCCGATCCCGACGCTGAACAGATCGAAGACGGAGACCGGCATCCCGCCACACTAACCCGTCCGGACGGCACTGCTGTCGGGTACCGGGAGTGGACCGCTCCATCGGCACGGGCGTGGGAGACTCGTGCCATGCCCATCCTCCACAAGGACATGCAGGTCTGCATCTCGCTCGCGGCCCGACCGAGCAACATCGGCACGCGCTTCCACAACTTCCTCTACGACGAGCTCGGGCTGGACTTCGTCTACAAGGCGTTCACCACGACCGACCTGCCCGGCGCGGTCACCGGGATCCGCGCGCTCGGCATCCGGGGCTGCTCGGTGTCGATGCCCTTCAAGGAGGCGATCATCCCCCTCGTCGACGTGGTCGAGGAGTCCGCGGCCGCCATCCGGTCGATCAACACCGTGGTGAACGACGACGGTGTGCTCACCGCCTCGAACACCGACTACGAAGCCGTCGCGTCCCTGCTCCGCACGCACGACGTCGACCCGACGGCCCGCGTGGTGCTCCGTGGCTCCGGCGGGATGGCCAAGGCGGTCACGGCGGCGTTCCGCGGTGCGGGCTTCGAGCAGCTCACCGTCGTCGCGCGCAACGCGGAGACCGGTCCTGCCCTGGCCGAGCAGTACGGCTTCGACTGGGTCGCGAGCGAGCAGGAGGCGCCCGAGGCCGACGTCCTGGTCAACGTCACCCCGCTCGGCATGCGCGGTGCGGACGAGGACGCCCTCGCCTTCGCGCAGGACCGTGTCGAGGCCGCGTCGATCGTCTTCGACGTGGTCGCGTTCCCCGCCGAGACCCCGCTGGTCCACGCCGGTCGCGCCGCGGGTGCGCGCGTGATCACCGGCGCCGAGGTCATCGCACTGCAGGCAGCCCGCCAGTTCGAGCGGTACACGGGCGTCGCCCTGACGGACGACCAGGTGCGTCGAGCGAGCGAGTTCAGTCGCGCGGAGTAGTGACCGGATGACGGTAGGGAGGCTCGTGGCGGTGCCGCCACGAGCCTCCAGACCGTCTACTGGGCGCCCGCGCGCCCCTCCGCGACCCAGCGGAGCCGCCGGATGCTCTCGTTGTTGCGGATCCAGATGCCGGGCTGCGCGATGAACCCGGGAACGAGCGATCCGGGACCCCGGACGGGGTTCTCGCGGAGCGTCACCCGGCTCCCCCGCGGGTGCGGTTCCACCTCGAGCTCGACCCGGGCCTCGCCGACCGGCCAGCCCTTCGCCTGGATGACGAGCCGCCGGGGCTCGTCGACCTCGAGCGAGATCGTCGTGTCGTTGATCAGGAACGGCCAGATGCCGAACGAGTGGTGCAGCTCCGTACCGACGGCGGGCCACCCCGGGTCCTGACCGCGCATGCGCGAGGCGCCGACCACCCAGGTCGGGTAGAGCCAGCCGTCCCGGAGCACGTCGAAGACGGCCTCCGGGCTGCAGTGCACGATGCGGACGTTCTTCGCCATGGTTCAGTCCTCCGGTGCGAGGTCGACGTGCTCGGACAGGCCGAAGGTGTGCCGCAGGGCGCTGCGGGCCGCGTGCCAGCCCGCCATGCCGTGCACACCCGGGCCGGGCGCGGACGCCTCCGAGCACAGGTACATGCCGCCGCCCATCCGCCACGGATCGGACGACAGGACGGGCCGCTTGACGAGCTGCCAGAAGCTCGCGGCCCCGGCGGCGATGTCGCCGCCGACGTAGTTCGGGTTGTACTCGCCCATCTGGACGGCCGTGCGGCTGCTCGACTGCAGGACGGTGTCGCGGAACCCGGGCGCGAAACGCTCGACCTGCCGGACGATCGCGTCGGTCGGGTCGACGTCGGAGCCCGCGGGCACGTGTGCGTACGCCCAGAAGACGTGCTTGCCGCGCGGGGCCCGGCTCGGGTCGACCACGGTCGGCTCGCTCCCGAGGACGTACGGGCGTTCGGCGTGCCGACCCTGCGCCACGGCGTGCTCGGCCTCGGCGATCTCCGCACGGGTGCCGCCGATGTGCACGGTACCGGCCTTCCGCAGCTCGGTGTTCGTCCACGGCACCGGGTCGGACAGCGCGAAGTCGACCTTCGCCGCCGCGTTGCCGAACCGGAAGCGGCGCAGCGCCCCGCGCTTCGGGGTGGGGATCTGCTTCCCGGCGATGTGCAGCATGCCCGGGACGCTCGTGTCGAAGAGGACGGCCTTCGCCGGGGTCAGGTCGGCGAGGGACCGGACCTCGCGCCCGGTCTCGATGGTGCCGCCGTGGGCGACGAGGTCGGCGGCGAGCGCGTCGACGATCGCCTGGCTGCCCCCGATCGGCACGGGCCACCCGCGGGCGTGGGCGTAGGAGCCGAGCGACAGCGCGGCCGCGGCGGTCGACAGGGACGGCATGTGCTGGATCGAGTGCGCCGCGACGCCGGAGACCATCGCCGGTGCGACCTCGTCGCGGAACCGGGCGTTCCAGGCGGCGCTGCCCTGCTCGAGGGCGCGGAGACCGAACCGCAGGACGGTGAGCGGGTGTCGCGGGACGTGCAGCAACGCGTCGGTGGCGAAGTCCGCGACCTGGTCGGCGCTGCCGGACAGGGGTGCCATCAGGTTGCGGAAGGCGCGGCCGTCGATGCCCAGGCCCTCGGCGGTGCGCTCGAGGTCGCGGTAGGCGATGCCGGCGCGGCCACGGTCCAGGGGGTGGCCGTACTGCACCTCGGGCAGCCGGAGCTCGATGCGGTCCTCCATGCGGAAGAGCCGGAAGAACTCGGACTGCAGCGCCATGGGGTGCACCGCGGAGCAGACGTCGTGGTGGAACCCGGGCAGCGTGAGCTGTGCCGTGCGGGCGCCACCGCCGATCGTGTCGTTCCGCTCGACGACCTCGACCGACAGCCCGGCCCGCGCGAGCGTCACCGCCGCCGCGAGTCCGTTCGGTCCGGCACCGACGACCACCGCATCAACCATGTGCCCGAGCCTAGGGACCCGCGCCCCCGCGGGCGGTCAGGGGCGGGCGTGGGTGAGACCTCAGCTTGCGTTCGAGAGTTCCTCGCCGAGGAAGTACCGAGAATGGGTCTCCTGCACCTGCTGCAGCGACGGACCGTTCAGGGAGACGATCTCGACGTCGGAATCCTCGCGGAGACGCTCCAGCTCCAGGCGACGCAGAAGTGCTTCACGCGAGCCGGTGACTCCCGGGAACTCGGTGACGCGACGCGAGCCGTCGCGTCGGTTGAACTCGATCACGTAGCCGGCCATCGATCACCTTCTGTCTCATCGCCGTGGCTCACCAGCCCGACCTTGATCTTCTCGAACTCCTCGAGGACGCGGACTTCGGTGGCACGGATGCTACTCCACGCCTGTGGGATGGTCACGCCGTCACGGCGTTCGAACGGTTGCTGCATCGACACGATCCCCCGCGCCCCATCATCGATCATCAGCTGCTCGCGAGCAACCTGATTGCGAGCTCGCTCCAACGCCGTGAGACCACGCTCCGACAGGCGGATCATGTCCTCGACGAAGCGACGCTCTGCCACCCCTTCAGGCTTCCCCCCGTACCGGATGTCTCGTCCGAGTACGTCGGCAGCTCGCTCGAACAGGTTCGCCCAAGCGCCTTGCACGTGGGTCCGGATCTGGACCTCGACCCGCCCTCTCTTCTCGAAGCGGAGCCAGACGTGCACTGCTCGGTACCCGCTGTGCGGCGCTGCGCGCAGATCCCGGACGCATGCAGGATCATCCGGGTCGTGGTCGAAGTGAAGGGCTACAGCCTTTGCCACAGCGTCCTGCTGGTCGAGCGTCATCTCGGCTTCGAACCGCACCCCCGCGATGTCCTGGACCGAGCCGATGTCGAGCGTCGGATGGCGCTGGAGTTTCTGTCGCAAGGTGTCGATCGTCTTCGGTCGCGAGACCAGGCTGGGTCGTGCGTCCTGCAGGAGTGGCTGCCAGTCCAGGAGTTCGATCTCTGACTGCACCCATGTCGCCAGGTCGTTGTACCAGAGCATGACTTCTTCGTAGGTCGGATCCCCCGAGTTGAGCGCAGCACCCGAGCGGATGTTCTCACCCACTCGACGGAGACTCTTCGTACCCCACGGGCGCTCATCGATGGGCGCGGCCCCCGTCTCGCCGCGGTCGGGGCGATCCGGTTCGAACGGACGGAGCGCACGCTCCGGGTGGAGCCAGCCGCTCTCCCCTTCTTGCTCGAAGGACATCACAACCCCCCAGGACGTCGATCGCCCCAGGAGTCCGGCGGTGCCGAATGGTCCTGGGGCGTTACACCTCTACCGTAGACGAACCTCGGTGGTACATCAAGTACCAGTCCTGCACTCCCGTCGTCAGGGGCGTGCGGTGTCCGCGTCGGCGGGATCCGTACCGTCCTCGGCGGCGTCGCCCTCGTCGGGCTCGTCCGCATCGGCCGGCGTCGCGACCGGGGCCTCGGCACCCGCCGGGTGCTCCGCGAGCAGCGCCGCGAAGTCCTCGTCGAGCATCTGCTGCAGACGTTCGTCGCGGCCGATCTCGTAGTCCTCGGTCGGGCGCTGCGCCCACCCGAGACGTCCGACGACGGTCGTGCCGATGTCGTCCCACGCCCGGGCACGGGCCTGCAGCACGATGCGGTCGACGAAGCCCTGGTCGTCGCGCCGCCGGTCGAGCATGGCGGCGAGCTGCTCGTAGGTGGCCTCGCGCGTGCGGAGCTTCAGGTCGTCGCCGCGCTTGTAGTCGTGCTGGTGCTGCGAGCGCCCCCGCTTGTTGCTCGACGTGGACCGGATCTCCCGCATGCGGGCGGCGTCCCCGCGCTGCTCCTCGGCCATGCGGTGCAGTTCCTCGCGGGTGGCCTCGGCGATGACGGCGTGGTCGAAGTACCCCTGGTCGCGGAGGGCGTTCGTGATGATCCGGTTCGCCACCGCGACGGTGACGGCGGCCCTGGCGATGAGGAAGCCCTCGTCGACGGCCCGCTTCAGCTCCACCTGGCTGACCGGGCGGTCGCGAACGTCGTTCCTGGGGCGTCGTCCGAACAGGGCCATGCTCCGACGATACCGGCGTGCGGCCGTCCGTCCGCAGGAGGTCCGTCCCCGGGAGGACCCGCGGTCACACCACCGGGGGACGCGCCGCGGCAGCAGGACCCCGTAGCGTCGGGTAAATGACCACCGTGCAGCACACCCCTCGGACCGGCCTCGGCACCGCGAGCCTCGTGCTCGGGGTCTGCTCGCTGCTCGCCGGGTGGACCTTCTTCGCCCCCGTCGTCGGCCTGTGCCTCGGGATCGCCTCCCGCAGTCGTGAGCCGATGGCCCGTGGCCGAGCGGGGTGGGGCATCCTCCTCAACCTCGTCGCGCTGGCGGTCTGGATCGTGGTCGGCGTGCTGCTCCTGCTCGGCGGCGCGTTCGCCGTGTGGGCGGGCGTGTCCCAGGGCCGCTGACGCAGCGTTCGTCTCGCCGGGGGCCCGGCGGAGCGCCGCCGAGGACCGTCAGGTCAACAGCCCGTACACCGCCACGTCGACCCGTCGGGGCCCGAGCGGGAGCGCGCTGCGCAGCGTCCCCTCGTGCACGAACCCGAGCCGCTCGGCCAGCGCCCGGCTCCGGACGTTGTCGACGCCGGTGCGGACCTCCACCCGGGCACTCCCCCGCTCGCGCGCGACCTCGAGCAGTGCAGAAGCGGCCCGTCGGACGATGCCGCGCCCCTCGTACCGCTCGTCGATCCAGTAGCCGAGCGACGCCTGGCCCAGGTACGGGTCGAGCGCGAGCGACACCGAGCCGACGATGCTCCCGTCCACCCGGACGACGCACGGCACCGCCCGGTCCATCGCGTACTGCCCGAGCAGCTGCTCCGTGTGCAGGACGAGCGAGTCCCGGGAGACCGGCGCCCAGGCCCACGGTTCCGCGGCCCGGAGGCGTGCGAGGTTGGCCTGCACCAGGTCGTGGACGGCGTCGACGGTGCTCAGGTCGCGCAGCGTGAGCGTGCACCCGTCGCCGAGGTCCCGTCCCGAAGCCGCCACGTGTCCGAGACTATGCACGCGGCGTGCGCGCCGTCCGGAGCCGGCCGCGCGGACACGCAGACACGCGGACACGCGGACACGCGGCCACGCGGCCACGCGGCCACGCGATGCAGCCCGTCCGGAGCTCGCGAGCAGCGACGCGACCCCGCGGACGACGGGAGGCGCGGTGCCCACCGGCACCGCGCCTCCCGTCCGACAGGTCACCCGGTTCGCCCGGACGGCCGAGTCACCCGTCAGGGCGCCGTGATGAAGCCCTTGTCCACCATCCAGTCGAAGGCGACGTCCGCCGGCTCGCGGCCCTCGACGTCGACCTGGCGGTTCAGCTCCTGCAGCGCCTCGTCCGTGAGCTCCGGCGAGATCTGGTCGTACACGTCACGGAGCTGCGGGTACTCCTCGAGCGTCTCGGAGTCGATCACGGGTGCGACGTTGTACGCCGGGAAGAACCCGCGGTCGTCCTCGAGCACGGTCAGGCCGAGCGACTTGATGCGGCCGTCGGTCGTGAAGACCTCGCCGAAGTTGCACTTGCCCCGGTCGGTCGCGGTGTAGACCGTGCCGGTGTCGAGGATGCTGACGTTCGACGTCGGCACGCCGTTCTCGCCGGACCCGCCGAGCTCCAGGCCGTACTTCTCGAGCATCGGCTTGAAGCCGTCCGCACGCGAGTTGAACTCCGACTCGACGCAGAAGGTCCGCTGGTCGACCGGCAGCTTCGTGATGTCCGACAGCGTCTTCACGTCGTCGAGCTCGGACACCGCCTCGTCGCGCACGGCGAACGCGTAGGTGTTGTTCATCGGCGCCGGTTCGAGCCAGGTCAGCCCGTTGCCGGCGTCCTCGTCCTTGACCGCCTGCCACTGCTCGGTCTTGTCGGGGATCCCCTGCTCGTGCGCCATGAACGTCAGCCAGGCGGTACCCGTGTACTCGTACGTGAAGTCCGCGCCGTGCGAGGTCATCAGCTCGCGCACCGCGACGGACCCCGGCACGTTCGTCTCGTCGGTGACGTCGAACCCGGCCGCCTTGGCGGCGAGGACGGCGATCTTGCCGAGGACGAGCTGCTCCGTGAAGTTCTTCGACGTCACGGTCAGCTTCGCGTCGTCCGGCAGGTCGTCGATCCGCTGGATCGATCCCGGCGCGGCACCCGGTACGAAGGACGCGGCCGGCTGCAGGCCGCAGCCGGTCAGGACGAGGGCGCTCGCCCCCGCGACGGCGGCGGCGGCCACCCAGCGGCGACCGGTGGACGGACGGGAGGCGCGGCGGGCGCCCGTCCCGTCGGAGCGGCGGGCGCGACGTGCGCCCTGCTCGCGGGTCGTCTCGTCGGCGTGCGTCGTGTCGTCGGGCGTCATCGGAGTCCCTTCGGTCGTGCGACCGTCTCGACCACGCGGCCGATCCAGTCGATGGTCAGGGCGAGGAGCGCCACCAGGAGCGCTCCGGAGACGAGCACCTTCGGCAGGAACAGGTTCACGCCCGTGGTGATGAGGAGCCCGAGGCCACCCGCGCCGACGAAGGTCGCCAGGCTCGCGGTGCCGACGAGCAGCACCAGGGCCGTCCGGATGCCGGAGAGCATGACCGGGACCGCCAGCGGCAGTTCGACCTTGAGCAGCACGCTGAGGGCGCTCATGCCCATGCCGCGGCCGGCCTCGACGAGCCGGTCGTCGACGCTCTGCACACCGAGCATGGTGTTCCGGAGCACCGGCAGGATCGCGTAGAGCACGAGGGCGACGACCGCCGACCAGCTGTTCAGGCCGAGCCAGGCCGCGAGCAGCACGATGAGCCCGACCGCGGGGGCCGCCTGTCCGAAGTTCGCGACGGCTATGACCGTGGTGCTCGCCCGCCGGAAGGGCCCGCGGGTGAGCAGGACCCCAAGCGGGATGCCGATCACGAGCACGAGCACGGTGGCCTGGAGCGTCAGGACGAGGTGCTGTCCGGTGAGCTCGAGGATGCCCGACGGGTTGAGGGTCGAACGCTCGGTGGCACTGAGGTCCGCGGTGTTCAGCCAGAGGACCCAGGCGGCCAGGACCACCAGGATCGCGATCGGCTGGACGAGCAGGCCCTTCCAGGGGGTGCGCTGCGCGGTGCCCGGGCCGGCTGCGGCGGGCGCGTCGGTCGCGACGGCGGTCACAGGTCCTCCCCGGACGTCGCGACCGTCGGGGCCACGGGCGAGGACGGCAGGGTCTCGATCGGGTTCGTGTTCGTACCGACCGGCGTGTACGCCTGCTCGTCCGCGGCGGCCGCACGGGACCGGGTGATGGCCTCCATGACGGTCTCGACGGTGATGACGCCGCGGAAGGCGTCACGGCGCCCGGTGACGAGCGCGGCACCGGCGCTCGAGACGAGCATGGTGTCGAGCGCGTCGTTGAGCGTCGCCCCCTCGCCCACGACGGGCAGGGCGGGGTCGATGCCCTCCGGGATGCGGTCGAGGCGCTCGAGCTGCCGCCGGGACGGCCACCCGATCGGGCGCTGACGGCGGTCGACCACGACGGCGTGCCCGTGCCGTCCGGCCTCGTCCATGCGCTGCAGGACGGCCTTCGTCTCCTCGCCCGGCGAGCAGGTCACGGCGTCGACGACGTCGACGTCCCGCACGCGGTTGAGGGTCAGCTGCTTGAGGCCGGCGCCGGAGCCGATGAAGTTCTCCACGAACTCGTTCGCCGGTTCGGCCAGGATCCGCTCCGGAGTGTCGTACTGCACGATGTGCGCACCCTCGGTGAAGATCACGATCCAGTCGCCCAGCTTCACGGCCTCGTCGAAGTCGTGGCTGACGATGACGATCGTCTTGTGCAGTTCCTCCTGGATGCGCAGGAGCTCGTCCTGCAGGCGCTGCCGGGTGATCGGGTCGACGGCGCCGAACGGCTCGTCCATCAGCAGGACGGGCGGGTCCGCGGCGAGCGCCCGGGCGACACCGACGCGCTGCTGCTGGCCGCCGGAGAGCTCGCGGGGGAAGCGGTCGCGGTAGGTGGCCGGGTCGAGCGAGACCAGGTCGAGGAGCTCGTCGACGCGGGCGGCGATCTTCTCCTTCGACCAGCCGAGCATCTTCGGGACGATCCCGATGTTCGCCGCGACGGTCATGTGCGGGAAGAGGCCGCCGGCCTGGATGACGTAGCCCATGCGTCGGCGGAGCTCGTCGGCGTCGATGCCGGTGACGTCCTCGTCCCCGACGACGATGCGGCCCTCGGTGGGTTCGATGAGCCGGTTGATCATCTTCAGCGTGGTGGTCTTGCCGCAGCCGGACGGGCCGACGAGCATGACGATCTTGCCGGCCGGGATCTCGAGCGTGATGCCGTCGACTGCGGGCTTCTGCTGGCCCGGGTACCGCTTGGTGACCTCGTCGAGCAGGATGCTGCGGCCGGTGACGTCGCCCTCGGGGGCGGTGGTGGTGGCGGAGTCAGTGCTGGACACGGATACCTCTCGGGGTGGTCAGGCGGCCGAGGCCGATGAGGAGCAGGTCGAGGACGAAGGCGAGCAGGACGACCCCGACCACCCCGACGACGACGGAGTTCAGGGCGTTGGCGCCGCCGAGGCGGGACAGGCCGGAGAAGATGAAGCCACCGAGGCCGGGGCCGAGCGCGTAGGCGGCGATCGCGGCGATGCCCATCACCATCTGCGCGGACACCCGCACGCCGCTCAGGATGATCGGCCACGCCATCGGCAGCTCGACCTGCAGCAGGGTGCGCATCCGGCTCATGCCGATCCCCCGCGCCGACTCGACGACCGTCGGCGGGATCTCGGCGAGGCCGACCACCGCGTTCCGCAGGATCGGCAGCGTGGCGAAGAACACGACCGTGACGACGGACGGCACGACGCCGAACCCGAGCGGCACGATGAGCAGACCGATCACGGCGAACGACGGCAGGGTCAGCCCGACGGCGGACACCCCGTTCGCGATCGAGGTCAGCTGCGGACTGCGGTAGACGAGTGCTGCGAGCACCACGGCGATGAGCGTGGCGAGCACGGTGCACTGGACGACCAGTGAGAAGTGCTGCCACGACGAGAACCAGATCTGGTCCCATCGCTCCACGACGTACTGGAACACGGTTGGGCGCCCCTCCCTGGTCGGCCGAACGCCCCACCGGACGGGGCACGAACTCGACCGACCGTACGCAGGGGTCGGGGTACTTGACCAACGGCAAACGTCCGATCCGTGCAGTTCCTGCAATTTCGCGCAGGAAGAAACCCCAGTTCAGCGGGCGAGGGAGCGGTGTCACCTGGGAGAACGGTAACGATGTCGAGCAGCGGTCGGCTACTGCGGGGTCCTGCCCGCAGCGGGGACGACCCGCCGCACGGGGCACGACGGGTCGTCCGGTGGGACCCGGGACGGTCCGGCTCCCCGATCAGCCCGGCAGGGGGACGCGTCGGGCGGCGACCCGCTCGGCCTCGTGCACGGCGACCCGCTCCGCGGTGAGGAGCAGCGACGCGACCTCGGCAGCGCTCCGCCCGGGTCGGTCGTTCCAGGTGGTGAGGTCGCGGACCCGGGCCATCCGGACGTCCGGCGCCGGGCACCAGACCACCGGTCGCCCCTCGTCGGCGGCCAGGGCGTGCCACACCAGGTCGAGGGCCCGCTGCACCGGCTGCGAGTGCACGACCTGCGGGCCACCCGCCGCCGAGACGACGGCCCCCACCAGGCAGGCGGCGACGAGCGGTCGGCCCTGGGCGGCGAGCGCCGCAGCACTCGACGCCTTGCGCAGGCGTCCGTGCTCGTCGAGGTAGGCGAACCAGGAGTGTTGGATCCACCCCTGCTCGACGACGCCCCGTGCGCCGGTGAGCAGCCGTTGCAGGTCGTCGAGCTCGTGCAGGTGGGCCACCAGCCGTCGGTCGCGGGCTGCCGCGCGCCGGACGGCCAGGCGGTCGAGCAGACCGCGGAGACCGGTGCGACGGACGGCGTCGGGTCGGGCGGACGGGGCGGGAGAGGCGTCGGTGTCGACGTCGTGCGGGACGCGGAACTCGAGGGTCATCAGGCCCCTCCGATCTCCAGTGCACGGACAGGTGAGGGAACGGTAACCCCTGCGGGCTCAGCCGTCCAGCACCGCGTCGATCGCCCGGGCCGCGACCGTCCGGAAGGCGTCGTCGTCCGTCACGGCGAGCGCCGACGCGATCGACACGGCCCACCCGCGCGCCCGGGTCCAGGTGGCGGGGTCCGCGTCGACGAGCGACGCGAACGTCCGCCCGCCGGCGTCGTCGAGCGTCAACCACCGGGTGGCGAGGTCGACCGCCGGGTCGCCCGCGGTCAGGTCACCGAAGTCGACCACGGCCGACAGGCGTCGGTCACCGAGCGGCGTCGGCTCGACGAGCAGGTTGAACGGGTGCAGGTCACCGTGCACCCAGACGGGAGGCCCGACGTGCGTCGGCGCACCGGCAGCGGTCCGCCAGAGCGTGGCCAGCTCCACGGCGCGGGGCACGTCGTCCGTCGCCAGTCGCGTCGTCACGGCCTCGCTCCGCGTCGCGAGGGGGACGGCGCGGACCGGGTTCGCGGGGGCGTCCGCCGGTGCCGGCACGTGCAGGCGGGTCACGACGGCGGCGAGGTCCCGTGCCACCCGGACGCCCTGGGCCTGCTCACCCGCCGGTCGCCCGGGCAACCACGGCACGATGCTCCACGCCCAGGGGTAGCCGAGCGCGGGACGGCCGGTGCGGACGGGCTCCGGGACGGGTGCGGCGTCCCCCACCAGCGCAGCGATCGTCGGCAGCCACCGCTGCTCGTGCTCGACGAGGGTGGCGGCCGCGGCGCGGCGGGGCAGCCGCACGGCGAGGGCGTCACCGGCACGGACCACGACGTTGTCCCACCCGCTCGCCACGACCCGCAGGGGCAGGTCGGCGAGGTCCGGGTGCTGGTCACGGAGCAGTGCGACGACCAGCTCGACGTCGACGTGGAACTCGGCCGCCGGGGTGCCCATCGGGCCAGGGTACGACGTCGTCGTCATCCCCGCGAAGTGGGGCTGCTGCGGAAACGTACTCCTTGGTATCCTCCAAGAGAAGCGACGTGGGTGTCCCTGGGGGGACCCGCGTCGCTCAGACCTCCCCGGGGCACTCCGGCCGGATGATCGCCACGAGTCGAGGCACCTCGGCCCGGGTCCGTTCGGTCGCCATCGCCGACAGCAGCATCGTCCAGAGCTCCTGCAGCCGGTCGTACAGGTCCGCCCGGTCGTGCAGCATGTCCGACACCATCTGCACACCGGCGACGGCGGGGCTCACGACGTGCCCGACGAGCTCCGGGTCCCACGACGGGTCGACCTCGCCGACCTCGATCGCCCGGCGGATGATGTCGGCCGTGTGGTCCACCCAGCGGCCGAACGGGTGCTCGCGCGGGATCTCCCGGGCGTTCGGGTCCGCGGCGAGCCGGAGCCCGGCACGCACCACGACCTCCCGCGTCATCTGCGTCGCCACGCCCTGCGACATCCACATCAGGGACTCCAGCGGCGATGCCGAACGCGTGGCGGCGACCTCCGCGTAGTGCCGGGAGATCTCGTCCTGCCGGACGATCACCGCGCTGGCGATGTCGGCCTTCGACCGGAAGTGGAAGTACAGCGCCCCCTTGGTCATGCCGGCACGCTCGGCGACGCCGTCCATCGACGCCCCGAGGTAGCCGCGCTCGTCGAACTCGGCCGCCGCGGCCTCGATGAGGGCCGCGCGCGTCGCCACCGCCCGCTCCTGCCTGATCCGGCCGTCCTGCGCCATGTGCTCGATGGTAGCCAGCCGGCCCCGCCCGGAGGAGGCCCTCAGGGGACCCCCCGAGCGCTGCCGTACCGTGACCGGCATGGACGGATGGCGGGACCCGCGGCGCTGGGTACGGGTGGGACGGTGGCTGCTGCTGCCGATCGCCGTGCTCGACTGGGTGGCCCTCACCCCGCAACCGGTCGTCGTCATCGCCTTCCTGCTCGCCGTGGCCGGCATGGCCGGCATGGCCGCAGCCCTCGTCGTGCGGATGCTGCACCGGTCCCGTGGCGCGATGGCGGGCCTCGGCGTGGTGCTGCTCCTCGGGGGACTCGTGGTCCTCGGGCTCGACCCCTTCCCCGGCACGGTGCCGTTCCTCGACCCGTGGTGGCCGGACGCGATCACGCAGCCGCAGGTCGTCGGCAGCGCCTACTGGAAGACCGCCGGCCTCGGGGTCGAGCTCGCCGGCTTCGCGCTCCTGGCCACGCTGCTCGTCGCGGCCGCCACCGGACGACCGGCGCCCCGCGGCCGCTGACGCCGCAGCACGTCCACCCGGAGGGGCACCCGCCCCCGGCTCCGCGCGGTCAGGTGCGGGCGAGCACCACGACGGCGACGTCCGCGCCGTCGCCACCGACGGGGACGAGCGACCGGACGTGCGCGACGAGGTCCTCGGGGTGGGCCACCGCCAGCGCTCCGAGCCCCTGCACGTCCCCGACGCCGTCGAGCGCCAGCGCGCCGTCGGTCGCCAGCACCACGCGGTCCCCCGGCCCGAGGTCCAGCGCGCCGACCGTGCGCGGCACGGTGTCCGGCTGCAGGCCGATCGGCAGGTCCGACGACCGCAGCGCGGCCACCGTCCCGTCGGCCCGCACGAGCAGCGCCGGACCGTGCCCGGCGTCGACCCACTCGGTGTGACCCGTCGTCGGGTCGAGGCGCACGTGCAGGAGCGACCCGACGGCACCGCCGGCCGACAGGTCGGGGGCGAGCTGCGCCTCCAGGCCGGCGAGCGCGTCGTGCAGCGGCAGATCCGTGCGGGCGACGACGGCGGCACGGACCGACGCCGCGAGGAGCGCCGAGGCCCGACCGCCCGCGGTGACCGTGCCGATCGTGGCCTGGACGGACCCGTCCGCGGCGGTGCGCCAGTCGACCAGGTCGCCCCCGTCCTCGTCCGGCTCGAGGAACCCGTCGACCGCGGCTCCCCCGGTCGTGACCGGGTCGGGCACGAGCCCGGTGAGGACACGTCGTACCCGGCCCCGCTCGATCGAGTGGCCGAGCTCGCGCTCCGCCCACCGGGCGAGGTCCCCGAGGAGCGCGAGGTCCTCGTCGGAGAACACCCGCGGCTGCGCGTCCATCACGCACAGCGTCCCGACCCGCGTGCCGTCGGACATCGTCAGCGGTGCGCCGGCGTAGAACCGGACCCCGTACTCGGTCACGGCGGGGGTGTCGGCGAAGCGGAGGTCGAGGAGCGTGTCCGGGACGACCATCGGCTCGGGGGTGAGCACCGTCGTCGCGCAGAACTGCCCGGTCGCCGGCACGCTCGTGCCCTGCTGGAACCCGAACGTCGACTGCGTGGTGACGAGGTCGTGGTGGACGAGGTTGAGGAAGGTCAGCGGGACGCCGAACGCCTCGTGCGTCATGCGGGTGATGCGGTCGAAGCGCTCCTCGGGCCCTGATCCGAGTACCTCGAGCGCCTCGATCACCGCAGTGCGGCGGGCCGCACCGTCGAGATGGTTGGTCACCCCTCCTGTGTACCCGCACCACCGGCGAGGAACCAGTCCCGCGGGTGGGGGTCAGCCGTCAGCTCGCGTCGCTCGGACACCGGGGCCGCCCAGGCCGCCGCGTTCGCGAGCACCCGCTGGATGTCCGGGTGGTGGTAGACGGGGTACTCCTGGTCGCCCGGCGAGAAGTAGAAGACCCGGCCGAGTCCCCGGCGGTAGGCGACACCGGAGCGGAAGACCTCGCCGCCGGCGAAGGTCGACAGGAAGACCTCCTCGTCGGGGCGCGGGATGTCGAAGTACTCGCCGTACATCTCCTGGCGGTCGATGACGATCGGGTGCGGGACGCCGGCGGCGATCGGGTGCTCGGGTGCGATCGTCCAGACGAGCTCACGCTCACCGTCGTTCCGCCACTTCAGCGAGCACGTCGTGCCCATCAGGCGGGTGAACGGCTTCGAGTAGTGCCCCGAGTGCAGGACGACCAGGCCCATCCCGGCGTGCACGGCCTCGACCACGCGGGTGACGACCTCGTCCGACACGTCCTGGTGCGCGACGTGTCCCCACCAGAACAGCACGTCCGTCTCCGCCAGGCGCTCGGCGGTCAGACCGTGCTCGGGCTCCTGCAGCGTGGCGGTGCCCACCGATGCCTCGGGGTGGTGCTCCCGGAGCGCGGCGGCGATCACGGTGTGCATGCCGTCGGGGTAGTGCCCGAGCACGGTCGCGTCACCGCGGCTCTCGTGCACGTTCTCGTTCCAGACGACGATGTTCAGGGGACGGCTCTCGGTCGGCGCTGACATGCCCCCGACGCTACCCGCTCCCCTGGTCGAATCGATACGACCGGCGGTGTGTCGGGGGTGTCGGGGGTTCTCCCGGACGGGTGCGCGACCATGTCGGCATGACCCCTCGCTCCCTGTTCCGTGCCGCCGCGGTGGCCGAACTCGTGACCTGGACACTGCTGATCGCCGGGATGGTGCTGAAGTACGGGCTGGACGCCGGCGACCTGGGCGTGCGCATCGGCGGGAGCATCCACGGGTTCGTGTTCCTGGCGTACCTCGTGGTGACGACGGTCGTCGCGGTGAACCAGCGCTGGTCGGTCGGGGCGCTCGTGCTCGGGTGGGCGAGCGCCGTCGTGCCGTACGCGACCGTGCCGTTCGAGGTCGCGGTCGCCCGGCGCGGCATGCTCGAGGGCCCCTGGCGACGGACCGCCGACGAGCGGTCCGGGGTCTGGGACCGCCTGCTCTTCTTCGTGGTGCGTCGGCCCGGGGTGTCGGTGGCGATCGGGGTCGTGGCGGTCGCGCTGGTGTTCTCGGCGCTGCTGGTCGTCGGTCCCCCGGTCCCCAAGGGCTGACGCGGCGCCGCCCTCGGCCGACCCGGTTGCACGACTTGCCGCCCGCGATCGTCCCGGTCGCACGACTTGCCGCTCACGTCCGGCGGCGACGGCATGTCCTGCGACCAAGACAGGGTCTGTGCGCGACCGCGTGACGGACGGGAGGCGCGGTGCCAGCCGGCACCGCGCCTCCCGTCCGTCGTCGGTGCGCGCCTAGAGCGCGGCCAGCGCCTCGTTGAGGGTGGCCGACGGACGCATCACGGCGTTCGTCTTCGCCGCGTCCGGGCGGTAGTAGCCGCCGATGTCGGCCGGCTTGCCCTGGACCGCCACCAGCTCGTCGACGATCGTCTGCTCGTGCTCGTCGAGCTGCGCCGCCAGGCCCTGGAACGCCGCTGCGAGCTCGGTGTCCTCGGTCTGCCGGGCGAGCTCGTCGGCCCAGTACTTCGCCAGGTAGAAGTGGCTGCCGCGGTTGTCGATCGACCCGAGCTTGCGGCCGGGCGACTTGTCCTCGTCGAGGAACGTCCCCGTGGCACGGTCGAGCGTGTCCGCCAGCACCTTCGCCCGTGCGTTGCCCGTCACACCCGCGAGGTGCTCGAGCGACACCGCGAGCGCGAGGAACTCACCCAGGGAGTCCCAGCGCAGGTAGTCCTGCTCGACCAGCTGCTGCACGTGCTTCGGGGCCGAGCCGCCGGCACCGGTCTCGAACAGCCCGCCGCCGCCCAGGAGCGGGACGACGGAGAGCATCTTCGCCGAGGTGCCGAGCTCCATGATCGGGAACAGGTCGGTGAGGTAGTCGCGGAGCACGTTGCCCGTGACCGAGATGGTGTCCTCGCCGCGACGGATGCGCTCGAGCGAGAAGCGCATGGCGTCCTCGGGCGCCATGACCTCGATCTGCAGCCCGTCGGTGTCGTGCTCGCCGAGGTACTGCCGGACCAGCCCGATCAGGTTCGCGTCGTGCGCGCGCGTCTCGTCCAGCCAGAACACGGCGGGCGACCCGGTGGCACGGGCGCGCGTGACGGCGAGCTTCACCCAGTCGCGGATCGCCACGTCCTTCGTCTGGCAGGCACGCCAGATGTCGCCCTGCTCGACCTCGTGCTCGATGACCGTCTCACCGGAGCTCGTGACGACGCGGACCTTCCCGTCATCGGGGAGCTCGAAGGTCTTGTCGTGCGAGCCGTACTCCTCGGCCTTCTGCGCCATGAGCCCGACGTTCGGCACGGAGCCCATGGTCGACGGGTCGAAGGCGCCGTTCGCGCGGCAGTCCTCGATGACGGCCTGGTAGATGCCGGCGTAGCTCGAGTCGGGGATGACCGCGAGGGTGTCGTGCTCCTCGCCGTCCGGGCCCCACATGTGGCCGGAGGTGCGGATCATCGCGGGCATCGAGGCGTCGACGATGACGTCGCTCGGCACGTGCAGGTTGGTGATGCCCTTGTCCGAGTCGACCATCGCGAGCTCGGGGCCGGCGTCGATCCCGTCGGCGAACGCCTGCGTGATCTCCGCGCCGTTCGGCACGCTGTCGAGCCCGGCGAGGATCGAGCCGAGGCCGTCGTTCGGGTTGAGCCCGGCGGCGGCGAGGTCGGCCCCGAAGCGCTCGAACACGGTCGGGAAGAACGCCCGGATGACGTGGCCGAAGATGATCGGGTCCGAGACCTTCATCATCGTGGCCTTGAGGTGCACCGAGAACAGGACGCCCTGGTCCTGCGCGGCACGGATCTGGTCCTGCAGGAACGCCTCGAGCGCGCGGACGTGCAGGACGGTGCCGTCGACGACCTCGCCCGCGAGGACGGGGATCGACTGCTTGAGCACGGTGGTGTCGCCGTCGGCGGCCACGAACTCGATCGTCAGTGTGTCGTCGGCGGGGGCGATCCACGACTGCTCGTTCGAGCGGAAGTCGTCCTTGCCCATCGTCACGACGTTGGTCCGCGACTCGTGGCTCCAGGCGCCCATGCGGTGCGGGTGCTTGCGGGCGTAGTTCTTCACCGACAGCGGCGCGCGGCGGTCGGAGTTGCCCTCGCGCAGGACCGGGTTGACGGCGCTGCCCTTGACGCGGTCGTAGCGGGCCCGGACGTCGCGCTCCTCGTCGGTGGTGGGCTCGTCAGGGTAGGCGGGCAGGTCGTAGCCCTGCGCCTGGAGCTCCTTGACCGCCGCCTTGAGCTGCGGGATCGACGCCGAGATGTTCGGCAGCTTGATGATGTTCGCCTCCGGCGTCCCCGCGAGCTCACCGAGCTCGGCCAGGGCGTCGTCCAGGCGCTGCTCGTCGGTGAGCCGCTCCGGGAACTGGGCGATGATCCGACCGGAGAGCGAGATGTCGCGGGTCTCGACGTCGACCCCCGCGGTGCGCGCGAACGCCTCGACGACCGGCAGGAACGAGTGGGTGGCGAGGAACGGTGCCTCGTCCGTGAGCGTGTAGATGATCTTGGCCATGCTGGCGGGTACTCCCTTGTTCGACCGTGCCGGACCTCGGTCCGTCCACGGTACTCGCGGCGCGGTTTCTCTCGACGTCAAGATACCCGGTCGGGCCCTGCCGTGGGGTCGGGTCAGATCGTGATCCGGAACACCCGGACCCCGGCGGCCCGCAGTCCGGCGGTCCCGAGGCGGGTCCGCATGCTCCGGAAGGGGCGCTTGAAGCCCGAGCGGGCCGAGGCCACGCCGATCTGGTGGAGCACCTCGGACGTCAGCGTCCGCTCGACCTTCGGGGCGAGCCGGGTCACCCCCGAGACCGTGATGACGATGCGCACGGCGTTCGGCGCGAGCAGCGGCGCGATGAGCTCCGCGGCCTCCTGTGCCCGGTGGAACGCGGGGTCGTCGCCCGGTCGGCGGATCGCGATCACCGCGAGGTCGGCGTCGGCGTGCTCGTGGGGATCGGGGAGGTCGTCCACCCCGACGACGCGCATCCTGGCGGCGTCGACGCCCGCACGGACGGCCGACGCCCGGAGGACGGGGAGCAGTTCCTGGGTGCCGGCGAGCACGACCTCGGCGGTCGCGAGGTCGATGGGTTCGTGGCGTTCCCGCGGCGTTCGGGCCATGGCGCAGGTCCTTCCGGTCGCTGGTCTCGGACACTACCGACGCGACGTCCAGCGGGCACGCAACCGCGGTGACACGTCAGCGGACTGTCAGCCGTTCGGTAACGGGAAGATCACGATCACCCCTGTACAAAGCGACAGACTCGTGCAGAATGGTCTGCGGCCATGACGACGACACACGACACCGACCAGCAGCAGCCGGAGACCCCGGTCGTGCACCTGTCCCGTCGCGCTGCCCTCGAGGCCGAGCGCGCAGCGGCCGGCAAGGCAGCGCGTCGCACCCGCGCTCCCCGCCCGTCCCGCTCGGACGCGGCCCCGGCGGTCGCGACCGTCTCCCCCGCACCGGCGCCCGGCCGAGCACCCGAGTCGTCGGCCGCTCCGGCTCCGGCTCCGGCTCCGCACACCGTCCCGGTCGCTGCGCGGTCGGGACGTCGCACGACCGAGGCCCGTGCCACCACCGAGCACGTCGACGCGCGGATCACCCGGGTCATCCGTCGACGGAGTGCCGCGCTGCCGGTCGCCGCGACGCCCGCGGCACGTGCAACGCGCCCGTCCCGCTCGCACCGCGCGAGCCGCATCACGCTGACCAGCGCCGCTGCCGCACTCGCGATGTTCGCCGCGTCCGCGATGCCCGCCCACGCCAGCGCCGGCACCTCGTCAGCGACGTCCACGCTCGCGCCGCAGGTCCGCACCCAGGACTACGCGGTCACCCAGGCGGTCACGGCGGCCGCCCTCGACCGCGACGACTTCACGGTCGGCGGCGGGCAGCAGGTCGTCGTCGCCGGTGACGGCGGCGCCGAGGGCGCGGTGTCGTACGGCGGCGAGGTCCGCTCGCCGTTCCCCGGCCCGGTGCGCATGAGCTCCGGGTTCGGGTACCGCTCCGCTCCGTGCGCCGCGTGCTCCTCGCTCCACCAGGGTCTCGACTTCAACCCGGGCATGGGCGCCCCGATCGGCGCCGTCGCCGCCGGCACCGTCCGCGTCTCGGGCACGTACTTCTCGTACGGCACGACGGTGATCATCGACCACGTGATCGAGGGCCGCCGGGTCTCGACCCTGTACGGGCACATGATCCCCGGGTCGTCGCCGCTGCGGGCCGGCGACACCGTCGAGGCCGGCCAGTTCATCGGCAGCGTCGGCTCCTCCGGCGTCTCGACGGGTGCACACCTCCACCTCGAGGTCCTGATGGACGGTGTCACGCCGATCGACCCCGAGGCCTGGCTCGAGGCCCGCATCGGCCGCTCGCTCACGATCTGACCCGAGCACGACCCGGCCCGGGCACGATCCGACCCCGGCTCGATCCGACCCAGGCTCGATCCGACCTGGGCGACCCAGCGGATCGTCGGGACCGCTGACGTCCCGGTCCGTGCACCCCGGACCCACAGCACTCGTGCAGCACCGGCGCGGCGGCGTCCCAGCATGGCTGTACAGGATCACAGCATGGACGATCACCACAGACCGCCCGCCCGTCGCCGACCCACGGTGGTGTCCCGCTGATGGACGCCGACACCTGGATCGCCTTCGGGCTCGTCATCCTCTTCGTGCTCGTCGGCGGTGTCTTCGCCGCAGCGGAGATCGCCCTCGTCTCGCTCCGCGAGTCACAGCTGCAGCAGCTCGAGCGACGCGGCTCCCGCGGAGCCCGGGTCGCCGCGCTCGGGCGTGACCCGAACCGCTTCCTGTCCGCCGTGCAGATCGGCGTGACCGTCGCCGGGTTCTTCTCGGCCGCGTACGGTGCGTCGTCGATCGCGCCGGACGTCGCGCCGCTGCTGTCCGGCCTCGGACTCGACCAGGGGGCGGCCGAGGCCGTCGCCCTCGTCCTGATGACCCTGGTCATCGCCTACCTGTCGCTCGTGTTCGGCGAGCTCGTGCCGAAGCGCCTCGCCCTGCAGCGCGCCGAGGGCTTCTCGATGGCCGTCGCGCCGACCCTCGACCGGTTCGCGACCGCGATGCGCCCGGTGATCTGGGTGCTGTCGAAGACCACGAACGGCGTGGTCCGGCTGCTCGGTGGCGACCCGGACGCCCGCAGCGAGTCGATGAGCACCGAGGAGCTCCGCGGTCTGGTCGAGGACCACGACGCCATCGACGCGCAGGGCCGCCGCATCGCCCGCAGCGCCCTCGACGCCGGCGACCGGATCCTCCGCGAGTCGATGCGCCCCTGGTACGACGTCTCGACCATCGACGCCTCGCTCAGCATCGCCGACGCGACCGACCACGCCATCGAGGTGGGCCACACCCGGTACCTGGTCACCGAGGGCTCGCGGGACGACGTCGCGGGCTTCGTGCACCTCCGCGACCTGCTCCGCCCGACCGACCCGACGGCACCCGTCTCGACGCTCGTGCGCCCCGTGCTCGCGCTGCCGGAGACGAAGTCGCTGTCGAGTGCCATCGCGGACATGCGCACCGAGGGACACCAGATCGCGCTCGTGGTGGACGAGTACGGCGGCAGTGCGGGCATGGTCACGCTCGAGGCGCTGCTCGAGGACCTCGTCGGCCGCATCAGGGACGAGTACGACCCGCCGGCCGCCGAGTCCGACGGGATCGACGGTGCGACCGTGCTCGAGGACCTCGCGGCCGACGGCGGTCCGCTGCTGCCGGACGGCGACTACGAGACCGTCGGCGGGCTCGTGCAGGTGCACCTCGACCGCGTGCCCGAGGTCGGTGACGTGGTCGAGACCGGCGAGCACCGCCTCGAGGTCACCGAGATGGACGGGCACCGGGTGGCGCGTGTGCGGGTCACTCCCCGAGCGGCGGACGCCGCCACGGCGGCGCCGGCGGCCACCGAGCCGGTGCACGCGGTCCCGCCCGTCTCCTAGCCGGGCCACCGCCGGACGGGAGGCGCGGTGCCGACCCGCACCGCGCCTCCCGTCCGTCACGGGTACCGCCGGTGCCTGTCGTCGCGACGGTACCGCCACGTACGCTCGTGCCATGGGTATCGACGTGCGCAACGAGATCCGTGACTTCCTGTCCTCGCGGCGGGCGCGGCTCACCCCCGACGAGGTCGGCATGCCGTCGTTCGGTGGCGGCGTCCGCCGGGTGCCCGGCCTGCGTCGGCACGAGGTCGCGATGCTCGCCGGGGTGAGCGTCGACTACTACACGCGGCTCGAGCGCGGCTCGCTCAAGGGCGTCTCGGACAGCGTGCTCGAGGGACTCGCGGGCGCGCTGCAGCTCGACGAGGACGAACGGACGCACCTGTTCGACCTCGCCCGTCTGGCCAACGCCGGCGTCAGGGTGATGCACCGGAACGTACCGACGCGTGTCCGGCCGGGCGTGCAGCGCCTGCTCGACGCGATCACCGGCGCGCCCGCGTGGGTGCGGAACGAGCGCGGCGACGTCGTCGCGACGAACGAGCTCGGCCGGGCCCTGTACGCGCCGATGTTCGCGGGCCCCGGGCGCCCCGTGAACACCGCACGGTTCACGTTCCTCGACCCGGCCGCTCGCGAGTTCTTCCCCGACTGGGCGGCCACCGCGCGCGAGGCCGTCGCCGTCCTCCGCGCCGCGGCCGTCGCGAACCCCTGCGAGCCCGGTCTCGTGACGCTCGTCGGCGAGCTCTCCACACGGAGCGAGGAGTTCCGCGGCTGGTGGGCTGCCCACGACGTCCGGGTGCACCGACGGGGCGGCAAGCGCATCGCGCACCCCGTCGTCGGGGAGCTGCAGCTGGACTTCGAGGCGCTCGAGCTCGTCGCCGACCCGGGCCTGACGATGTTCACCTACTCGGCGGAGCCGGGCAGCGAGTCCGAGCGGTCGCTCGCGCTGCTGGGGACCTGGGCCGCGACGGAGCGGTCCGAGCGGCTCGCCGCCGTGCGTGCGGGCGAGGCCGAGCTGGACGACTGACGGGCCGACCGGACGACCGCCGTGGTCAGCGGTCGGTCGTCACGGCGCGGTCGGTCCTGCGGGTCCCTCGGGGCGAGGGGCGCCGTCGGCGCCGTCGGTGCCGTCGGTGCCGTCGGTGCCGTCGGTGCCGTCGGTGCCGTCGGTGCCGTCGGTGCCGTCGTCGCTCCCGAGCGTGTCGACGAGCGAGTCCACGCGGAGCCGGTCGATGCGCAGTTCCTTCTCGGTCGCGGTCAACCGCAGCACGCGGATCGCGGCGAACACGAGCACGATGAGTGCGACGACGAGCACGAGCAACAGCAGCACGACCGCCAGGTAGACGATGCTGACGACGGCGAATCCCCCGGAGACCATGCGACGACGCTAGCAGGGAGCGTTCGTAGGGTGGGGCCGTGACGAGGATGCCGGTGGACGAGGACACAGCGGCGCTCCTGCGACGACACCGCCGCCCGGAGCCGACGTTCGTCCGTGCGGTCGCGGGGTCCCTGGCCGATGCCCGCACCGTGCGCGAGGAACGGCCTGGTCCGGTCTCGTACGTGCCCGCGGACCGGCAGGTCGTCTCCGACGGGGACGCCGACGCGGTGCTGCTCACCTTCCCGAGCGTGGACACCGTCGCCGGGCTCGCACGGCCCGAGGACGGCCGGGTCGTCGTCCTCGCGCGCGACCCGGACCGGCTCCGCACCGGCTGGCTCGCCGAGTACGCGTCCGCGGTGGTCGCCGCCGAGGCGGACACGTTGCCGACGGTCGAGCGGCTGGCGACGCTCGTCGGGCCGTCCGTCGAGGTCGTGCGCCTCCCGGTGCCGTTCACCTGCGTGGACGGCTTCGGCGAGGGCTACTACGCGCGACCCGAACGGCTCCTCGACGCCGATGTCCGCGCCGCCGACCCGGCGTGGAGCCTGGTCGACGACCTCACCGCTCGCCGATCGGTCGCCGCCCTGCGGAGCGCGCTCGCGTCGGGCGAGTGGGACAGCCGGTACGGGGCACTCCGCCGGCGGCCCGCGCTCGACGGGTCGGTCGTCCTGCTGCGGCCCGCTCCGTGACTCCCTGACCGGGTCGACGACGACTCCCCGACCGGAGCGACGACGACTCCCCGACCGGGTCGACGACGCGACACGCCCGGCTTGACACGCCGTCGTAGGCTGGGACCGTGAGTCAGCAGGAGGTGGTCGGCGCGCAGAGCGCCGGCATCAGGGCGTGACGCCCCCGGCTGTGCCGTCCGGCACGGCCGCGTCCGTCGAACCCTGACCACACCTCCGCCCGTGCGGCGCGCACCCGCGCCCGGGCCCGTCGAGAGCGACCACACCGTGCTGCCCATCAGCGAGAAGACCATCCGTTCGTCCTTCGTCAACGCCTCCCGCAAGGAGGTCACCGACCTGACCCTGCCGACCGACCTCGAGACGCTGGACTGGGAGTCGCTCGACTTCCTCGGCTGGCGCGACCCGAAGACCGCGCGCCGCGCCTACGCCGTCGTCCCGACGCTCGAGGGCGACCTCGTCGGCATCCTGTTCCGGCAGGCCGAGGCGTCGCCGCGTGCACGGGCGCAGTGCTCGTGGTGCCAGGACGTCAAGCTGCCCAACGACGTCGTCTTCTACGCCGCCAAGCGCTCGGGGAAGGCCGGTCGGAACGGCAACACCGTCGGTACCCTCGTCTGCCAGGACTTCCAGTGCTCCCGCAACGTCCGACGCCCGGTGCCCCCGGCGTACGAGGGCTACGACGTCGAGGCCGCCCGGGTCCGCCGGATCGAGGACCTGCGGCTCCGGATCGCGTCCTTCGCCGCAGACCTCTGAGCCCGCCGAAGCCGCGGGACGCAATCTTGGCGGATGCTCGCAGCGCTGTACCGCTGCGAGCCTCCGCCGACGTTGCGTGCCGCGGAGGAGCCCCGGGAAACGCCGGCGTAACGCGCGGTCCCTAGGGTGTGGCGGGTGGACCTCCGCGACTTCGACTCCGCCCCCGCCGACGACGCCCGACGGACCGCCCTGCACTGGGCAGCGGTGCCGGCGTGGGCCGACGCCCTGGTGGCCGCTCGACCGTTCCGCACCGTGCCGGCCCTGGTCGCAGCGGCCACCGAGGCGGCGGCGCAGTGGACCGCGGCGGACCTCGACACCGCCCTCGCCGAGCACCCCCGCATCGGCGAGCGCACCACCGAGGCGTCGTCGGCCCGCGAGCAGGGCGCGATGGCGACGGCGGCGGACGACGTCGCAGCGGCCATCGCCCGCGAGAACGCCGCGTACGAGGACCGGTTCGGCCGGGTGTTCCTCGTGCGTGCCGCCGGGCGGACGCCGGAGGAACTCCTCGCCGAGCTCGAGCGGCGACTCGCGGGGGAGCCGGACGCCGAGGTGACCGAGGCCACCGCTGCCCTGGCCGACATCGCCGTGCACCGGATCCGAGCGACCTTCGGCGTCCCGCACCTGACCACGCACGTGCTCGACGCCCGCACCGGCACCCCGGCCGTCGGTGTCGCGCTGACACTGCGCACCCCCGAGGGCGAGGTCCTGGCCACGGGGGAGACGGACGCGGACGGGCGTGCGGGGCTCGGACCGGACGTGCTGCCCCGTGGGGACCTGGAGCTGCGGTTCGACACCGGCGCCCACCACCGCGCCGCCGGGGTCCCGACCTTCCACCCGTACGTCGTCGTCGCGTTCACGGTGACCGGGACCGACCACCTGCACGTGCCGCTGCTGCTCAGCCCCTTCGCCCACAGCACCTACCGCGGCAGCTGACCAGGCGGTCGCCCGGCGCCCGGCGCCCGGCAGCCGAGTCTCGCCCAGGCGGACACGTTCGTGGTCACACGACCGCGAACGTGTCCGCGGAGCCGAGTCTCGCGGGAGCCGCGGCGGCGCGGCGCGGCGCGGCGGCGG
>NZ_JBIQDQ010000017.1:0-74529 GCF_045370965.1 Curtobacterium sp. 179-B 9B NHS
CCCCCCCCCCCCCCCTCCACCACCCCCCCCCCCCTTACCCCTTCGTTTTGGGGTTTTGGGGGGTTGGTTTTTTTTAAAACTCCCCGGCGTTCGGCCCCCCCCCGGGGGGGGGGGGGGGCCCTTCCGGCTACCGGGACTAGAAGTCCATGCCACCCGTGGGGTCGCCGGCCGGCATGGCCGGGTTCTTCTCCGGCTTGTCTGCGACGACGGCCTCGGTCGTGAGGAACAGACCGGCGATCGACGCGGCGTTCTGCAGCGCCGAGCGCGTGACCTTGGCCGGGTCGATGATGCCCGCGGCGACGAGGTCGACGTACTCGCCGGTCGCGGCGTTGAGGCCGTGACCCGACTCGAGCTCGCGGACCTTGGCGGCGACGACGCCCGGCTCGAGACCGGCGTTCAGCGCGATCTGCTTGAGCGGCGCGTCGATGGCGACGCGGACGATGTTCGCACCGGTCGCCTCGTCACCCTCGAGCGAGAGCGTGTCGAGCGCGACGGACGCCTGGATGAGCGCGACGCCACCACCGGCGACGATGCCCTCCTCGACGGCGGCCTTCGCGTTGCGGACGGCGTCCTCGATGCGGTGCTTGCGCTCCTTGAGCTCGACCTCGGTCGCGGCACCCGCCTTGATGACGGCCACGCCACCGGCGAGCTTCGCGAGGCGCTCCTGGAGCTTCTCGCGGTCGTAGTCGGAGTCGGTCGCCTCGATCTCGGAGCGGATCTGACGGACGCGGCCCGCGATCTGCTCGTCGTCGCCGGCACCCTCGATGATCGTGGTCTCGTCCTTGGTGATGATCACCTTGCGGGCCTTGCCCAGCAGGTCGAGGGTCGCGTTCTCGAGCTTGAGGCCGACCTCTTCCGAGATGACCTGGCCACCGGTCAGGATCGCGATGTCCTGCAGCATGGCCTTGCGGCGGTCACCGAAGCCCGGGGCCTTGACGGCGACGGACTTGAAGATGCCACGGATCTTGTTCACGACGAGGGTCGCGAGGGCTTCGCCGTCGACGTCCTCGGCGATGATGAGGAGCTGCTTGCCCGCCTGGATCACCTTGTCGACGACCGGGAGCAGGTCCTTGATGTTGGAGATCTTCGAGTTGACGATGAGGATGTACGGGTCCTCGAAGACGGCCTCCTGGCGCTCCGGGTCCGTGACGAAGTACTGCGACAGGTAGCCCTTGTCGAAGCGCATGCCCTCGGTCAGCTCGAGCTCGGTGCCGAAGGTGTTCGACTCCTCGACGGTGACGACACCCTCCTTGCCGACCTTGTCGATCGCCTCGGCGATGAGCTCGCCGATGGTGGGGTCGGCGGCCGAGATCGACGCGGTCGCGGCGATCTGGTCCTTGGTCTCGATGTCCTTCGCGTTGGCGAGGAGCTGGTCGGAGACGGCGGCGACGGCCTTCTCGATGCCGCGCTTGAGCGACACGGGGTCGGCGCCGGCGGCGACGTTGCGGAGGCCCTCGCGGACGAGCGCCTGGGCGAGCACGGTCGCGGTGGTCGTACCGTCACCGGCGACGTCGTCGGTCTTCTTGGCGACCTCCTTGACGAGCTCCGCGCCGATCTTCTCGTACGGGTCGTCGAGCTCGATCTCCTTGGCGATGGAGACACCGTCGTTCGTGATCGTGGGGGCGCCCCACTTCTTCTCGAGGACGACGTTGCGGCCGCGCGGGCCGAGCGTCACCTTCACGGCGTCGGCCAGGGTGTTCAGGCCGCGCTCGAGGCCACGACGGGCCTCCTCGTCGAAAGCAATGATCTTAGCCATGTGAGTTTCTCGTCCCTCCCGGACGTCGTGCGTGGGGGTCGTGCTGGCACTCAGCGCAAGCGAGTGCCAACGCCGATTCTGGCACTCGCCGGGTGTGAGTGCAACACAGTCGGGAGGCGCGGCTCGACTTCCCAGGACACGTTGCGGCCGGGACCCGGCACGGTCGGCCCGGGCGGTGGCTGCTCGGCGGGCGGAGCGCCGTGCACGACGAACGCGCCGCCCCCGAGGGGACGGCGCGTTCGTCGAGTGGTCCTGGGCTCAGGCGGGACGGACCGCCTCCGCCTGTGGGCCCTTCGACCCGGTGCCGACGTCGAACGTCACCGCCTGGCCCTCCTCGAGGACCTTGTACCCCGACATGTCGATCGCCGAGTAGTGCACGAACACGTCCTGGCCCCCTCCATCCACGGTGATGAAGCCGAAGCCCTTCTCGGCGTTGAACCACTTCACGGTTCCGTTGGCCATGATCTCTTGCTCCCTGGTGCTGCAGTTGCGGACGACGCCATCGCCGTCTGGCGATGACTCTCGTGCAACAACGGCGGCAAGGCAAGAGGTGTGACGTTCTTGCACGCCGATCGCGTCAGAAATCAACGTGCCCGAAACACCTCCGTCACACAGCGCGCGTCAGCCGCCGTAGTCGGCGCCGAGCACGACGCTGACGTCGGCGTTCGGGAACGCCGCCGACTGCTCCACCGTCGCGATGCCGAGCGCCTTCGCCACACCCTGTGCCACGGCCTGCTGCTCGGGCTGCTGGTAGTACACGACCGAGGTCGTCGTCCCCGTCGTCCCGGCGTCACCCGTCGAGGCGACCTGCCAGCCCGCGGTGGTCAGTGCGCTGCTGGCGCGGGCGGCCAGACCGGTCGTCGTCGTGCCGTTCAGCACGACGACGCTCGTCGCGCCCTGCGCCGAGGGCTCCGCAGCGCTCGGCTCCTCGGACGCGGGCGCCGACGGCGACTCCGAGGGCGTCTCCGACGGCGCGGCCGACGCCGAGGAGCTCGACGAGGGGCGCGGCGACGAGGTCGACCCCGGGAACGAGTAGCTGCCGTTCAGCAGCGCGAGCACGAGGACACCGACGAGCACGAGCACACCGGTCGCGAGGGCGCCCCAGGCGAACGCGATCCACCCGCGTCCACGACGACGGGCACCGCGGTGCGCTCCGACCCGGGGGCCGTCGGTGACGTCGTCGAACCGGTCTCGCGGGAATCTCTCGGTCATCGTTCCTCTTCACGGGGATCGGGCGCGGGGGCGACGAACGCGCGCGCCGCTCGTGCTCGGGTGCGTGCGTGCCGGAGCCGCTGCAGCCGACCGACCAGCTGGGGGTCGAGCGCGAGTGCGGCGGGCAGGTCGATCACGCGGTTGAGCACCTGGTAGTAGCGCGCCGGCGACATGTCGAACTCGACCCGGATCTCCGCCTCCTTCGTGCGGTCGTGCCGCGCCCGGTCGTGCTCGAACGCGAGCACGCGCTGGTCGAGCTCGCTGAGCTCGTCGGTGGGGAGGGCGGTCACGGCACTTCCGGTCACGGTTCGGTCACGGGTCTCGCACATCGTAGGGGTGCCCGGCGGTCCGACCCTGGCACGCGGCTGGACTGTCGCGAAGCCCGGTTCAGGCTGCGGGCCGCCGGAACCACCGCACCCGGACGCCGAACGGGTCGCAGACCGCCGTCGCCACACCGTCGAGCGACACCGTGGCGAAGGCGTCCGGGTCCGCCGGGTCGACGTCGTCGGGCAGCGTCGCGGCCACCCCGCGCAGGATGCCCGTCCGTTCGACCGCGACCCAGTGCACGCCACGCTCCGCCAGCCGGTCGACCACGCGCTGGCGGTCGGCGCCCGGCACGTAGACGAGGGTCCCGGTGGTGAGCACCACGGGACGGACGCCGTCCGGCAACGCGTCCAGTGCACGGTCGAGGTCGCCGGGCAGCGTGCCACGGATCCGGACGGGAGGCACGACGAGCGTCGCGCGCGCCGCCTCGCGCATCAGGGCGGTGCGGTCCGTCGCCTCGGGCGGGACGGCCTCGACCAGCCGGTCGAACGCACCGGGCTCGGCGAGGTCGATCGGGTTCGGGTCGAGGGCGACCCGCGCGCCGATCCGGATCGGGGTGCCGGCCGGCTCGGGGACCGCGCCGCTGGCGTCGACCGTCAGGTGCACCGACGGCTCGGCGACGGCGGTGTGCACCCGGACCGTGCCGTCCCCGGTCCGGTGGTCGAGCGTCACCCGGTCCGGGATCGAGCAGAGCCCGGCGGCGGCCCCGGCGTCGACGAGGCCGAGCGGCCGCGGGTCCGCCGCGGCGAGCGCCGCGAACAGCGGGACGACGGGACCGAGCCGCCGCGGGTCGTTGGCCTGCACCGTGGCGGCGGCGAGCGCCGTGACGAACGCGGCACGGGCCTCCCGGCCGAGCGCACGGAGCGCTCCGGGGTCCGACGGGTCGGCACCCAGCCGACGTGCGACGGCGAAGACCAGCTCCGGTTGCCGCTGCTGCTCGGGGACCGCGTCGAGGAGCGCGACCAGGTCGTCGTCGACCGAGCGTGCCCAGGCCGCGTACGACGGCGAGGCCGGAGCGATGCGCGCCGCGTAGGTGGCGTACCGCTCGCGCGTGCCGGTCACGGGCGGTGCATGCCGACGTGACGGATGCCGGCCTCGTCGTAGGGCGCACCGAACCGGACGAAGCCGTGGCGTTCGTAGAGGCCCGCGACGTACTCCTGGGCGTGCAGGACGAACGGCTCGTGACCGTGCGCCTCGAGCACCCCCGCGACCAGCCGTCCGGCGATCCCCTGCCCCCGGTGGTCGGGGTGGGTGGCGACCCGGCCGATCACCCAGGCCGGCGGCTCGCTGGCCGCGGGGTGGTCCTCGTCCGGGGCGGGCCGGACGAGGCGGAGGTACCCGACCGGATCGTCGTCGGCTCCGAACCACCAGTGCTCGGTGTCGGGCTCGCGGTCACGGCCGTCGAAGTCGTCGGCGGTGACCCGCTGCTCGAGGGCGAAGACGCGGTTCCGCAGCCGCACGATGCCGTACAGTTCGTCCGTCGTCAGGCGGGTCCAGCGGGCGTGGCGGACGGAATGCTCGGACATCGTCGCGAGTTTACTGAAGGGGTCGGGCATCACCATCGAGCCCCGACCGGAAGCAGGAGGAAGCAATGGCGTACAACGTCGACAAGTCGGACGCCCAGTGGCGCGAGGAGCTCTCCCCGGACCAGTACGCCGTGCTCCGGCAGGCCGGGACCGAGCGCCCGTGGACGGGTGAGCTGCTCGACGAGGAGCGCGCCGGCACGTACACGTGTGCGGCGTGCGGCGCGGAGCTGTTCCAGAGCGGCACGAAGTTCGACTCCGGTTGCGGCTGGCCGTCGTTCTACGAGTCGGTCCGCCCCGAGGCGGTCCAGCTCATCGAGGACAAGTCCCTCGGCATGGTCCGCACCGAGGTCCGCTGCGCGAACTGCGGCTCGCACCTCGGGCACGTGTTCCCCGACGGCTTCGGCACCCCGACGGGTGACCGCTACTGCATGAACTCGCTGTCGCTGAACTTCTCCGAGCAGGGCGAATGAGACCCCGACGCGTCCGCCGGTAGGATGGGCGCGTCAGCCGGCATGGCGCAATTGGTAGCGCACCGTACTTGTAATACGGGGGTTGCGGGTTCGAGTCCCGCTGCCGGCCCCAGATCACGGCTCCTCGTGCGGCCCGAGGCGGAGCCGTCACCGCACGTCGAGCTCGCCGTCCGCGTCCCGTTCGATCTCGCCGTCCGGGATCCAGACGACGATGCGGTCCAGGCGCACCCGCTCGAACGACGACCGCTCGTCGCGCAGCAGGTCCGTGACCTCCTGCGGCAGCGGGAAGCGCTGGTCGCGGCCCACCACGATCGCCTCGAACGGTGCATCGTCGACGTCGCGCACGCCGCGCGCACCGACGTACTGGTCGTAGTCGCTGGGGGTGATCGCGCCGAAGAAGATGCGGCCGTCCCGGATGCCCTCGCTCCGCAGCAGCGGCAGGAGGCGCGCGACCCCCTCGGGGCGTGTCTGCCAGACCGCCCGCGCGGTCGGGATGCTGCCGACGAGTGCGACGACGACGAGGAGTGCGGCGAGCGCGCCGGTCAGCGGCCGGGGGCGGAGCACCGCGAGCCGACCGAGTCCGACCGCGGCGAGCAGGACGATCCAGGGCGTCCACGCGCTGTAGTAGGTCGGCAGCGCGATCTTCGCCGCCACCGTGTAGAACGCGACGAGCAGCAGGAGCGGTGCGGCGAGGAACACCACCAGCCGGTCCGGACGGACGACGACCGCGAGCAGCACCCCGGCGGCCAGGACGACGAGCACCGGCAGGCCGACGCCCTGCGCCAGGAACCACCAGTTCCCCCACCACGGTGCGAACTGGTGGGTCTGCCCGGCGATCACGGCGAGGTGGCCGTTCTCGTTCTGCCCCTCCTGGAAGGCCAGCATGTAGAGCACCGCCGACCGCATGCCCATGGGGGCGTACAGCGCGACGACCGTCACCGCGAAGACCACGGCCCAGACGAGGCCGCCGACGACGAGCCGACGCCACTGCCGGAACAGCAGCGGGGCGAGCAGGAACACGGGCACCAGCACGAGCGTCGACGCCTTCGACGTCACCGAGGCGGCCATGAGCACCGCGGACAGCGGGAGCCACCACCACCGGCCGGTCCGTGTCCAGGTCCACACGGCGAAGAGCGCGGCCAGGGCGAAGAACACCATCACCGGGTCGAGGAGCGCGACACGGTCGAGCCGCGCACCGGATCCACCCCGGGGCGTCAGCGTCCAGAGCGCCGCGGCGGTCCACCCCGCCCAGAAGCCGACCTCGGCGCGGAGCCACACGAACATGACGGCGGCGCCGAGGACGACGAGGGCGGCGACGAGGACCCGGGGCGCGGTGGCCCCCTCGCCGCCGACGAGCTGCGCGAGCCCGAACAGGTACTTCGCCGTCGGCGGGTGCTCGCGGTTCTGGTCGAACGCGCCGTGCACGTACGCGAAGCCGGCGCGGACGTAGGTGGACTCGTCGCCGCCGATGTTCTCGTCGGCGATCCGCCAGAAGCACTGGTAGGCGGCCGCCAGGGCGAGCAGGACGAGGGCGACGATCCGCACCGCTCGGCGGTCCTGGAGCACGAGGGCGTGGCGTCGACTGGGCACCGGACGATCCTACGGCGGGAGCCGCCGCCCTCCGGCGGGAGCACGGAGGGCCCGGACGATGGACGTCACGGGCCCTCCGGCGCGCGGAACGCGGATCAGGAGGCGTTCCGAGCGCTCGACGCGGTAACCAGCCGGTCGTCCCTCGATGGTGTCACCGCACCCGGTGACGTGTCCACGGTTGCGGTCCGATCCACGCGAACCCGCACGGATGTGCAGGAACCGGCCGGTCGGACTGCGTCCCCGCTGTGTGTGCGCCGGGCGGATGCCCGGCGCGCACGGCCGAGCTCAGCGTCCGACCGCGATCAGTGTCCGACCGCGATCAGCGTCCGCCCGTGATGCGGCGCTCGCGCTGGGCGACGCCGGCGGTGCCGTAGGGGTAGTCGTCGACCCGCGGGGCACTCGCGTCCGTCAGCGCCTGCAGCTCGTCGTCGGTGAGCACGAGGTCGGCAGCGCCGAGGTTGTCCTCGAGCTGCGAGACCGTCCGGGCGCCGAGGATGACGCTCGTCACCGCGGGCCGCGCGAGCAGCCAGGCGAGGGCGACCTGCGACTTCGAGGCACCGTGCGCGTCGGCGACCGCGGAGACCGCGTCGAGCACCTTCCACGTGCGCTCGTCGCCGTTGCGGGCCTCCCACGCCTCCATGCCGCGCTGCGGGTTCTCGCCGAGACGTGTCGAGCCCGTCGGAGCCTCGTCGCGCTGGTACTTCCCGGAGAGCCAGCCGCCGGCCAGGGGCGACCACGGGAGCAGACCGATGCCGGCGTCCAGGCACGCGGGCACGACCTCGTGCTCGATGTCCCGCACGAGCAGGTTGTACTGCGGCTGCAGCGTCACCGGCGGTGCCCAGCCGTGGGCCTTCGCCTCGTAGACGGCCTTCGTCACCTGGTAGCCGAGGTAGTTCGAGAACCCGTAGGTGCCGATCTTGCCGGCGGACACGGCGTCGTCGAGGAAGCGCAGGGTCTCCTCGATCGGCGTCAGGGCGTCCCACGCGTGCATCTGGTAGAGGTCGATGTGCTCCACACCGAGCCGCTCGAGCGAGGCGTCGAGCGCGACGCGCAGGTGACGGCGGGACAGGCCGAGGTCGTTCGGGCCGTCACCCTGGGGGAACCGGCCCTTCGTCGCGAGGACGACCTGCTGCGCCTCGGTCGGGTGGGCGGCGAGCCACCGGCCGATGATGCGCTCGGACTCGTTGCCGGAGTACACGTCCGCGGTGTCGACGAGCGTGCCGCCCGCTGCGACGAACGTGTCGAGGATCTGGTGGGAGGTGGGTTCGTCGGCCTCACTGCCGAACGTCATGGTGCCGAGGGTCAGCGTCGACACCGATGTCCCGCTGTTGCCGAGGAGTCTGTAGTCCATGGCCGGGACGCTACGCCCGGTCTCCTCCGCCAGCGGGGACCTGCCAGTACCCGTCAGGGGTGCGCACCGCCCCCTCAGCGTCCCTCGGACAGGAAGGCGATCGCACGCTCACGGAAGTCGCGCGACGTGGGGGCGTTGAAGTGGTTCCGACGCGGGATCTCGAAGAACGACGCGTCCGGCGCCGCCTCGGCCAACCGTACGGCGCTGTCCCGGATCCCGTCCTCGCTGCCCGCCGCCATCAGGATCGGCTGCGCGGGGGCGTTCTCCGGCGTCGGCTCGACGCTGTTCCGCATCCCCTCGACCATCGCGACGAGCGCGCGGAGGTCGTTCCCCTCGACGTTCGCCGCCATCTGCAGGTACCCGTTCGTCACCCGGTCCTCGACCGGGGTGCCGTCGGCGATGTACGCCTTCGCCTGGTCGACCGCCACGCGGCGCATCGGGTCGGCGTCCGGGATCCCGCCGAGGACGGCCCGCGAGATCCGGTCCGGGATCTGCTCGGCGGTGTGCCAGCCGACACGGGCGCCGAGCGAGTACCCGAGGAACGCGACGTCGTCGAGCAGGTAGGTGTCGACGACCGTGGTGACGTCGGCGACGAGCAGGTCCATCGAGTACGCGGACGGGTCGTGCGGCTTCGACGAGGCACCGTGCCCGCGCTGGTCGAGCGCGACGACGCGGTACCCCGCTCGGACGAGGTCACGGGTCCACCCCGAGGCGTGCCAGTTCAGGACGGCGCCCGAGGCGAAGCCGTGCACGGCCACCACGACGGGGGCGTCCGGCTCGCCGAAGTCGTACGTCGCGAGCTTCAGGCCGTCCGGGGACATCACGGCACGGGGACGGGGCGCTTCGGGGACGAGTGACATGGCGCGACCAGGCTACCGGGGCATGGTGGTGGCCATGGACGGCTACGGCGGCGATCAGGTCCGGGCGGCGGAGCGGCCGCACCTCGAGGCGGGCGAACCCCTCATGCAGCGCGCGGCGGCGGGGCTGGCCCGCATCGTCGGCGAGCTGCTCGACGACCCGGCGGTCCGCCCGCAGGACGGCCCGGGGTCGGTCCTGCTGCTGGTGGGCAGCGGCGACAACGGCGGTGACGCCCTGTTCGCGGGTGCGCACCTGGCGTCGGACGGGAGGCACGTGACGGTGCTGCGCGTCGGCGCACGTGTCCACGAGGCGGGCCTGGCAGCGGCGCTGGACGCCGGGTCGCGCCTCGCCCCACCGGCACGGCCGGACCGCCGCTGGCGCGTCGCTCCGGAACCGGCGGCGTGGGCCCCGGACGGCCCGACGGACCCTGACGACGCCGGTGCGGCCGACGTCCTGCGGGCCGCCGCGACCCCGGACGCCGAGCGCCTGGCGGCGGTCGCCGCCGAGGCCGCCGCGGGAGCCGACCTCGTGCTCGACGGCATCCTCGGCATCGGTGCCGGCGGCGGCACCCCCTTGCGCTCCCCCGCTCGGCAGGTCGTCGACGCGATCCGCGAGCTCGCCCGCGACCAGCGCGCCCCGTTCGTCGTCGCCGTCGACGTGCCGAGCGGCATCGACGTCGACACCGGCGCGGTGGCCGACGACCACGTGCTCCACGCCGACGTCACCGTGACCTTCGGCGGGGTCAAGGCGGGCCTGCTCACCGGCCCCGGGGCGACGCTCGCCGGGCGGATCGAGCTCGTCGACGTCGGCATCGGAGCGGACCTGGCGACGATGGAGCCGCTCGTCCGCACCTGACGCCGGTCCGCGCCCGACACCGACCCGGCGTCGGCGGGAACGGGATCAGGCCGCGCCGGCGTCCACCCCGTCGACGACGTCGGGACGCGCCTCGAGCCACGTGTCGACGAAGTGCCGGTAGTGGCGGCGATCACCTGCTCGGCCGCCTCGTGGTCGAGCCCCTGCTGCACGACGTCGTCGAGCGCGTCCTCCCAGTTGCTCCGCCCGATGGCGAAGCCGACGAAGCCGTCGACGGGTGCTGCGACGCGCAGCCACCGGTCGAGCTGGTCCTCGGGGGCGTCGCGGCCGAGCACGATGCACTGCACGTGGTCCCGACCTCCGGCGCGCACGGCGGCGACGACGCGCTCGGCGTCCTCGGTGCGGTCGAGACCCTCGAGCTTCCACACGTCCGGCTCGACCCCGTGCTCCTGCAGGTACCCGATGGTCTCGACGACGAGTCCCGGGCGGACGTCGCGGTCGTAGTCGTCCGCCTGCGCCTGCTGGTCGTCGGTGCCCGGGACGAGGAGCTCGACCAGGAACGCGCGGTCGGCGTCGTGCAGGGCGCGGGAGACCTCGGCGAGCCGCTCGGCCTGGGCCTGCCGGTCACCGGCGTCGAACGCGGGGTTGTCGCGGACCAGGACCTTCACGAAGTCGGGGTCGAACGAGTCCACGTGCGCGAGCCAGTCGTCGCCGTACTCGAGCTCGAACCAGTCGCGGCCGGATCGCTCAATCGGCATCGCGAGCTGCAGCCCGGCCTCGCGGACGAGCCGGGCGACGTCGTCGCCGTAGCGCTCGTCGACGAGCACGCCGGTGCGTGCGCGGGAGGCCCCTGCGGCGAGCGCGGTGAGCACACCGCGGTACACGAGCTGCTTGCCGGCACGGACACGCTGGGCGTCGGCCTCGTCCGCGGGCTCGCCGGACTCGTCGCCGTAGGTGTGCTCCAGGAGCGAGGACCGCTGGTCCATCGCGAGGAGGAAGAGGGGGTGCTGTTCATCGAGGTCGGCCATGCCGCCATGCTGCTCGCACCCCCTCCGTCCGCGCTCAGTGGGCGCGGTACAGTTCCGGCTCCGGCAGCCCGTGGGCGGCACGGATGCTGCGCGAGATGCCCTCGATCGCCACGAGCGCATCGACCACGGCCTCGGCGGTCACGGGGAACGGCATGTTGTGGATCGTCTCGCTCTCCACGGTGGCGGCCTCTGCGACGGCCCGGAGCACGTCCCGGTCGTCGACGGTCAGCCCGATCTCGGTCAGGGTGTTCGGCAGTCCGACCCTCGTCGTGAAGACGACGAAGTCCTCGATCTCGTCGGCGGGCGCCCCCTCGAGCACGAGCTGCGCGATCGTCCCGACGTTGACCTTCTGCCCGTGCGCGAGGCCGTGCGCTTGCGGGGCCGCGGTCAGGCCGTTGTGGATCGCGTGCGCCGCGGCGAGACCACCGGACTCGAAGCCGAGCCCGGACAGCAGGGTGTTCGCCTCGACGACCTTCTCGAGCGCGGGCGTGACGACCTTCGCCTTCACGGACTCGATCGCCTGGAGCGCGTTGTCGTGCAGGAGCTCCCACGACAGTTCCGCGAGCGCGACACCGGTCTCGGTCTGCAACCCGCCGGCCATGGTGTCGGCGTTCGCGCGCTTCGCGGCACGGGCCTCGACCCAGGTCGCGAGGGCGTCGCCGATGCCCGCGACGAGGAACTGCACGGGGGCGTTCGCGACGAGCTTCGTGTCGATGAGCACGAGGTCCGGGTTGTGCGGGAAGAAGCGGTACTCGATGAACTCCCCCTCCTCCGAGTAGACGACCGCGAGCGCGGAGGTCGGGGCGTCGGTGCTCGCGGCGGTCGGCACGCTCGCCCAGCGGATCCCGGCGAGGTGCCCGGAGGCCTTCGCGGCGTCGATCGCGGACCCGCCGCCGAGGCCGACGACCACGTCGGAGTCCGTCTCGCGGATCTTCGCGGTGAGGTCGTCGATCGCCTGCGGGGTGGCGAAGCGTCCGAAGCCGACCCGCTCGACCGGCAGGCCGGCGGCGTCGAAGCTCGTGCGGACGGCGTCCTCGACGATGCCCCACACCACGTCGTCGGCGACGAGCAGCGGACGCTTCCCGATCGGCGCGACGAACTCCCCGACGCGGGTGATCGCGTCCTTGCCCTGCACGTAGCGGGCGGGGCTCATGACGGTGCTGATCGGAGTGGCCATGGTGCTGCTTCCTTCCGGGTGGATCGTGCTGTTGTACGACAGGTGTCGGCGGTGCCGACGCACCGGACGCTACGCGGGTCGGCTGCGGGTACGGTCGGCGGCATGACGTTCAACGAGGACTCGCAGCTCAGCGGCGGGAAGGTGAAGCGCCGCGGGCGGACGGCGGCGATCGGTGGTGGCGGCGTCGGTGTCGCGGCGATCGTGGTGTTCCTCATCGCGCAGTTCACCGGGGTCGACCTGAGCGGCATCGTCGGCGACGGCAGCGGCACCACCCAGATCCAGCAGCAGGACGAGACGGTGCAGCCCGCCGAGGAGTGCCGCACCGGCCGCGACGCGAACCAGCGGGTCGAGTGCCGCATGGAGGGCGCGGCCGAGTCACTCGACGCCTACTGGACGACCGAGGCCGCCGACCTCGGGATCTCGTACACGACGCCGGGCTTCGTGCTCTTCGACGGGTCGACGGACACCGGTTGCGGCCAGGCCTCGGCGGCCACCGGCCCGTTCTACTGCCCGCCGGACCGCTCGATCTTCCTCGACACGGCGTTCTACGACGACCTGCAGTCCCGGTACGGCTCGTCCGGCGGTCCGCTCGCCCAGATGTACGTCGTCGCGCACGAGTGGGGCCACCACGTGCAGCAGCTCCAGGGCACCTTCGCCGACACCGACCGCTCCGGCACCGGCGCGTCCTCGGGCAGTGTCCGCGTCGAACTGCAGGCGGACTGCTACGCGGGCTCCTGGGTGGGCTCGGCCGCGACCACCCGCGACGCGAACGGCGAGACGTTCTTCGAACCCGTCACCCGGGCGCAGATCGCCGACGCGCTGTCCGCCGCGAGCGCCGTCGGCGACGACAGCATCCAGGAACGGGCCACGGGTCGCGTCGACCCCGACTCGTTCACGCACGGGTCCAGCGCCCAGCGCCAGGCGTGGTTCACGCGGGGCTACGAGCGCGGGGCCACCGCCTGCGACACGTTCAGCGTGCCGGGCTCCCAGCTCTGATCCGCGGGCCGCGGCCGCACGCTCGGGTCACGAGCCGCCCCCGGACGCACGGGAGGCTCCCCACCGGTCCGGTGGGGAGCCTCCCGTCCGTCGGTCTGCCGACCGGTCGCGACGTCAGCCGGCGGACGCGCTCGCGGAGGGGGTCGGGGTCGCGGTGGGCGACGGCGTCGCGTCCGACGCCCCGGCCGCCGACACCACGAAGGTGCGGAAGTCGTCGTTGGTGATCGGCGCGGTGAGCTCGTACTGCTTGCCGTTCACGAGCACCAGGGGCGGCCCGGGGAACTCGTCGAGCGACGAACCGGGGATGTCGCCGCCGGTCACGTCGGCCGTGCGCTCGTCGACCCACTTGGCGTAGGTCTGGTCCCGGATGCAGTCGCGGATCGCAGCCGCGTCCTGCACGCCGTCGACCCCGGTGACGAGCCGCTCGAGCTGCGCGTCGGTGAGGCCGGAGGTGCCCTGGTCGGGCTGCCGCGCGAAGAGCGCCTGGTTCACGGCGTAGAACTGGTCGGGCGACCGGTCCGCGACGCAGGCCGCGGCGTTCGCGGCGCGCAGCGAGTACTTCGTGCCCTGCGACCGGTTCGTCAGCACGGCGACCGGGTGGATGTCGACCGTCGCGGCGCCGGAGTCGACCAGGCTCGCGATGTACTCGCTGTTGGCGTCCTCGAACTGCGCGCAGGTGTCGCAGAGGTAGTCGACGTACATGGTGATCCGCACCGGGTCGGACGCGTCGGTCGCGTCGGGCGTCGGGGACGACGAGGACGCCCCGACCGGGCGCAGACCCTCGCCGATCGTGATGCCGCCCTGCGACATCGTGGACGGTCCGGGGCCGGCGGGCTTCACCGAGTCGACCAGCACCAGCGTGACGACCGCCACCGCGGCGAGGAGCACGACCCCGAGCCCGATCTGCAGTCCCAGGCGTGTGCCGCGCTGCCGGCGCTTCTGCTGGGTCCGTGCTCGCTGGGCCCGCTGCCGTGCGGCCTCTCGTCGTTCGTTGCGCGCGGCGCGTGCGTCACCCTCGGGGCGGTTGGTCATGCGTCGTTGGTCCTCACGTTGCTCCTGACGTCCGCACGGCCTCGCCTTCCCCCGTACGCCGGACGGACCCGCCGATCGTAGTGGTCCTTCCTGGGACCAGCCAACCAGGTCGGACCGGACACTGGCGCTGGCGGGGGAACTCGTGTTGTATGAGCACCGATGGTCGACGACGACCATCCGGGGCCCCCACGGGCAACCGCTTCACAACGGATCGTCCGGCACGTACCTGCCGGTGAAGGAAGGATCGAACGCTCATGGCGTCCGTCACCTACGACAAGGCAACCCGTCTCTACCCCGGAGGCACCCGCCCCGCGGTCGACTCCCTCGACCTGGACGTCGCCGACGGCGAGTTCCTCGTCCTCGTCGGCCCCTCGGGCTGCGGCAAGTCCACCTCCCTGCGCATGCTCGCCGGCCTCGAAGAGGTCAACTCCGGCGCCATCCGCATCGGCGAGCGCGACGTCACCGACGTCCCGCCGAAGGACCGCGACATCGCGATGGTGTTCCAGAACTACGCGCTGTACCCGCACATGACCGTCGCCGAGAACATGGGCTTCGCGCTCAAGATCGCCGGTGTCGGGAAGGAGGAGCGCGCCACCCGCGTGCAGGAGGCCGCGAAGCTCCTCGACCTCGAGCAGTACCTCGGCCGCAAGCCGAAGGCGCTCTCGGGTGGTCAGCGTCAGCGCGTCGCGATGGGCCGCGCGATCGTCCGTCAGCCGCAGGTGTTCCTCATGGACGAGCCGCTGTCGAACCTCGACGCCAAGCTCCGCGTGCAGACCCGCACCCAGATCGCGTCGCTGCAGCGTCGTCTCGGCGTCACCACGGTCTACGTCACGCACGACCAGACCGAGGCCCTGACCATGGGTGACCGCATCGCGGTGCTCAAGGACGGCATCCTGCAGCAGGTCGGCTCCCCGCGCGACCTGTACGAGAAGCCGAACAACGTCTTCGTCGCCGGCTTCATCGGTTCGCCGGCCATGAACCTGCTGCCGGCCGACGTCATCGAGGGCGGCATCAAGTTCGGCACGCTGAACCACCCGCTCGACCGCGACACCCTGTCGAACGCGCGCTCCGGCAACATCACCGTCGGCATCCGCCCCGAGGACGTCGTCGTGTCGACCTCGGGCGAGGGCCTGCCGGTGACGGTCGACGTCGTCGAGGAGCTCGGCGCCGACGGCTACCTCTACGGCCACGCCGACGTGAACGGCCAGCGCACCGACATCGTCGCCCGTGTCGACGGGCGTTCGCACCCGTCGATCGGCGACACGATCGTCATCACGCCGAAGCAGGGCCACGTGCACGCCTTCGACACCGAGTCGGGCGAGCGCCTCGACGACAAGGCAGTCGTCAGCGCGTAGTCTGCGCAGTTCCCCCAGGAGCCCGCGCCCGCCTCACCAGGGCGGGCGCGGGCTCCCGCTGTTCCACCCACCGGACGCCGTGCGCGTGGTGCCGCCGCCACGAGCCCGACGTCCGGTGCCGCGCCCTCCAGGAGCCAACCGTGCCCGACTCCCTCGCCATCACCGCCGCCACCGTCGACCCCGGCCTGCTCGACCTGCCGTGGGACCTGCCGCTCGAGGACTGGCCCGACGACGTCATCGTCGCCCTGCCGAAGGGCATCTCGCGGCACCTCGTGCGCTTCGTGCACCTGAGCGGGTACGTCGCGGCAGTCAAGGAGACCGGGGAGGAGGTCGCGCGGGCCGAGTACGAGATGCTCCGGACCCTGCAGCGCATGGACGTGCCGTGCGTCGACCCGGTCGCGGTGATCACGAACCGGGCCGACGCCGACGGCGAGCCCCTGCACCCGGTGCTCGTGACCCGGCATCTGCGCTTCTCGCTGCCGTACCGCGCGTTGTACTCGCAGACCCTGCGACCCGAGACCGCCACGCGCCTGGTCGACGCCCTCGCGCTGCTGCTCGTGCGCCTGCACGTCATCGGCTTCTACTGGGGCGACGTCTCGCTGTCGAACACCCTGTTCCGCCGCGACGCGGGTGCCTTCGCCGCGTACCTCGTGGACGCCGAGACCGGGAAGCTCTACCCGGGCGGCCTCTCCAACGGCCAGCGCGAGAACGACCTCGAGGTGGCCCGGGTCAACATCGCCGGCGAGCTCCTCGACCTCGAGGCCGGCGGGCGCCTCGACGAGAACGCCGACCCCGTGGACGTGTCGAACCGGATCGTCGCGCAGTACCGGACGCTCTGGAAGGAGCTGACCGGCACCGAGCAGTTCGACGTCAAGGAGCGCTGGCGCATCAACGACCGGGTCGAGCGTCTGAACGCCCTCGGGTTCGACATCGAGGAGCTCTCGATCCACACCACCGAGGGCGGCTCGCAGGTGCGGATCCAGCCGAAGGTCGTCGACGCCGGACACCACCAGAGGCGTCTGCTCCGGCTGACCGGGCTCGACGCCGGCGAGAACCAGGCGCGGCGGCTGCTCAACGACCTCGACGCCTACCGGGCGCGGAACGGGCGGGACCAGCTCGACGAGGAGATGGTGGCGCACGAGTGGGTGTCCCGGGTGTTCGAGCCGGTGATCCGCTCGATCCCGCGTGACCTGCGCGGACGTCTGGAGCCCGCCGAGGTCTTCCACGAGCTGCTCGAGCACCGCTGGTTCATGTCCCAGGAGGAAGAGCGTTCGGTCTCCCTGCCCGAGGCCACGACGGCGTACATCAACGACGTGCTGCGACACCGCCGCGACGAGCGGCTGCTCATCAACCCGCCGACGTCGTCCATGACGCTGCCGATCCCCGTCGTCGAGGACGACACGGCAGACGAGGACGACGTCGAGGACTGGCGCGCGACGGTGTAGCCGGACGGACTGGAGGCCCGGTGCCGGTCTCGTGGACCGGCACCGGGCCTCCAGGTGGTCGGGTGGCTGCGTGCTGCGCCACCGCGCAGCGCGCGCCTACTCGGCGCGACGGCGCCGAGCGACCTCCCACAGGGTGACGCTCGCGGCGATGCCCGCGTTGAGCGACTCGGTGGCGCTGGAGATCGGGATCGAGACGATCGCGTCGCAGGTCTCGGTGACCAGGCGGGACAGACCCTTGCCCTCGGACCCGACGACGATCACGATCGGCCGGTCGGCGAGCTCGAGAGCGTCGAGCTCCACGTCCCCGTCGCCGTCGAGACCGAGCACGAAGAGCCCCATCGACTTCAGCGACTTGAGCGTCTGCGTCAGGTTCGGCGCCATCGCGACGGGCGTGCGCGCAGCGGCACCGGCACTCGTCTTCCACGCCGACGCCGTGACGCCGACCGAGCGGCGCTGCGGCACGATGACGCCGTGGCCACCGAAGGCCGCGGTCGAGCGGATGATCGCGCCGAGGTTCCGCGGGTCGGTGATGCCGTCGAGGGCGACCATGAGCGGGACCTGGTCGCGGGAGAACGCGCGCTCGGCGAGGTCCTCGGCGACGGCGTACTCGTACGCCGGGACCTTCAGCGCGACACCCTGGTGCACGCTGTCGTGGCCCGTGATGCGGTCGAGCTCCGGCCGCATGATCTCCATGATCGGGACGCCGCGGTGGTTGGCGAGCGCCAGGATCTCCTTGACGCGGTCGTCGACCTCGATGCGGGCGGCGATGTACAGCGTCGTCGACGGGGTCTTCGTGCGCAGGGCCTCGAGCACGGAGTTGCGCCCGGTCACGAGCTCGGAGTCGTCGCTCTTGCGCTGCGGCGGCCGACCGGTGCGCTGCTGCGGCGAGCTCGACGCACCGTGACGGCCGCGGGCAGCGTCGAGCCGGTCCTTCGCCGCCTTGCGCTTGCCGGCGGGGTGGTACGGCCGGTCCTCGGCCTTCGGCGTGGGCTTGCGCCCCTCGAGCGCCTGCGCGCCCTGGCCGCCGGAGCCGACCTGCTTGTTGCCCTTGCGGCCGGAGCGGACGGCGCCGGGCCGGCCCTTCTTGCTCCCCGAGACGTTCTTCATTGCTCTCTCCTGTCCGGCACGGCCGTTGTCAGGCGATGCTCCAGCGTGTTCCTGCTGCGGTGTCCTCGATGGTGATCCCCGCGGCTGCGAGGTCGTCCCGCACCCGGTCCGCCGTGGCGAAGTCGCGTGCCGCACGGGCATCGGCGCGCTCCTGCACGAGGCGGTCGACGAGCGCGGCGAGCGGTGCGGCCGAGACGTCCTGCGCACCACCGGACCAGTGGGCCGCTCGCGGGTCGATGCCGAGGACCTCGACCATGGCGGCCACCTGATGGTACGCGACCCCGAGCGCTTCCGCATCGTCGGCGTCGAGCGCGGCGTTCCCGGCGCGGACCGTCTCGTGCAGCACGGCCAGTGCCTGCGGCACCGCGAGGTCGTCGTCCATCGCGGCCGCGAACGCGTCGGGCACGGCCGGGGCGTCGCGGAGCGGGACCCCCTCGAGCCGGGGTTCCGCGCGGGCCAGGAACCCCTCGATCCGGTCGTAGGCGGCCTCGGCCTCGGCCAGCGAGCCGTCGTGGTGGTCGATCGAGGACCGGTAGTGCGCCGCGCCGAGGAAGTACCGGACCACGACCGGACGGGCGGACGCGAGGAAGTCGGCGGCGAAGATCGAGTTCCCGAGGGACTTCGACATCTTCTGCCCCTCGACCGTCACCAGGCCGTTGTGCAGCCAGTACGACGCGAACGGGTCGCCGGCCGCGGTCGACTGCGCGAGCTCGTTCTCGTGGTGCGGGAAGCGCAGGTCGAGGCCGCCGCCGTGGATGTCGAACGCCGGGCCGAGGTAGCGCCGCGACATCGCCGAGCACTCGATGTGCCAGCCCGGGCGGCCCGGCCCCCACGGGGAGTCCCAGGTCGCCGTCGTCGGCTCGCCCGGCTTGGCACCCTTCCAGAGCGCGAAGTCCCGCGGATCGCGCTTGCCGCGGGGGTCGGCGTCGGTGGCCTCGACCATGTCCTCGCGTCGCTGGCGCGTCAGGGCGCCGTAGGACTCCCAGCTGCCGGTGTCGAAGTACACGTCGCCCGTGCCGTCGGCGGCGGCGTACGCGTACCCGCGCTCGATCAGCCGCTCGATGATCTCGTGCATCTGCGGCACGCTCGCGGTCGCCCGCGGCTCGTACGTCGGGGCGAGGATCCCGAGGGCGTCGTACGCGGCGGTGAACTCCCGCTCGACGCGGTACGCCCGGGCGAACCACTGCTCGTCGGTGCCCGCGGCCAGGTCGAGCACCTTGTCGTCGATGTCGGTGACGTTCCGCACGAGGGTCACCCGGTACCCGCGGTACGTCAGCCACCGGCGCCACACGTCGTAGACCAGTGCCGAGCGCAGGTGCCCGATGTGCGGCGACGACTGCACCGTCGGCCCGCACACGTACATGCTCACCTGTCCGTCGACCAGCGGGACGAGGTCGACGACGGCTGCGGCGCGGGAGTCGTACAGGCGAACGGTCACGCCCCAAGCCTAGGACGTCGGACGCGCCGGGTGACGGAGGGGGTCGGCAGCGGTCAGCGCGGCCGGACGACGGCGGTCGCGATCGCCGCGAGCCCCTCCCCGCGCCCGGTCAGGCCGAGGCCGTCCGTCGTCGTGCCGGAGACCGCGACGGGAGCACCGACGACCGCGGCCAGGGCGGCCTGCATCTCGTCGCGTCGGGCACCGATGCGGGGACGGTTCCCGATCACCTGGACCGTGACCGAGGTCGGCGCGAGACCGGCCGAGCGCAGGAGCTCGACGGCCCCGCGGACGAAGACGTCACCGGTGGCCCCGGCGTAGCGCGGGTCGGAGGTGCCGAAGCGCCCGCCGATGTCACCGAGGCCGCCCGCCGACAGCAGTGCGTCGCAGACCGCGTGGGCGACCGCGTCGCCGTCGCTGTGCCCGGAGAGCCCCGGTTCGCCGGGGAAGTCGAGCAGCCCGACCCGGCACGGCGACGCGGCGTCGAAGGCGTGCACGTCGACCCCGAGGCCCACTCGGACGTCGGGCGCCGCGGCTGCCGCACCGGTGCGGGAGGCCACGAGCGCCTCGGCCCGCGCGAGGTCCCACCGCGTGGTGATCTTGAACGCGTCGGCGTCTCCCGGCACCGTGCGGACCGTTCCCCCGGCCGCCCGGAACACACCCGCGTCGTCGGTCTCGGAGCGCTCGGCGCCCGCGTAGGCGGCCCGGAGTGCGGCGAGCGGGAAGACCTGCGGCGTCTGCACCCCGACGAGCGCCGACCGGTCGACGGTCTCGACCACGACGTCCGCGTCGACACGCTTGACCGTGTCCGTGACGGGCAGGGCCGGGACGACGCCGTCACCGGTCGCGCCTGCACGGTCGAACACGGCGTCGAACTGCGCCGCCGGCGTCAGGCAGCGGGCGGCGTCGTGGACACCGACCCACTCGATGCCGTGCGGCAGGGCGTCGAGGCCCGCCTGGACCGAGGCGTGGCGGTCAGCACCGCCCGCGACGACCACGGTGAGGTCGACCGCGTGTCCGGCGGTCGCCGCGACCAGGGCGCGGCACTCGTCGAGCCGGGCTGCGGGTGCCACGACCACGAGGACGGTCGGCTCGGCCAGGGTGAGCACGGTGCGCAGGGCGCGGGTGAGCATCGGCTCGCCCGCGACCGGGACGAACGCCTTCGCGTCCCCGATGCCCAACCGCGTGCCGGAACCGGCTGCGACGACGACGACCGCCCTGCTCACCCGATCGGGGAGCAGGGCGGTCGTCGTCGTGTCGTCCAGCGGCGGTCCGCGCTACGAGGCGAGGACCTCGTCGAGGACGGTCGATGCCTTGTCCTCGTCGGTCTTCTCGGCCAGGGCGAGCTCGGAGATCAGGATCTGCCGGGCCTTGGCCAGCATCCGCTTCTCACCCGCGGAGAGCCCGCGGTCCTGGTCGCGGCGCCAGAGGTCGCGCACGACCTCGGAGACCTTGATGACGTCACCGGACGCCAGCTTCTCCAGGTTCGCCTTGTACCGGCGCGACCAGTTCGTGGGCTCTTCCGTGAAGGGCGCCCGCAGGACCTCGAAGACCTTGTCGAGGCCTTCCTTGCCGATGACGTCACGGACGCCGACCAGGTCGACGTTGTCCGCCGGCACCTCGATCGTCAGGTCACCCTGCGTGACACGCAGCTTCAGGTAGACCTTTTCCTCGCCCTTGATGACGCGCGTCTTGACTTCAGAGATGGTTGCCGCCCCGTGGTGGGGGTAGACGACGGTCTCGCCGACCTCGAATTGCATGTATCAGGCTCCGTTCCCAGGACCCCCAGTTTACCACAAGCACCTTTCGGGTAAGGGGCCTGGGCGGCCCGCACCCCCGACGATCGGTAGGATGGACGCGGACCGCCTGGTCCACATCGTGATCTTCCGGAGGAATCTCTTGCGAGCTCGGGTACTCGTGTCCGTCGCCGTTGCGGCATCCATCGCGCTCGGCGCCACCGGCTGCGAGTTCATGTCGCCCGCGCACACCAAGGAGATCAAGCAGATCACCGACGGCGTGAACGTCAGCACCGGCTCGATCGACATCCGGAACGCGCTGCTCATCTCCGACGGCGGCGAGGACGCGCGCTTCGTCGGGAGCTTCATCAACACGGGGTCGAAGGACGTCACCATGAGCGTCGAGGTCGGCGGCGTGACCCAGACGGTCGAGATCCCGGCGAACTCGCACGTCGATCCCGCCGTCCCGGCCGGCCCCTCGAGCGAGGCCGAGTCCAGCGTCCAGTCCGGCGCCGAGACGCAGGGCACGCGCTCCGCCGGCCAGCCGGAGCTCGTCTTCTCGGGTGCCGACGCCGTCCCCGGCTCGCTCGTCAAGACGTACTTCTCGTACTCGGGCGCCGAGGGTGTCTCGGCCAACGTCCCGGTGCTCACCAGCGCCCTCGAGGAGTACCAGACCCTCGCCCCGACGACGTCCCCGTCGGCCACCCCGTCGAGCACGGAGACCTCGCCGTCGGAGAGCGGCTCCGAGCCCACCGGCGACGCCACGGCTCCGGGCACCCAGTCGGGCGACTCGCAGACCGACTCGTCCGAGGGCGACAGCGGCACGAACTGACCGCCGCGCGCCGGACGGGCGCGACGACCTGACGCAACGCACCGGAGGCCCGGTGCCGGTTCCGAGAACCGGCACCGGGCCTCCCGTGCGTCGCCGGTCAGCCCTCGATCCGGTACCCCAGACCGCGCACCGTCACCAGGACCTCCGGGGCGCTCGGCACGCGCTCGATCTTCGACCGGATGCGCTTGATGTGCACGTCGAGCGTCTTCGTGTCCCCGAAGTAGTCCGACCCCCACACGCGGTCGATGAGCTGCCCGCGGGTGAGCACGCGTCCGGCGTTCCGGAGCAGGAGTTCGAGCAGCTCGAACTCCTTGAGGGGCATCGGCGTCTCCGCCCCGTCGACCGTCACGGTGTGCCGCTCGACGTCCATCCGGATCCCGCCGACCTGCAGGATGCCGCTGTCGCCCGGGTCGTCCTCGGTGCGCCGACGCAGCACCGCCCGGAGCCGGGCCAGGAGCTCCCGGGTCGAGTAGGGCTTCGTCACGTAGTCGTCGGCGCCGAGCTCGAGCCCGACGACGATGTCCACCTCGGAGTCCTTCGCGGTGAGCATGATGATCGGCACGTTCGAGCGAGTCCGGACCTGCCGGCAGACCTCGGTGCCGCTCAGTCCGGGCAGCATGAGGTCGAGCAGGATCAGGTCGGGGTTCTCGGTGTCGAACTTCGACAGCGCGGTCACGCCGTCCGCGGCGACGGCGGTCTCGTACCCCTCGCGCTGCAGGAGGAACTCCAGGGGCTCGCTCAGGGCCGGCTCGTCGTCGACGATGAGGATCTTGGTCACGATGACTGCTCTTCCAGTTGCTCTTCGAGTGCGGTGGTGAGTTCGGGATCCGCCTCGGGCAGGCGGATCGTGAAGGTCGAGCCCTTGCCGGGCTGCGACCAGACGCGGACGTCGCCGCCGTGGTTGCCGACGACGTGCTTGACGATGGCGAGCCCGAGACCGGTGCCGCCGGTCGCCCGCGACCGTGCGGGGTCGACGCGGTAGAAGCGCTCGAACACGCGGTCGAGGTCGGCCTCCGGGATGCCGACGCCCTGGTCGGTCACCGCGATCTCGACGAACCCCTTGGTGGACCGGACGCCGACGCCCACACGGGTGTGGTCCGGGGAGTACTTGACCGCGTTGGCGATGAGGTTCGACACCGCGACCTGCAGCAGCCCCGGGTCGCCCATGACCCGCAGCTTCGAACGCTTGGCCCGCACGATCTCGATCTCCCGGGCGCGGGCGACGACCTCGTTCGCGTCGACCGCCGCCTGCACGATCTTGTCGACCGACGTCTCCTCGCTGTTCTCGAGGGTGTCGACCGACTGCAGCCGCGACAGCTCGATGATGTCCTTCGTCAGGGCCCCGAGCCGCTCGGACTCGGTGATGAGCTGCCCGGCGAACCGCTTCACGTGGTCCGGGTCGTCGGCGGCGACGACGAGGGTCTCGGCGAGCAGGCCGATCGCCCCGATGGGGGTCTTCAGCTCGTGCGAGATGTTCGCCACGAAGTCGCGTCGGACCTCGTCGATGCGGCGGCTCTCGGTCAGGTCGTCGGCCGTGACGAGCACGTAGCGGTTGCCGAGCTGCGCCGCCCGGAAGCTCAGGTAGCCGACCAGTTCCCCGCTGCGCCCGCGGGGCAGCTCGAGGTCCTCCGACCCCATCTCCCCGCTCCTGCGCACCTGGTCCACCAGGGCGACGAGCTCGGCGTGCACGAGCTTCCGCCGCACGACGAGCCCGACGGTCAGTGCCTGCGGCGACGCGGCGACGACCGTGTTCGAGGGGTCGACGACCACGGCCGGGTTGTGCATCGTGGCGATGACCGCGGCGACGCCGTCGGGCAGCGTCCGTTCCGCGACGTCGGCTGCCCGGGCCGTGCGCTCCGCCGTGATGACCAGCACCACGACCCCTGCGCCGAAGACCCCGCCGAGGAGCATCGACAGTGGCACGAGCCACGCGTTGTCCATGCCGCCAGTGTAGGGATCGTCACGCGGGGTTCCGACGCCGTTCACCCCGCTTCCGCTCAGTCGAGGCCCCGGATCGTGAGGTGTTCAGCCGCAGGTCACCGTTCGTTCACCTGGGCTGACGACACTCGTCCGGTACGCATCAGAGAGGCACATCCCCCATGCGCGAAGTCTTCCAGCAGGAGCTCCAGGACGTCCAGGAGCGTCTGACCGAGATCGCCGGACTCGTCGAGTCCGCCATCACCCGTGCGACGCAGGCGTTCAGCGAGTCCGACGTCGCCCTCGCCGAGGAGGTGATCGCCGACGACGCCATGATCGACCACGCGGCGAACAGCCTCGACGAGATCGCGATCGACATCCTCGCGCGGCAGGCGCCGGTCGCCCGTGACCTCCGCGTCGTCGTGACCGCGCTGCGCGTCAGCTCGTCGCTCGAGCGCATGGGCGACATGGCCGAGCACATCGCGCAGCTCGCCCGCCAGCGCTTCCCCGAGAAGGTCGTGCCGAAGGGCCTGCGCGGCACCTTCAAGCAGATGGGCGCGCACGACGTGCAGATGGCCCAGAAGCTCACGCGCCTGCTCGCGACCGAGGACATCGCCCTGGCCGCGGAGATCCGCGACGAGGACGACGCCGTCGACGAGCTGCACGCGAGCGTGTTCGACTTCGTGCTCGGCGAGACCTGGAAGGGGAACCCGATCGACACGGTCGACGCGACCCTGGCCTCGCGCTACCACGAGCGCTTCGCGGACCACGCGGTGTCGATCGCCAAGAAGGTCGAGTACCTGGCGACCGGCGACTGGACCGGCGCCGCGTCGGTGACGGCCTCCCCCGCCTGACGGGTTCTGCCAGGATCGTGGCATGGCTCAGGTCGCGATCGTCGTCAACGGGATGCCCGGTTCGGGCAAGAGCACGGTGGGCGCCGCCCTGGCCGAGGTGCTCGGCTGTCCCTTCCTGTCGAAGGACCGCATCAAGGAACCGCTGGCCGACGTGGTCGGCCCGATGATCGGCTCGCGCGAGCTCGGCGGCATCGCGATGGACACGATGTGGTCGATGGCGCGGGCCGTCGAGAACGGGGTCGTCCTCGACGCCGTCTGGCTGCCGTCCCGTGACCGCGACCGTCTGGAGGCCGGACTCGCCTCCGCCGGCTCACCGCGCGCCGTCGAGGTGTTCTGCCAGGTCGACCGGGTCACCGCCGCGGACCGGCTGCGCGACCGGTACGAGCCCGGCACACTGCCCGTCCGGCACGAGGTGCACGGGGACCTGGCGGAGATCCTGGCCTTCTGGGACGAGCACGGCGACGCGGCCGCACCGATCGGGCTGCCGGGCGTCCCCGTCGTGCGGGTCGACACCGGTCGCCCCTACGACGTCGGGGCGCTCGTGCAGGAGATCGCCGACCACTTCGTCTGAGGCCCGCCCGAGGTGCACGAACGCCCCGCCGGTGTCCGGCGGGGCGTTCGTCGTGCTGGTGCTACTTCTTGGCGCCCTGCGCGGCGACCGCGGCTGCACCGGCAGCGGCGGCCTCCGGGTCGAGGTAGTACGAGGGCTTCGTCGGACGGAAGTCGTCGTCGAGCTCGTACACGAGGGGGATGCCCGTCGGGATGTTGAGGCCCGCGATGTCGTCGTCGGAGATGCCGTCGAGGTGCTTCACGAGGGCGCGGAGCGAGTTGCCGTGCGCGGTGACCAGGACGGTCTTCCCCTCGCCCAGGTCCTTCGTGATGTCGGACTCCCAGTACGGCAACAGCCGGTCGATGACGAGTTTCAGCGACTCGGTGCGGGGCAGCTGGTCGCCGAGGTCGGCGTAGCGGCGGTCCCCGGCCTGCGACCACTCGGCGTCGTCCGCGATGGGGGGCGGCGGCACGTCGAACGAGCGACGCCACTCCGTGAACTGCTGCTCGCCGTACTGCTCGAGCGTCTGGGCCTTGTCCTTGCCCTGCAGGTCTCCGTAGTGGCGCTCGTTGAGGCGCCAGTCGCGCTTCACCGGCAGCCAGGCCAGGTCGGCCTCGAGCAGGGCGATGTCGGCGGTCTGGATCGCGCGGGTCAGCAGCGACGTGTAGAGGACGTCGGGGACGATGCCCGACTCGGCGATGAGGGTGCCGGCACGCTTCGCCTCCTTCTCGCCGAGCTCGGAGAGCCGGACGTCGACCCAACCGGTGAACAGGTTCTTCTGGTTCCAGTCACTGTTGCCGTGACGCAGCAGGACGAGCGTGGAGGTCATGCGTCCGAGTCTACCGAGCGGGTGCGCCTCGGTACCCTGGGGTCCATGCCCATCGGGAACGTCACGCGCGGGACCACCGGGTACAACCGGCTCCGTCGTGTCGACCGCTGGATCGCCGCGCTCCCCGTCCTGCGCCGGACGGACGACCCGCTCGTGGCCGACGTCGGGTACGGCGCCCGACCGACGACGACCCTGGAGCTCCGCGACCGGCTGGCCCGGGTCCGACCCGACGTCGAGGTCACCGGCATCGAGATCGAGCCGTCACGCGTGGCGCTGGCGAACGCGGGCACCCGTGACGGGGTGACGTTCCGGCTCGGCGGCTTCGAGACGCCGACGCCCGGTGGCCGCCGTCCCGCCGTGATCCGGGCGTTCAACGTCCTGCGGCAGTACGACGAGTCCGCCGTCGTCGACTCGTGGCGGATCATGCAGGACCGCCTGCAGCCCGGCGGGACACTCGTCGAGGGCACCTGCAACGAGGTCGGCCGCGTGGCGTCCTGGGTCACGCTCGACGAGCACGAGCCGCACACGTTCACGGTGTCCCTGCGCGTCGCCGACCTCGAGCTGCCGAGCATCGTGGCGGAGCGACTGCCGAAGGCCCTGATCCACCGCAACGTCCCCGGGGAGCGGGTGCACGCGTTCCTGCTCGACCTCGACCGTGCGTGGGCGGTCGCCGCCCCGCTCGGCACGTACGGCCCCCGCCAGCGGTGGATCGCGACGGTGCACGGCATGCGCGACCGGGGCTGGCCGGTGCTGCACGGGGTGACGCGCTGGCGTCTCGGCGAGCTCAGCGTCCCGTGGTCCGCCGTCGCTCCCGCCTGAGCGGCCGCCGCGCCACGAGACTCGCCCAGGCGGACACGTCCACGGTCGTGCGGGCGCGAACACGTCCGCGGGGCCGAGTCTCGCCGGACCGCGTCCGACGACGACTACGAGCGGCGCACGGCTCCGAGCCGGGGCAGGCGCGGGACGTTCGCGGTCGCTCCGGCCTCCGGCGGGACGATCGTCTCCTGCGCGGCCGTGACCACGACGTCGTCGACGGTCAGGGTCAGCGTCACGGCGGGGTCGAGCGAGCGCTTCACGACCGCGAGCCCGACCGGCCCGAGCTCGTGGTGGAGCGCCGACGCGGTGAGCCGCCCGACGTCCTTGCCGTCGAGCTCGACCGCGGTGCCCGGCGCGGGCAGCACGCCGTCCGAGCCGTCCAGGTGCAGCATCACCACGCGGCGCGGCGGGTGCCCGAGGTTGTGCACCTTGGCGACGGTCTCCTGTCCGCGGTAGCAACCCTTCGACAGGTGCACGGCGGAGCGGAGCCAGTCGAGCTCGTGCGGGATCGTCCGCTCGTCGACGTCCGCGAGCGAGGGCCGCCACGCGGCGATGCGCAGGGCCTCGAACGCGAGCAGCCCCGCGACCGGCGTGTCCGACGCTGCCAGCGCAGCCACGGCGTCCGGGGTGACCACGTCGATGCGGAGGGTCCAGTCGGAGGCGGGATGGGCCTCCGGGGCGGCGTAGCCCCATCCACCGGGCGTGACCGACGACCACGGGTCGACCCACTCGACGACCACGCCGTCGGGCGCTGCCGAACCCGCGAAGCGGCCGAGCGTGACGAGGTCGGCCGACCGGTCGGTGACCTCGACGCGGAGCATGAAGCGCATCGAGTCGAGCCAGGCCGCGAGCGGTGCGGCGTCGGCGGCCTCGGTGAGGAGCCAGGTGATCTCGCCGTCGTCGACCACCCGTGCGGCGTGCTCGACGCGGCCGGACTGGTCGAGGACGAGCGTCTCGGTGCTGACGCCGGGCTCGAGGCCGGTGAGCAGCTGCGAGGTGATCGAGTTGAGCCAGGACAGGCGGTCCGGTCCGCTGACCGTGACGACCCCGAGGCCGAGCTCGACGACCGCGCGACCGGAGGCGAGCGCCCGCTGCTCACCGACGGGGCTGCCGAAGTGGGCGGCGGGACCGGCCTCGGTCGCGACGAAGCCGTCGCGCCCGCTGAAGGCGGACATCAGTCGACCTTCGCGAGCTGCCCCGAGGCGTGCGAGGTGAGCTGCTGCCCGAGCGCGGCGATGTCCCACGCCCAGAAGAGCTTGCCCTCGACCAGGCCGTACAGGCGGGTCGCGGCCGAGTAGTCCTTCGCGTTCGGCGAGCGCATCACGGCGTCGGTGGCCAGGTCGATCCGGCCCTTCCTGACGCGTCCGACGTAGAGCTCGTTGACGCCCGTCGGGTGGATGATCGCGGCCTCGACGTCGAAGCCGTCGGTCGTGTTCCGGAGCGCCTCGACGCTCTCCACCGTGCTGAACGGCGCGGGACCGTCGCCCATGAGCATCGCGGGACCGCGGTCACCGGGCTCGTTCGGCCGGTCGATGCGCCAGTAGCCCATCTCGGCGGCGAGGGGCGTGTGGTCGTCGTCGAGCAGCCACGTCGTCGAGGAGTAGTTGAGGTACGGCAGGCCGTCGTGGCTGAAGCTCACGCGCTGGCCGAACTCGTACTTGCGGGGCTCGTCCTCGTCACCCACCGGGTACTCGACGACGCCCGTGCCCTCCCAGACACCGACGAGCCAGGACAGCGGGACGAGTTCGGGTGCCAGACCCTCGGGCAGTTCGATCAACGCTGACCCTTGAACAGCTTCACGACGACGACGACCGAGATGAACGCGATCGCGAGCGACGCCAGGCCGAGGAGGCCCACGTAGAACAGCTCGAGCGCAAGCAGCGAATCCATGCCGCGAGTCTACGCGGGACGCCTGACGGCGCCAGGGGGCGTGCCGCGCGGTCGCAGGTCGCGCGGCTCAGCGCGCCAGCAGCACCACGGCCGTGACGAGCACGACGACGAAGGCGCCGGAGGACGCGATGCTGATCCGCTCGACCAGCCCGTCCTTGGTCGCGGTGATGAGCTGCAGCACGAAGCTCACGAGCACGCAGAGCACGAAGACGAGCAGGAGCCAGGCGAACGAGTCCTTCTGCGTCAGGGTCAGCACGAGCACCGCACCGACCACGGCGAGGACCCAGACCGGCAGCACGGAGGTGAGCCGCAGGCGGCGCTGGTCGAGGGGCGGGACGGGCTCGGTCACGCGCTCCATCATGACAGGGCCTCGCCGACCGGGACGCCCGACCGACCGGCCGGTCGGCGGGCCCCTTCCGACACATCACTAGGATGGCTCCACGACGTCCCCTCGTTCTGGAGGTCCTGTGGCCCAGCTCCTGGTACTCACCTCAGCCGCGCCCGGCGACGTCCTGCCGAGTCTCGGTCTGCTGAGCCACCGGATCCGCCACGTCCCGGCCGAGGCCGCCCAGCTGGTCAACGCCCCGCAGAGCGACCTGATGTTCGTGGACGCCCGCCTCGACCTCGTGAGCGCCAAGGCGTTGTGCAAGATCCTCGCGACGAGCGGCTCGACGACGCCGGTCATCCTCGTCGTGACCGAGGGCGGGCTGACCGCGGTGAACAGCGAGTGGAACGTCGACGACGTCGTGCTCGAGAGCGCCGGGCCCGCCGAGGTCGACGCGCGCATCCGCCTCACCACGGGACGCGCCGCCAAGAACCCGTCGGGGTCGAAGATCCAGGCCTCCGGGGTCGTCATCGACGAGGCGAGCTACTCGGCGAAGGTGCGGGGGCGGCCGCTGGACCTCACCTTCAAGGAGTTCGAGCTCCTGCGCTTCTTCGCCTCCCACCCCTCGCGCGTCTTCACCCGCGAGCAGCTCCTCAGCGAGGTCTGGGGCTACGACTACTTCGGCGGCACCCGCACGGTCGACGTGCACGTGCGACGGCTCCGCGCCAAGCTCGGCGACCTCGAGTCGCTCATCGGCACGGTCCGCAACGTCGGCTACCGCTTCAACGTGCACGACGACGAGGCCGACCGGCTGGCGGCCCAGTAGTGCTCGCCGTCGTCGAGATGCTCGCGGCCGCCGCGACCGCCGCGGGCGAGGCCCCGCCGTTCTCCGACCAGACCCTGGTCGACGTGCGCGCCGGCCGTGCCGCGGTGGTCGGGGACGAACGCGGGGTCGCCGTGGTCCGGGACGGCGAGCTGGAACTCGTCGTCGCCCCGGAGGCCCGTGGCCAGGGCGTCGGGTCGGCACTCGTCGCGCAGGTGCTCACCCCGGGCGCCGGGGGCGCGACGGCGGCCTCGGGCGTTCCGCGCCTCGCGTGGGCGCACGGGGACCACCCGGCCGCCCGTGCCCTCGCCGACCGGTACGGCTGGACGCCGGTACGGACCCTGCTGCAGCTCCGGGCGACGGTGTCGGACGAACCCACCGGGGCCGATGTCCCCGACGGGTACCGCATCGACGCCTTCCGCCCCGGCGACCCCGAGGACGAGGACGCCTGGCTGACCCTCAACGCCGCGGCCTTCGCGCACCACCCCGAGCAGGGCCGGATGACGCTCGAGGACCTGCGCGCCCGTGAGGCCGAGCCGTGGTTCTCCGGCGACGACCTGCTGCTCCTGCGCGACGACTCCGGCGCGCTCGCGGGATCGTGCTGGCTCAAGGTCGAGGACGGCGTCGGCGAGTTCTACGCGGTCGCGGTCCGGCCGGACCTGCAGGGGCGTCGGCTCGGCGGGGTCCTGATGCGCGCGGGCTCGGCCCGGCTGGCCGGTCGCGGACTGACCGCGTCTGCGCTCTACGTCGAGGGCGACAACGAGCCCGCGCTCGCGCTCTACCGCCGGTCCGGCTTCACGCAGCACGCGATCGACGTGCAGTACGCCGCAGGGTCCGGCCGGTAACATGACGCGAGGTCGACGAGGGGTCGACCGGGGGCAGTCGGGGGCAACGTGACGGAGCAGGGTCGGGCGCAGTACGGCCGCGGCGAACCGCTCGGTGCGTCGTACCGGCTGGTCGACCTGCTCGGCACCGGCGCGACCGGCGAGGTCTGGCGCACCGAGCACACCGCGACCGGGGAGCACGTCGCCGCCAAGCTGCTGCGCGCCGAGCTCGCCGCCGACCCGGCCGTGGTCGAGCGGTTCGTCCGCGAACGCACCGTGCTGCTCGGCCTGCAGCACCCGTCGATCGTCCGGGTGCGCGACCTCGTCGTCGAGGGCGACCGACTCGCGATCGTCATGGACCTGGTCGGCGGGGGCTCCGCCCGCGACCTGCTCGCCGACGCCGGGACGCTGCCGCCCCGGGACGCCCTGACGATCACCGCCGAGACGCTCGACGCCCTCGCCGCCGCGCACGGGCAGGACGTCACCCACCGCGACGTCAAGCCCGACAACGTGCTGCTCGCGTCCCCGTGGGCACCCGGCGCCACGGGCGACGTCCGGGTGTCGGACTTCGGGATCGCGTCCGTCATGGCCGACCGGCAGCGCACCACGACCGGGCTGCTCGGCACGCCACAGTACATGGCCCCCGAGTCGATCAGCCAGGGGCGCTCGGGCCCCGCGGCCGACGTGTACGGCACCGGGGTGATGCTCTACGAGCTGCTCGCCGGACGCACCCCCTTCGCTGGACCGGGCACCGACTTCGCCGTCGCCTACCGCCACGTCACCTCGGACCCGCCGCAGCTCGACGTCCCCGCGTCGCTGTGGTCGGCGATGTCGACGATGCTCGCGAAGGACCCGGCCGCACGACCCGCGGCCGCCGACGCCGCGGCCACCCTGCGCCGCCTCTCCCGGCAGCTGGCCGACGCCCCGGCGCTGGCCCCGACTGCCGATCCGGAGTCCTTCGCCGAGGTCGAGCGGCCCGCCACCGTGGTGCGCGGACTCCGTCCAGGCGGCGGTACCGCGTCCGACGGTCCCCCGGCGGACGGCTCCGGCCCGTCACCCGCTGCGGAGGACGCCGGACCGGTGCCCGAACTCGGGCAGGCGGGCTCGCAGACGGTCTTCCGGCCGCTCGCACGCCCTCCGGTCGCCGCCGCTCGCGAACCCGAGGCCCCGGCGCGCGGCCGGTGGCAGCGCCCGGACTGGCTCACGAACCGCATGCTCGGGCTCGGTGCCCTCGGCGTGGTGCTCGTCGCCGCACTCGTCGTCGGCGGGGTCGTCTGGCTCCCCGGCGCCCTGGGCGGCAAGGACACCCCGAGTGCGGCCCGCACGGCGCAGGCCGCGAGCGCCTACCAGCAGGACCGTCCGCTGCCGACCGGACTCTCGACGACCCGCAAGGCGACCGTCGACCCGCAGGCCGGCACGGTGGACCTGTCGATCACGTACGCCGCCCAGTCCGCGACGCTCCGCGGCCCGCTGCTCGAGGTGGTGCCCGGGGTCGGAGCGCGGTCCGAGTGTCCCGCGGTGACGTGGACCGGCGACGAGGTGAGCGGTGCCCGGAACCAACCGTCGCTGACCGGCGTCGACGTCCGCTGCGGCTGGACGCTCTCCGACGTGGTGGTCCCGGCGGGCGAGGACCTGACCGTGCAGGCGACCGTGCGGCTGTCCGACGTGCCCGACCAGGCCGGGCTCCAGGAGTGGCTCGACGCGGCGGGCAGCGCGACCACGACGGCCGTCACCGACCAGGCCGTCACCGGGACCTCGTACCCCGTTCAGCGACTGCAGGGCGTCGAGGTCCGCACGCCCGACCGCACGGTCAGCCAGACCACGCTGCCCGTGACGCTCGTACCGGTGTGGCCGAGCGGTGCCGACGAACTGAACCCCCTCTACCGCAGCCCCTCGACCGGGAAGCCGTCGGAGATGCTCACCGACGTCGCCGGCGGGGAGGCCGGGGTGCGCTTCGCCGACGGGTGCTCGGGTGCGCTGGCCGTGTCCTCGGACGGCCTCGTCGTGACCGCACTGTCCGTCGCGCCGTCCTGCACCGTCCGCGCGACGGTGGGCAACTTCACGGACCTCGAGAGCTCGCCCTTCGGCATCACCACCCGCGACTGACCGGCGTCCGCCCTCGCGGGACGTGACGTGGGTCACGCCGGGAGGCGCGCGGCGGGCGTGCACCGCGACTCCCGGTCGCGGATCCGCCGGACGGGAGGTGTGTGGCGGCGGTGTGCCGTGCCTCCCGGTCGCGGACCCGCCGGACGGGAGGCACGTGGCGGTGCGATGCGCCTCCCGTCCGGTGGTGGTCGCGCCGGTCAGGCGCCGGCAGCGGCCGTCTGGACGAGCCGGACCGCACCGCCCGATGCGGCGTAGCCGCGGCCGACGGTCAGCGCGACGGGGGCCCGTCTCGGCAGCGTGACACCGAGCAGTTCGCCGTCGTAGTCGACGTCGGGCTGCAGCAGCACGCCGCAGCGGGACTTCCGGATCGATCGCGTCCAGTGGCTGTAGAGCGATCGGAGGTCGGCGGACCGGCCGGCCGCGACCACGCACAGGCCCGGCCGTTCGGAGGACAGCAGCGAGGCGATCGACTGGTCGGCGTCGTCGAAGCGTTCGGCGTCGTCGACGAGCAGCAGGACCGGGCCCCGCTCCAGGCGGAGGCCGGCCAGCAGGGCGGGGACCTCGTCCGCACCGACCGCGAGGCGGTCGAACACACCGTCGGCGAGCGGGGACCGGCGGTCGCAGACCGCCCACACGGCGGGGCGGACGCCCTCGGCGGACCGTGCCAGGTCGGCGAGGGCGAGGAGCACCGTCGACTTGCCGGAGCGCGCCGGGCCGGCGACGAGCACGTGCTCGCCGTCGTAGACCTCGAGCGCCGCGGTGCCGAGGTCGTCCTCCGCGATGCCGACCGGCAGGCGCCACGGCTCGGTGTCGAAACGGGCCGGGGTCCGGAGGTCCTGCACCCGGACCGCATCGGGCAGACGTCCCACGGCGCTCGTCTTCGCCGCGGCGTCCGGCCACGCCGCGGCGACCTCGACGACGGCTCCGGCGAGGGGCACCGACGGCGTCGCGACGTGGCTCTGCAGCTTCGTCGTCGAGTCGATGTACCGACCCGGCACGGGCGGCGGGACGTCCTTCGGACGGACCCCGATGGACGCGTAGTCGTACGGGTCGGCCAGGCGGAACATCCACTTCTGGGTCGTGACCTCGTCCATGGCGGACGGCACGGCCTTCGCCCGCGTCGTGGAGACGGCGAAGGAGATCCCCAGCGCCGGCCCCTCGGCGTAGACGCGGTACAGGGCGTCGAGGAGCTGCTGGCCCTCGAAGTCCTGGTACTCGTCGCGGAGCGCCGCCAGGCCGTCGATGAGGACGACGGCGCGACGTCCGCCGGGGCTCGCCCGACGGCGCTCGAGGTCTGCGCGCAGGTGCCGGAGGAAGCGGGCCTGCAGCTCGCCCGCCCCGGCGCCGGACCCGACGTAGGCCGTCGTGTGCGGCAGCTGCGCGAGCGGTGCCAGGTCCCCCGGTCCCATGTCCAGGACGAGGAGGTCGAGGTCGTCGGGGCTCGTCGTCCGCGCGAGACGCAGGGCGAGGGCGGACAGGGCGGTGCTCGTGCCGCTGCCCGGGATGCCCATCAGGACGAGGTTGCCCTCGTCGAGGTCCCAGCCGCCGGCGACCTGGCGCTGGTGGTCGGGGTCGTCGGCGAGCGCGACGGGCACGAAGCGGCGGGCACCGTCGGACGGTTCCGGGACGTCTGCCAGGTCGACCCGGGCTCCCAGCGCCTCGGGCCAGATGGGGCGGGGTGCCGCGTACCCGGCGGCGTCGTTCGCGGCGCGGATCGCCTCGATGAGGACGTCGAGGTCGGTGTCGTCCGACGCACTCGGCCCGGGTGCGGGCGCCGGTGCCGGGACGCCGAACACGTCGGTCGGGCGGACGGAGACCGGCTGCTCGACCCGTTCGTCGCGCGCGCGGCCGGTGACCAGGGCGGTCTGCACCGGGGTGATGTCGTCCTGCCCGAGCTTCACGTAGGCGCGGCCGGTCTGCTGGCGGCCGATGCCCGCCGCGGCGGGCACGCCGATGACGTTCGTCGAGTCCTCGCGGCTCTGCACGCGGAGCGCCACCCGGAGGTTCGTGTTCGCGAGGATGTCCTCGCTCACGACGCCGGCCGGCCGCTGGGTGGCCAGCACCATGTGCACGCCGAGCGTCCGGCCGACCGCAGCGATCGCGACGAGCGAGGTCAGGACGTCCGGGAACTCCTTCGCGAGCATGGCGAACTCGTCGACGACGAAGAGCAGGCGCGGCATCGGCTCGGTCGGCCGTGTCGCCAGGTAGGCGTCGAGGTTGTCGATGTCGGCGCCGGCCGTCGCGAAGACCCGCTGACGACGCTCGAGCTCGGCCTCGAGCGCGCGGATGGCTCGGTCTGCCAGCTGCTCGTCGAGGTTGCTGATCGTGCCGATGGTGTGCGGCAGCCGCTCGCAGGCGGCGAAGGCGGCGCCGCCCTTGAAGTCGACGAGGAGGAAGTTGAGCCGGGTGGGGTCGTTCCGGGCCGCGAGGCCGGCGACGAACGAGCGGAGGAACTCGCTCTTGCCGGAACCCGTGGTCCCACCGACCAGGCCGTGGGGGCCGTCGCGCACCAGGTCGATCTCGAGGACGCCGGACTCCGAGGAACCGACCGGGGTCGAGGTACCGGTGCTGGTCTGCCAGAGGGTCCGGATGCCCTCGGCGGTGGTCGTGTCGACGGCGGCGGCGCCGTGGCCCGCGCCCGGGGCGGTGGCGCGGGCGGTGCCGCCAGGGGCCGCGGCGCTCCGCGCGAGGAGTTCGGGCAGGCGGACGAGCGACGGCAGCGATGCACCGGGCACCGTGAGTTCGGGGTCGTCGAAGTGGGCGACGGCGCGGGCGGCGCGCTCCGCCGTGTCCGGGGTGAGGCCGGCGAGCACGACGTCCTCGACCCGCGTGCGGTCCTCGGGGCGGTAGACCGTCGCGGCCGCGTCCGCACCGACCGTGACGATGGACGTGCAGGCAGCGGGCAGCTGCTGCTCGTTCGTCGCGATGACGATGCCGCTCACCCGCTGGCGCCGCTCCCCCGGGCGCAGCGACACACCGGGGACCGCGCGGCCCTGGCCGAGCAGGCTGCGTGCCGGGGCGTCGCGGCCCTCGGTGAGGACGTCGGAGTCCACGACGACGAGCAGGTTCGGCGTGGGCAGCTCGTCGAGCGACTCCTGCAGCCCACGCAGGACGGCGGCGCTCTGGTCGCGCTGCGCCGACATCCACCGGGCGCCGGTGCTGCTGCCCGCGACGCGCGTGTGCGGCAGCCAGGAGGCCCAGGACCAGTCGTCCTCGCGGCCCGCGTCGCAGAACACCCCGACCGTCAGGTCCGCGGGTCCGCAGTGCACGGTCGCCTGCGCCAGCAGGCTGCGGGCCAGGGCGAGCGCACCGTCGCGGTCACCGACGATGCCGACGACGCCGGCGTCCGACAGGTCGGCGACGACCGGCGCCGCCGTGAGCCGGCTGTCCGCGATCGCGGCCTTCGCCTCGTCCTCGAGCTTCGACGACGCCGCCCGCTGGTCGACCTCGGGACGCCACGGCGCGTCACCGGTGCCGGCGTGCAGGCTGAGGAAGTCGTCGTCGTCCGACCGACGCTGCCACAGGTCGGTGGTGGGGACGAGCGCTCGACGAACGACGGTCGCCGGGTCGGGCACGAGGTCCTGCCGGCGGGCCGCCTCGACGGCCGCGGCCGCGGCGATCTCGCCGCGGAAGGTCTCGACCGCCTCGGTGAAGCGCGTCTCCTCCTCCTTCAGGTTCTTCGCCCGGCGGTGCTTCTGCTCGAACCACATGCCGATCGCGGTCACGGGGCTGAGCAGCGCGAACAGTGCGAAGCGGGCGTCCCCGAGCAGGAGCACCATCGCCCCGGCGAGCACGAGCGGAGCCGCCACCGTGATCCAGCTGAACTTCGACGCCGGGGCGACGTCCCTGCGCGTCGGCGGGGACACCGGCTCGGTGTCGGTGAGCCGTCCCGGCCGGGGCGGTCGATTGAACGGCGCCGTGGCGGCCGGCGTGAGGTTGGGCAACGTGCCCGCTGCCGGCACGGTCGTCTCCGGCAGCTCCGGACGGAGCAGCAGGACCGCGCCGCCCACGATGACGCTCGTGGTCCCGGTCAGCAGGACGCCCTCGTCGTCGATGCGCTCCCCCGCGATGACCGTGCCGTTCGTCGACCCGGAGTCGCGCACCCGGACACCGTCGTCCTCGCGCTCCACGGTGCAGTGTTCCCAGGACGCGCTCTCGGTGGGGAGCACGACGTCCGCCTGCGGAGCGCGTCCGACGACGAGCCGACGGCTGCGCGGCACCGAGACGACGACGCCCGCCCCGAGGCCGCCCGCCAGGGTCACGCTCCACCCGTCGACGGCGCGCGGTGGCTCCTCGGTGGTGCGGGCGACCCGGGACCCTTCGAGGAGCACCAGGTCGCGCAACGGGGTGTCGGAGCTCGTCCGGTGACCGTCGACCGCCAGGGGTGTGCCGGGGTCGAGCGGGGTGCCGAGCGACGCCGCGACGAGGTCCCCCAGCGTGGAGGAATCCGCCCACCCGTCGGCCTCGATCGTCTCGCGGCGGTCGTCGAGCTCGATCAGCAGGCGCATGGGCGGTCCTCCCTGGGCGTGGTGCGGCGGTGCGGGTGGTGCAGGTGGGACGGGGTCAGTCGGTCGAGTCGGAGAACCAGACGAGCGCGGGCGTGGCCCCGTCGTCCTCGGTCGCAGCGGCGGGGCGGAGCCCGAGGTCCTGCGCGGAGGCGGCGAGCACGCCGGCGGGATCGCCGAGGGCCTGTCGCGAGCCGAAGTCGAGTGCCGGGCCTGCGAGGCCGTCTCCGGCCCCGAGGTCGAGCCGGGCCAACGCGTCCGACACCGCGGCGGCGTCCGTGCTCCGGGCCGTCCCGACGGCCGTCACGAGCGCCACGACGGCGTCGTGGCTGCGGGCGTCGGCCACGGTCGCCACCGAGGCGAACGACCGGTCGCCCGTGAGGTTCTTCGCGTCCGCGTCGTCGGCGAGGACCCGCACGCCGCCGAGGAACGCCGACATGGCGCGGCCCTCGGCGTCCGAGGACAGGGCACGGGCGTCGTCGGTCTCGACCCCGACGGTGCGGAAGGCGCCGCTGAGGCTGCCGCCCGCCTGGGCGAGCGCAGCCGCGAAGGCGGGGCTGGTGGCCTCGGGGGTCAGGACGACCGGAGCGGTGACGTTGGCCTCCTGGAGGGCGGCGACGAGCGCTCCCTGTCGTCCGGCCGGACCGCTGACGACCACGGCGTCGGAGTCGGGTGCCGCCTGCTCGTCCCCGTCCTGCTCGGCTCCGGCCTGCTCGGCTGCAGCCTGGTCGTCGGCCGTCGTGGCGTCGGTGGAGCCCGCCGCCGCGCCGGTGCGCTGCGCGACGGTGGTGGCGAGAGCGCCGAGGTCGGGTGCGCTCGTCGCGTCGACGACGTGGGCGAACCGCACTCCGGACGGCGCTCCGCCGCCCAGGTCGACGAGCAGCGGCGACGCGGCGTCGCCGAGCGCGTCCTGCAGCGCCGTCGCGACGGACTCCGTCGACGGCGCGGTCGACCAGGCGTCGTCCGCGCCGGCCGCGTACGGTGCGACGACCGGGATGCCGGCGTCGGCCGCTGCAGCGAAGGCACCACGGACGTGGTCGCCGGACGTCGCCACCACGATGCCCGAGACACCGTCGGCAGCGAGCGCTTCGACGGCCTTCCGGGCACCGTCGATCGACCCGCCGTCGTTCTTCGTCACGAGTTGCACGTCCGTGCCGCCGAGCTCCAGGCGGCGCTGCGCCACCAGGGCACCCTGCGCGGCGTCGTCCCACTGCGCACCCTCGCCGTCACCGAGCGTGACCACGACGCCGATCTTCGTGCCGTCGGGGACGTGGGCGACGCTGATCGGCACCGGGGCCGTCGCGGAGACCGCCTCGGCCGTGGTCGATGCCGAGACACGTACCGCGAGCAGCGCGGTGACGACGGCGGCGACGACGAGGACGGCCACCGCGACGATGATCGCAGTGCGGCGGCGTTTCCGGGTCCGGGCGGCGTCGGGCGCTGCGGTCTCCGCGGGCTCCGCTGCGGCCGCCTCGGTCGAGTGGTCCTGCACGTGGCTCATCGCTCGGCTCCGATCCGGAAGGCGTAGAGCGTCGTCGACGTCGCGCTGGACGGAACGTCGAGACGGAAGGCGGGGAGCTTCGCCGCCCGGTCGAGCGAGGCGCGGAACTGCTGCTGCTGCAGGAGGATGCCCGCGACGTCCTCGGCACGGACGTTGGCGTAGCCGGAGGCGTTCTGCGACGCGAGGGCGAGCTGGTAGTCGGCGGAGTCGGACTTCGCCGCGCTCGTGGCCATCGCGCCGAGGATGCCGGAGCCGTTGACCTCGCGGTCGCCGAGGTCGAGCATCACGCGGTTGAGGTCGCCGGTGAGCAGCGTGCTGGCGCCCTCGACGTCGCGGACCGAGGCGCTGGTGCTCGCGTCGATGCGCTGGAGGCTCGCCGCGGTCTGCTCGTCCACGGACGAGGCGAGGCTGCTGCTCTGCTCCTGCAGCGAGCCCTTCTGCTCGTCGATGGTGCCCTTCGACTGCTTCGTCACGTCGTCAGCCGTGGACCGGAGCCCGGCGATGGACTTGTCGAACGCGTCGCGGACTTCTGACGCGTTCGACGACGCCGACTTCGACACATCCGTCACACGCTCGTCGAGCAGCGCCCGGACACTCGATTCGACGCCCTTCTGTTGGTCGTCCGCCGTCTTGCGGAGCTCGTCCTTGACCTTGTCCTGCTGTTCCTTGAGCGCGCCGAGGTCGGCGCCGACAGCGTCCGACTGTGCGACTGCGGCTTCAATGTTGGTCTTCAACTGGTCGAGCTGAGCCGCGGCGCCGGCGTCGTCGGATCCAGCCCGTCGAACGGCCTCCACAGCCGAGCGCACTGCGGCGATGCGGTTCCGCAGTTCGACGAAGGCTCGACCGAATGCACTGTCGGGGTTGGACACGTCGGTGGACTGCTCGATCTCGCCCCATGCTGCCGCCTGCTCGGCGAGGCGCTGGTCCATGGGCGCGGAGAAGGGGGCCGGTGGCTTCTGCGGCCCCGGGCCGTCCTCGGACTCATCACAGGGGGTTGCCGTCAAGTACGCCCGAAGATCGTCCGCCTGCTCCTCGGTGAGACCAGAAGTCGGGCCGTCGATGATCGGGAGGTCGAGGTCGAGGTCGAGGTCGGGGCCGTCCTCGTCCTCTCGCTTCGTGACCAGCGCACAGATGGCATCAGCGAGTGCCGCGTTCTGCGCCTGCATCGACCTCGAGGGGAACGAGTCCTCCGTAACTCCGATGACGTCCCGAGCTGCGGCAGCCTTCACGTGCACCGCATCGACGTCGTCGCCGAGGACACCGATGCTCTGCTCGACGGCCCCGATGCTCTTGTCGAGTTCGCCAAGAGAACCGTTCAGCGACCCCGATGCGGAACCAGCCTGGGAAGCGAGGCCCGCGAGCGCTTTCTGCAGCGCTGCGACCTTGGCGACGGCAGCATCTGCCTTGTCTGTCTGGAGCGAATCTGCGAGCGCCTTTCCGGTGTCCGCGAGTCGGACGGCGCTGGCGGTGATGTCCTTCGAGGACAGGAAGAGTACGCACGTGAACGAAGTCGACTCTGCAGGGCACGTAGCGTCCGTCGGTTCAGCCGGACCGATCGATGCTGCCAGGTCGCTCGTCGCCTGCTGCTTGCACGCCTCGCTCGCGTCGGCGTAGCCCTCGAGCTGCGCGGACACGCGCAGCAGGTTCCCGTAGACGCTCGAGCCCGCTGCACCGGTCTGCGGGACCGCGTTGCATCCCTCACCGTCGAGCACCGCCTTCGGTGCCGTCGCCGACGTGTCCCCGAGCAGCGCGTCGAGGCTGCCCGTCGTCTGCTGCAGCTGCTGCAGCACCGTCGACTGCGTCGCCTGCACGGTCGAGCCGAGGTCACCGTTCAGCGAACCGAGCTCACCCGACAGCGACTGCATCGTGCTCGCGAGCGACGCGCTGCTCTCCTGCAGCCGCTCCGCCGTCCGCACACCGAGGGTCTCGGACGTCGACTCGAGGTTCGTGCGGACCTCGGTGATGGTCCCGCCGGCACGGGCGAGGACCTCGTTGACCTGCGCGATGAGGTCGATCGTCCGACGCTGCAGGGCGAGCTCGGAGTCCGTCTCGGACCCGAACGCCCCGTTCATCACGCCGCTGGTCGACAGGTCGGTCGTCAGCCCGGGCTGCGCCGCGACGTCGATGGCGGGCGTCGAGAAGTCACGGACGTCGGCGACGAGGTGCAGCGTGCTGCTCGCTCCCGACGTCGGCGGCGCCAGCAGCCGGCCCCACTGCACGACTGCGTCACCGGAGGCGTTGGTGCTCACGACGCCGTCGGTGGACGCGCCGCCGTCGACGGACTCGGTCACGATGCGGTCCGGTGCGACCCCGTCGAGGACGGTCGACGCGGCGACGCTGAACGGTGCGCCGACCAGCGCCGGCGTGGAACGGGAGGCCCCTGCGACGTCGTACGACAGGTTCTGCGACCGGACCGTGAGGTTCTCGACGGTGACGTCGATCTCGACGCGACCCGAGTACCCGTCGAGGTCGGCGAGGTCGGTCCCGGAGCGCTTGTCGGTCGTGTACTGCGTGGTGATCCGGAGCGGCAGGTCCCCCGCCGCGTCCTGCACGTCGTGGTCGACGGCCTTCGAGGACGAGCGCTCTCCGGCGACCGAGATCGTCGTGTCCGAGATCGCGTTCACGGCGCCGTTCGTCGTGAGCGTCGTGTCCACCGTCTGCAGCACGCGTGACGGATCCGTCACCTGGTCCTGGTCGGCGGTGCACCCGGCGAGCACCAGCGCGAGTGCGCCCGTGACGGCCACCACTCCCGCGATGCGGCTCCCCTGCCGGTTCCCGGTTCCCCCGGCGCGCGTCAACATCACGATCGTCCCCCTCAAGAATCGACTGCGTGGTCGATCCTAGCCGCTGAAATACCGTGAGGTTCCGTCCTCCACAGGAGGAGACCACCCCCGTTCGAGCCACAGCACGGCGACATGCGAACTTGCGGGGCCTGCTGGAATTGATACTCTGCACAACGCACCCTGGGGGGATCACCGAACACCATCCGGTGGTCGGGGATGCATGATCGAGTGGTCGACCGTCCCGAACGTGGCGGTCGACCACTCGGTCCAGGGGCCGCAGCACGAGGGGGACGACACATGTGGATCACGATCACGTCCGCGGGGATCGCGATGGTGGCGGCGTTCGTCATCACGAGATCCGTGACGGCGGCGACCAAGCACAGCGACCGACGCCGGCGCGAGCGTGGGGAGCCGCTGCCGAACGAGGGCGGCGCGCTCGTCACCGTGCGCCTGCGGACCTTCCAGTGGGTGCTCATCCGCGTGGTCGCCATCATCTTCCTCCTGGGCGGAGCCCTGCTGGCGCTCGGCGCCGCCACGACGATCTCGACCGGTGTCGAACCCAGCCTCGTCGTCATGGCGATCGTCCTCCTGCTGGCAGGCATCGGAGGCATCGTGCTCTCCCGCTCGATGCGCCGGACTCGGGTGCTCGCGATGGAGGACCACCTGCTGGTCCGCCAGGGCCTCCACCAGGAGCGTCGCGTCGACCTGGCCGAGATTGCGGCGGTGCTACCGATCGCGAACCAGTACGGCGGCCTGCAGGCACGTGACGCGACCGGGAAGCGCCTCTTCTCCGTCATGGGCCTGGCCCGCGGCTACGCAGAGCTCGAGGCGTACCTGCAGGAGCGCGTCGTCCGTCCCCGCGCGACGGCCCAAGCAGCGCTCCGACCGAACGGCGTCCCCATCCCACCCTGGCGCGGTATCGCGTGCAGCGCCGACTGGACCACCGCCCCGCTCGGTCCCGGCGGTCGCCTGCGTCCGGTGATCCGACTGTTCGTCGGTGGCGACGTCGTCGCGCTGCACCCCGGAGAGGTCCGCGCTCTCATCGACGGCAGGACAGGGGTCGTCGAATCCGACTCGCAGCCCCTCGCGTTCCTCGGCAGCCCTGCGCTCGTCGCCCCGACGTCGCTCGGGGGTCGGCAGTTGGCCGGTCTGCCGCCGGAGAGCCTCGCGCTCCTGTACGAGGCGCAGGACGCACCAGCAGTCGTCCTCCGTGACAGCGATGCCGTCACGTTCCGCGCGTGGGTGAGCGGGCTCCCGCGCTGACCGCCGGCGGCTGGTCCCACGATCCGGCCTGGAGGCGCGGTGCGGCTCCGACGGACGACCGGCTCCGACGGACGACCGGCTCCGACGGACGACCGGCTCCGACGGGTGATCGTCTCGCTCTGTCGCCGACTGCTCCTGTCGGGGTTACGTGATCACTCGGCCGGCGTGCGCGGCTCCCGGGGCGACCGCGCGACGCTCGGCGGGTGAGCTCCGGCGCGGTGGGCTGCTGCGACACCGTCGGCCCGCCGTCGAGCCCGCCGCCGAGCGGCGAGCACCTGTCGTCGGGCCTTCCCCCACCGCCGGGTGCGCCTGGTCCGGATCCTCCGCGTGACGCCCTCGACCGTCTGCACCGCGAGGAGCGGCGCCCCCGCGGCCAGCAGCGGCAGGGCCGTGAACGCGAAGCCGCGGCCGCGGTCGACCCTGCCGACGAACATCTCGCGGAGTTCCGCGGATCGGATGCCTGCGGTCGTCGGGTCGTTCGGATCCACCATGATCCGCAGGCGCTGCCCGACGCGGTAGTAGTCCTGGTCGTTCGTCACCGTGTACTCGTCGAGCGCCGTCTCGTACTCGACACCCTCGAACGACTGCCGCGTGACCGGCGTGTACTCAGTCCGACCGCGACCCTTGTAGCCCGTGAAGTGTGCACGCTCGACGTGGACGACCTCGCCGGTGACGACCACACCGGACCGCCGGAGTGCATCGTCGTAGCGCAGCGCTTCATCGCCCTCGCTGTGCAGGAGCGCCCCCATCGCGGCGACGCAGAACGCCCCCATGCACAGCATGATCGGGCCGAGCTCGCGCAGCCACTCCCCGCCGGCCGTGCGCAGCCCGCGGCCCGCCGTCTCCTTGCGCCGCCGAGGCCCGACGTCCGGGAACAGCACCCTGGCGAGGAACGCGCCGGCGAGCACCGCGGGCAGCCACCCGTACTGCAGCGGCCCCCAGTCCGACGCATGCTCGACGAGGACGCCGAGCACCACGAAGCTCCCGAGGAACAGCACCGTCGGCACGAGGCAGCCCGCCGCCCCGACGCGGACGAGCGCCGCGCCGTAGGCGAGCCCGAAGACGGAGACGATCGCGAACGCCCAGACCGGGACGTCGAAGTGCGCGACCTCGATCCACGCACTGCTGGTCAGGGCCACCGCCACGAGCAGCGCGTGGAAGACCCGGCGTGCTGGGGTCACCGCGCGTCAGTCCTGCCGCTCGGGTGTCAGCAATCGGCGGCGGTGACCGCGAAGTCGATCGTGCGGTCGGTGCCCTCGAAGACGTACGAGTAGCGCATCACGATCGCCTTCGACAGCAGGTCGCGCGACTCCTTCTTCTGGCAGACGTTCGACACGACCGACGACTTGAGGTCCGCCGCGGTCAGGCTCGCCGGATCGACCGAGGAGTCGATCGTGTAGGCGTAGTCGAGCTCCGCGCCGTCCGCCGTCACGCCGTCCCACCGCGTGACCTCGTCGAGTTCGAGCGGGAACGTGTAGTTCTCGTTGACCTGCTTCGCCGCTTCGGTCGCGAGCGCCGACGGCGACGGCTCGGCGTTGGCGTTGAAGAGCGCGCGGACGCCCACGGAGGCACCGACAGCGGCGAGGACGGACACGACCGGGATGAGGATGCGGAGCGCGACGCTCTTCCCCTTCTTCTCCGGGGTCGGCGGCTGCCAAGCGGGGACACCCGCGCCGGTACCGGCGTAGGGCTGCTGCTGGTACCCGGGCGTCTGCTGGTCCGGCTGCCCGAAGCCGGGTGCCTGCTGCTGGTTCGGCTGCCAGTCGCCGGGCGCCTGCTGGTTCGGCTGCTGGCTCGGCTGCTGGAACCCGGGCGTTTGCTGGTCCGGCTGCACGTTGTTCGGCTGCCAGTCGCCGGGCTGCCCGTTGTTCGGCGTCGTCATGATGGTCCTTCGCGGTCAGCACTCGCGCGCCGGACGTCCCCGAAGTTCCGTGCTCCGGCCGCCCCGCGGCCGGTAGTACACGCCCCCTCGAGCGCCGGCGCCCCCTGTGCGCGGTACTCGATCTCGGGCGCCGGCAGGGCCAGCACCTGCATCCAACGTATCAGGTGGGGATGGCTCCGATCCGGCTCCCGCCCCCGACACGGTCAACCGCGGCAGCATCGCCGCATCGGGTCGCTTCGCGTACGAAGACGGCCTGTCGCACGCGGTGGAGCAGATCCCTCAGCTCGTAGGAACCGCGACCGACCGTGAAGCACCACCTTCCACCAGCGTCGGGACGTCGGGTCGTCTGCTCGATGTTGGCGCCCGTCACGCCCCAGCGGAGCGCGAGCGGCCCGCAGTCCTCCGTCTTGATGGCGATCCCCAGCGTCGAGGCTCCGACGCCTCGCGACGAATACGAGGAGTCGGTGCTCGACTCCGCCGACGAGACCGAGCAGACAATCTTGATCTGATGCCCAGCGTCGTAGCTCTTCAGCGTGATCGGTCCGACGTAAAGGAACAGGGCCGGGACGACCAGGAACACCACGAGCAGCAGCGCGGCGACGACGCGCCCGCGCAACACGCGCCTGTCCATTGTTCTCAGCCTTCCTCGAGCGGCGGCTCAGGGGCAGCCATCGCCCGCGCCGCAGATGCACCGGTTCTCCTCGGTAGTCACTCGGCGTCATCCCGTGAAGGTTCGCAGCCAATCACGCCATCGCGACTGCGAAGTCAATCGATACAGACGGTCAAGAGATTCCTTGTACCTGGTTGTCGCCTCGACATCCGGTTTTCCTGTGGCATCGGTCAACACAACGCCGAGTGGGCCTCCAGCCCCAGCCGAAACGGACTCGTGTATTGCCCGGATCAGCGCGACCCGTTCAACCCCTTCGTCGCTCCTGAGCGCCGCCGCCTGTTGCTCGTACCAGCGAGCGGCCTGTTCATGGTGCGCCCCGCGTAGGTAACCGCTGACCTCTGCGCAAAGCCGGGACGCTTCCTCGTAGTTCGTACTCATCGGTCCTCCGATCACGGCACCAGCGACCAGTATCCCTTCACGTCCGTGGCAGCGTAGCCGCCGGGCACGTACGTCTGATTCGTGCCACCCCGCCAGTAGTCGCCATCAGCGCCAGTCTGTGGAGCAGTCAAACCCTTGTAAGCAGGCATCTTCTTCGTGAACTCTGCAGCGAAACCAGCGTTCTGAATCGAATCCTGACCGCTACTCGCCCACCTGTATGGAAGCGCCTTGTCTTCGCGCACCTGGCTGACGCTTTTGGGCATGTCCGTGGACCAGAAATTTCCCGAATGGAACCCGTTCACATCTCCTGAACGGAACATCGTCGTTCCTTCCTTCACGTAAGTCGACCGGTACAGTCCCCCGGCGAAGGTCGACGCATCCGCGCGCGAGAGCCACTTCGGTCGGTACGCAGTGGAACCGCCACTCAAGGCTCCGATTGTGGCCTGCGTCGCGGTGGCCTGAACAAAGCCGTTGACGGTGTGGGGCCCGGGCGAGGTCGCGTAGTTGAGCGCTCCCGTACCACCGCCTTCCACCATGCCGCTTGCCGCCCCAGTCGCGGCACGGGCCGCGAGTCCCGTTCCCATCTTCGCGGCGAGTGCGGCACCCGTTCCCGCTCCGAGCGCCCCCGTTGCGGTCCCGATGAGAGCGTCCTTCCCGACGGTGCCCCAATCGACTTGCCCAGTTGTGGCTTTCTGCGAAGCCACCGAGATCCCGCCGCTCATCAGTCCGCCTGCCAGTGCCATCGCCGCAATCCCGGCAGGGCCTCCGATCCCCGTTGCCATGAGCGCAATCCCGCCCACGATGGCGACTCCGGCGGCGATGTACTCCCAGTTGTCCCCGACCCAGTTCGCAGCCCGCGACAGGAAGCTCTGGTTCGCATCCCGGTACGCCGCCAGGTCCTCATCCGTCGCCGGTCGAAGCCCCAGGGGGTCGATCGCGTGCATCGGGTCGTTCCCGGCGTACGAGTACGGGTTCCCCGACCACGCTGCGCCGAGTACGGGCGCCAACGGGTCCGTCGACAGGAAGCCCCGCGCCGCCGGGTCGTAGACGCGCGCCCCGAGCCACTCCAGCCCCGCGATCGACAGCCCGCCGTCAGCGGTGAGCGAGACGCCAGTGGGCAGCGCCGTTCCCTCGACCGATGCGAGCACCGCCCATGGGTCCGAAGCATCCGTCGAACGGGCGCTCCGCCAGCCGGCGGTGGCCCAGGCGTCCCCCAGCGCGACCGCGCCGCCCGGCAGGTCGAGCACGCTCTCCCCGCCGATCGACACCATGGCGGGCAGCGGCACGGCGGAGTCCCACCACACCTCGGCGCCGCCGACGTCGGCGAGCTCTCCGAGCACGTCGGTCCACACCTCGGCTCGACCGGTCTCGCCGTACGAACGGTCCCGCGACACGACGGCGGTCAGCGACCCGAGGTCGGACCAGGCGTACTCATCGGTCGACCCGTCGGGGTGGGTGCGACGGATCCGTCGACCGAGCCCGTCGTACAGGTACTCCGTCCGCTCCTCGCCTCGGACGCAGGCCGTGAGCTGCCCGGCGGCGTCGTACTCGAACGTCGTCGCGGCACCGTCGACGACCTCGCGCAGCAGCCGCCCACCGTCGCCGTACTCCCACGCGGAGTCGCCCGCGCGGACGAGCTGCCCGGCCTCGTCGTACGCGTACTCGACACGACCGTCCGGACCGTCGATCGCCGTGATCCGGCCCTGGTCGTCGCGCTCGACGCGCGTGACCATCGCGCCATCGGGCGTCGTCGTCGTGTGGGCGACCAGCGCACCCCGCTCGTACGACCACGACTGGACGATGTCGCCGGTCGACGCCTGGACGATCCGCCCGGCTGCGTCGTAGGCGAAGGTCGCCGCGGCGAGCCCTTGTCGTTCGACGGCGACGGCGCGGCCCACTGGATCACGGCGCCACTCGACCCGTGCGCCCGTCGGGTCGATCCGCGCCGTCCGGTTGCCGTCGGCGTCGTACTCCCACCGCACGGATCGCCCGCCGCGGCTCCGTCGGACGAGGAGCCCGCGGCGGTCGTACTCGAGCTCGTGGTCGACCGTCCGACCCGCTCCACGGGTGTGGTCGGTGACGACGACAGTGCGGTCGACGGCGTCGCGTCTGGTCTCGCTCACCAGCTGACCGTCGACCAGGACCTTCGTCGAGCGGCCGGCGGCGTCGAAGGTCCAGCTGGTGGTCCGCCCCTCTGGGTCGATCTGCTCCACCTGGCGACCGGCGGCGTCGTACCGAGCCGTCGTCTTGCGACCGAGCGGGTCGACGACCGCGACCACGCGGTCCGCTCCGTCGTACCGGCGCCGCGTGACACCGCCGGCGGGGTCCGTGACCTCGATCAGCCGGCCCCGCTCGTCGTAGCCGAAGCGGGTGGTGCCCCCGAGCCCGTCGACGGCCTCGACCAGCTGCCCTGCAGCGTCGTAGCGGAATCGTCGCTGCCCGAAGCGTGCGTCGTGGCTGGAGACGAGCCTCCCGGCCCGGTCGTAGCGGTACCGGCTCGTACCGGACCCCGCCGTCGTCTGCGCAACCACGCGGCCGACAGCGTCGTAGGTGGTCTCCTCGACCTCGCCGGTGGGCAACGTGCGGGCGACGACGCGGGAGTCCGCGTCGTACGTGAGCGTCGTCCGCGCTCCTGTGGCGTCCACCGCTGCGGACGGGCGCCCGCAGGCGTCGTACTCGTAGGTCGAGCGGGCGCCGGACGGACTGACGATCGCCGTCACCCGCCCGCCCAGGTCGCGCTCGATGCGCGTCAGGCCGCCTTCGCCGTCGACGAGTTCGACGGGCCGACCAGCTGCGTCGTACGTCACCAGCTCGGAACCGGTCTCGTCACTCGTCTGCTCGACGGGCCGCCCGAACTCATCGAAGCGGACAGTGGTCGCGGAGAACGCATCACGCAGGGTCGCGACGCCGGTTGCGACGTCCCGTGCGACCTCCTGCCGGACGCCGGTCGGGTCGACGGTCGCGGCGAGGCCGCCGTTGACGTCGTACTCGCGCCGCCACGTCGCGCCCGTCGGGTCGGTGACGGCCTGGAGGCGCGACAACCCGTCGTGCGCGAACGTCCAGACCGCGTCACCCGGCAGGGCGAGCGCGGCGACGTTCCCCTGGTCGTCGAACGTCCGCGTGACCCGCCGACCCAGGGGGTCGACGGTGGTGGCCAGCTCGCCGCTCGCCGCGTACTCGGAGGTGGTGCGGGCACCGAGTGGATCGGTGATCGATGCGACGCGCCCACCGGCCGTGTGCTCGTACCGCCAGACCGCTCCGTCGGCGTCGCGGCGCTCGACGAGGAGCCCCGCGGCGTCCCAGCGGTACTCGGTCCGGGCGCCGGACGGGCTGACCGCGGCGACCGGACGACCGGCCGCGTCACGCTCGATCCGGGCGGTGTCCCCGACCGCGTTCGTGGTCGCCACCAGCTCGCCGAACTCGTCGTGCGCGAGGTCGAGGACGACCCCGGTCGGGTCGACCACGTGGGTGAGGACCCCGTCCGTCCACGTGAGCTCGGTGCGGCCGCCGACCGGATCGACGATGACGGACGGGTCGCGGTCGTCGCCGCGGTACTCGTAGGACACGACCGCACCGGCCTCGGTGACGACGGTGGTCACCCGGTCCTGGTCGTCGTAGCCGTAGGTGACGTCACCGCCGGAGGGGGTCACCGTCCGGGTCTTCCGACCGCGGTCGTCGTAGGCGTGCACGGTGACGGAGCCGTCGCGTTCGGTCGCCGACACCAGGTTGCCGTGTCGGTCGTAGCTCATCGACTGTCGCCGGTCGTCGGAGTCGATGACCCCGACGAGCCGGCCCTTGGCATCGGCGATGTAGGAGTTCGCGCGCGAGCCGTCGTGGTCGGACACGACCGTGACGCGGCCGGGCAGGTAGGCGAAGCGCACCGCTCGGCCGTGCGGACTGACCTGTTCGACCACACGGCGCTGGTCGTCGTAGGTGTTGTCGACCTCGACGACCCCGGCAGCCGATGTCACGGTGACGACGAGGTCGTCGTCGTTCCACCCGTAGCGGCGGGTACCGACGGGGTCGGTCACACTGACGAGTCGCCCGCGGTCGTCGTACCCGTACTCAACCCGCCGACCGTCGGAGGCCCGGAGGACCGCGACGCGTCCGTCGACGTGCTCGATCTCGACCCAGCAACCGCGTTCGTGCTCGAGACGGACGACGAGGTCGTCGGCGTCGCGGACGACCCGGACCGCCGTCCCGACTCCGCCGCGCTGCCCGGTCCAGAGACCGGACGGGGTGAAGTCGATCCGGACCCCGGCGTTGTCGCGCACGACGAGCAGGTCGCCCTCGGCGGCGAGCCAGCGGTTCTCGCCGACCCCGCGGTCCCAGCCCTCGCCGGAACGCGGGAAGCGGATCTGACGGCCGTCGGCGCCGACGAACGTCGCACCCTCGTCGTCGAGGAGCAGGCGCGTCTCGAGGATCGAGGACCAGCCCGGGCCGAAGATCCCGACGTGCTCGTCGAGCGAGTTGTACATGCGGGTGACCTCGAGCGAGGCCGAGGCGCCGGTGAACCCGAGGTCGAGCTCCGGTTCGAGGAAGTTGCCGGTCGAGGTGTTGACCGGGTCCATCGAGAACCCCGTCGTGGGCTGCGCACCGTACGCCGACGGCGGTTCGAACTGCAGGTCCTGGCGGGTCTCGGAGACCCCGGCGGCTGCGAGCGCCGCGGCGAGCGCGGAGTCCGCGACCGTCGAGACGTTGCCCTCGCCGCCGGCCGCGGTGAAGGCATCCGCGATGGTGGTGGCCCACTTCGCGTCCTGGGCGTTTGCGCCGAGCCACTGCTCGAAGGCGGTGACGACGCTGTCAGCGTCGATGTGGCCCCACGAGCACTTGGCGGCGAATTCGGTGAGCTTCCCCCGCAGTGCGGCGGGTCGTCCCTCGAGGGCACTGTCCAGCGACACCGAACCGGTCGCGAAGGAGCGGAGGTCGCTCGGTCGCGCCGACGACGTCCCGCCGCCTCCGCCCCCACCGGAACCCGGGTTCGGCGTCTCACGAGGCCGCGCGCGCACGTCCGGTTGCTCGAAGGTCGGCGGCGCGTCGTTCTTGATGTCCGGCATCGGGTCGTAGTGGAAGGTGTCGTTCCAGAGGTCCTGGAAGCCGTTCCGCTCGTCCTCGCGCTCCTGCCACTCGCGAGCGCGCCTGCGGTTGTCCCGCTCCTTCGCCGCGGCTTCCTTCATCTGGCCGACCCAACCGGCGACCTTCTCCAGCGCCGTCGCGATCCGGTCGGCGTCCGAGTCGGCCACGTCGGCGTTCGACGAGAACAGCTGGGCGAAGCGGCCACGGAACTCCTGCGACGCGGTGGAGACGTAGGAGCGACGTGAGCCGCGCTGGCCGTTGATCGCCCCCGCCGCCGACTTCATCGCGCTCTGCAGCGCATCGGCCGTCGCATCGTCGAACTCGATCGGATCCATGTTGGCGTGGATCTGGGCCATGGTCGTTCCCCCCGGAGCTGGTGCTGGACGTACTGGTCGTGCTGGTCGAACCGGTCGCGCCGGCTCTGCTGGGCCTTCTGGTCGTGCCCGTCGTGCTCGACGTGCCGTGGTGCGGTCGCCCCCCCCCGACCGCGAACGCCCGGCCCACCGAGACGGCGGACCGGGCGTGGGGTGGGTGCTTACGCGCCGCCACCCGCGGTGAAGATGTCCTGCGAGATCTTGTCGAGCTGCGTGCGGAGCTGCTCGAGCTCGGTCTTCGCCTTGTCGAGGGCAGCCTTGGTCTCGGGCCAGGTCGACCCACGGAACGTCGAGGCGAGCGGGCCGTCCCACACGTTCGAGTCGGACAGGATGCGCCCCTGGGCGTCGAGCTGCGAGATCTGGTCCGTGAAGCCGCCGTTCACGATGGACTGGATCTGTCGGATGGCGGACTTCGCCTGCTCGGTGGAAAGGACACGCGACATGGTCAACCTCATTCTCTTCGTACCTGCACCCCCGCGCAGTGGAATCCCCCCGGAGGCCTGAACGCCGCCCACCATACCCGCGAAGCCCGGCAATGTCACCGTCCGTATATCGTGACGTTTCCTCCCCCACTTCGAGGGGTACGACCGGCGCGACAGGCAGACGCCCCTGCACAGGCGGGTCGTTCACGCTCGGTTTCCACAGCGGCCACCTGTGCTCCTCCGGGCAGCGGGGGCTGGTGGCAGGATGTCGGCATGGACACCGAACCGCAGCTCGACGGCGAATCCGTCGCTCCCGACCTCGACGACTTCGACGAGGTCGTCGAGATCGAGCACGAGTCGCTGCCCTCGGACCGCTACTTCGACCGCGAGCTGAGCTGGCTCCGCTTCAACCAGCGCGTGCTCGAGCTGGGTGAGGACCGCACGCAGCCACTCCTCGAGCGCGCCAACTTCCTGGCGATCTTCGCGTCCAACCTCGACGAGTTCTTCATGGTGCGCGTCGCGGGCCTCAAGCGTCGCATCGACACCGGGATCGCGGTCCCGACCAACGTCGGGCGAGCACCGAGCGACGTGCTGCGCGACATCGCGGCGAAGGCGCACGAGCTCCAGGACCGGCACGCCGCCGCCTTCATCGAGTCGTTGAAGCCCGACCTCGACGCCGCGGGCATCCACGTCGAGCACTGGTCCGACCTCGACGAGGCCGACCGGCTGCGCATGCGTGAGTACTTCAACGAGCGGATCTTCCCGGTGCTCATGCCGCTCGCGGTCGACCCGGCGCACCCCTTCCCCTACATCTCCGGGCTGTCGCTGAACCTCGCCGTCCGGGTCCGCAACCCCAAGTCCCAGCGGCAGGAGTTCGCGCGCCTCAAGGTGCCGCAGAACTTCTCCCGCTTCATCGCGCTGCCCGACGACGGATCCGGGCGCATGCGCTTCATCCCGCTCGAGGACCTCATCGCGAACCACCTCGACGACCTGTTCCCGGGGATGGAGGTCCTCGAGCACCACGTCTTCCGCGTCACCCGCAACGAGGACGTCGAGATCGAGGAGGACGAGGCCGAGAACCTCATCCAGGCGCTCGAGCGCGAGCTGCTCCGTCGCCGCTTCGGCCCGCCGATCCGTCTCGAGATCACCGAGGACATGGACCCGGTGACCCTCGACCTGCTCGTGCGCGAGCTCGACATCACCGAGCAGGAGGTCTTCCGGCTGCCGTCGCCGCTCGACCTCGGCGGGCTGTTCGAGATCGCGAAGATCGCGCGCCCGGACCTCCACTACCCGCGCCACGTCCCCACGACGCCGGTGCAGTTCCAGCCCGGCGAGCCGAACACGAAGCCCGACCTGTTCCGCGCCATCGCCACGCGCGACGTGCTCGTGCACCACCCGTACGAGTCCTTCGCGACGAGCGTTCAGGCGTTCCTCGAGCAGGCCGCCGCCGACCCGAACGTCCTGGCGATCAAGCAGACGCTGTACCGCACGTCCGGCGACAGCCCGATCGTCGAGGCCCTGATCGACGCCGCCGCCGCGGGCAAGCAGGTCCTGGCCCTGGTCGAGATCAAGGCGCGGTTCGACGAGCAGAACAACATCACCTGGGCGCGCAAGCTCGAGAAGGCCGGTGTGCACGTCGTCTACGGCCTGGTCGGACTGAAGACGCACTCGAAGCTCGTGCTCGTCATCCGGCAGGAGGGTGGCACGCTCAAGCACTACAGCCACATCGGTACCGGCAACTACAACCCGAAGACGTCCCGCATCTACGAGGACATGGGGCTGTTCACCGCGGACGACACGGTGGGCAAGGACCTCACCCGCTTGTTCAACGAGCTGTCGGGCTACGCGATCGAGAAGAAGTTCAAGCGCCTGCTCGTCGCGCCGCTGCACCTGCGCAAGGGGCTGGTGAAGCGCATCCAGACCGAAGCCGCGAACGCCCGCGCCGGCAAGGCGTCCGGCATCCGGATCAAGGTCAACTCGATGGTCGACGAGCAGATCATCGACGCCCTCTACCTGGCGAGCCAGGCCGGTGTGCCCGTCGACGTGTGGGTGCGCGGCATCTGCTCGCTGAAGCCGGGCATCGAAGGCGTCAGCGAGACGATCCGCGTCCGGAGCGTCGTCGGCCGGTACCTCGAGCACTCGCGGGCCTTCACGTTCCACAACGACGGCGACCCGCTGGTGTTCATCGGCTCGGCGGACATGATGCACCGCAACCTCGACCGTCGCGTCGAGGCTCTGGTCCGGCTCACCGACCCGGCACACGTGGCCGAGGTCGAGGAGATGTTCGACCTGGCGATGGCGGAGACGACGAGCTCGTGGCACCTCGAGTCCGACGGCGAGTGGACGCGCCGCTCCACCGACCCGGACGGCCGCCCGCTCGACGACGTGCAGAATGTGCTCATGCGGAAGATCTCGGCCCGGAAGCGTTCGGCTCGGTGAGCGGCGGCCCCACGGGGCCCGTCGTCGCGGCGGGCGCGGTCGTCTGGCGTGAACGGGACGGAGTACCGCTGGTGCTCCTCGTCCACCGGGACCACCACCAGGACGTCTCCCTGCCCAAGGGCAAGGTCGACCCCGGCGAGAGCATCCCGACGACCGCCGTCCGGGAGATCGACGAGGAGACCGGCTACCGCGTGCACCTCGGGGCGCCGCTCGGCACGGCGGAGTACGTGCTCCCGAGCGGTCGCGACAAGGTCGTGCACTACTGGGCCGCCCGCGTCGGCTCGAAGGAGTACGACCGCGCGGGCAAGTTCCGTCCGAACGACGAGGTCGCCGCGATCGAGTGGGTGACCGTCGACCAGGCACGGGCACGGCTCACGTACGAGCGCGACGTTGCGATCCTCGACCGGTTCGCCGACCGCGTCGCCGCCGGTGAGCACCGGACCTTCGCGCTGATCGCCCTCCGGCACGCGAAGACCGTGCCCGGTTCGGACTGGGACGGCCCCGACGCCACCCGCCCGCTGCTGCCGGTCGGACGGTCCCAGGCCAAGGCCGTCGCAGCACCCGTCGCGGCGTTCGGTCCGAAGAAGATCGTCAGCAGTACGGCGGCGCGGTGCCTCGCGACCGTCGAGCCGCTCTCCGCGCGCACGAAGGTCGGTGTCTCCAGCACGACGGACATCAGCCAGGACGCCCACGACCGCGGAGCCGCAGACGTCAAGGGCGTCGTGCAGAAGCGGATCGCGAAGGCCAAGTCCGCGGTGCTCTGCTCCCACGGTCCGGTGCTGCCGGACATCATCGCCCGCATCGCCTCCGCGACCGCGGACGACCGTCGTCGCTTCGACCTGCGCCGCGCCGCGATGCTCTCGGTGGGGGACTTCGCCGTGCTCCACATCGCGGGCGAGAAGCTCGTCGCCGTCGAGACGCACCGCAACACCGTCCCGGCCTGAGTCGACCGGGGCGGAGACGACCGTCCGCTCGGTGAACACCAGGCCGAGAACCGAGGCGGTGGTGAGCCGCGCCTCCAGGCCGGGCTCCGCGACGGTCGTGAGCCGCGCCTCCGGACAGTCCACGACGAAGACCCTTCGGACCAGCGCTCGGCGCGGCGATCCGACCCGCGCCGCCGCCGCGTGAACCGATGCACCTGCATGGGTCTCACCCACGCACGGTGACCCGATCCTGCACCCACCACGGCTCGGTCGTCCGGCACCCGAGCCGGGACAACCCCTCGTTCACCTCCCGTTCACCGAGGAGCGTCATCCCCGTCACCTCGCGTCCCTACAGTCGCTCCCGGGTCAGCACCGGCCCGAGGGACCAGCAGCGGTCCCGCCTGCACTGACATTCCCGAAGGGACCCCTGTTGAACATCAAGCGAATCGGTTCGATCGCAGCGATCGCGATCGCCGGCGCCGTCGTGCTGTCCTCCTGCGCGGCGAACGAGAGCGGCAGCGGCGACACCGCAGCGCCGACCTCGAGCTCGGGCACCGACTACTCGAAGCTCTCGGGCACGCTGACCGGCTCCGGCTCGTCGGCGCAGCAGACCGCTGAGGCCACCTGGGCTGCGAACTTCCAGAACGTCGCCTCCGGCGTGACGGTCAACTACTCGCCGGACGGCTCCGGCGCCGGTCGCAAGAACTTCATCTCGGGTGCCGCGGACTTCGCCGGCTCCGACGCTGCACTGAAGGACGAGGAGCTCTCGGGCTCGTTCGACCTGTGCACGGACAAGGCCATCGACATCCCGGTCTACATCTCCCCGATCGCCATCGCCTACAAGGTGGACGGCGTCTCCGACCTGACGCTCGACGCGAAGACCATCGCGGGCATCTTCTCGGGCAAGATCACCAAGTGGAACGCCTCGGAGATCGCCGACCTGAACAAGGGCGTCGACCTGCCGGACTCGAACATCACCGTGATCCACCGCTCGGACGACTCGGGCACCACGCAGAACTTCTCCGAGTACGTCTCGGCGAACGCGTCGGACGTCTGGACCGAAGAGCCCAGCCAGACCTTCCCCTACCAGGTCGGCGACTCGGCCAAGGGCACCTCGGGCGTCGCCTCGGCGATGGCCAGCGCCTCGAACGCCATCACCTACATCGACGACTCGGGCGCCGGTGACCTCGACAAGGCGAAGCTCATGGTCGGCGACAAGGCCACCGAGATCTCGGCCGAGGGTGCTGCCAAGGTCGTCGCGGACTCCGAGACGGTCTCGGGCCGTGAGGAGAACGACCTCGCGATCGACATCAACCGCAAGGACACCGCCGAGGGTGCGTGGCCGCTGGTCCTCGTCTCCTACGCGATCGCCTGCCAGGAGTACAAGGACGCCGACAAGGGTGCGCTCGTGAAGGGCTACCTCGACTACGTCGTCACGCAGGACGCGCAGGAGGCCGCCGCGAAGGAGGCCAAGTCGGCCGCCCTCTCCTCCGACCTGTCGGAGAAGGCCGCGAAGGCCGTCGCCTCCATCAAGTAAGGCCCGCTGAGCACCCGGACGCCGGTCCCACCCACCCTGACCGGCGTCCGGGTTCTCGCCCGTCCGGCCCGGACGCAGCACCAGCACCACCGGGTACGCCCGGCCTCACCAGCACCACCCCGTCGCCTCCCCCGGCCGCTCCTCCACGAGCCCGGCCTCCCCTCCGACAGGAGTCCCATGACGACCGCACCGGCCCAGCCAGGGGCCACCGTCTCCCCCGCCAAGCCGAAGGCCGTCGTCCGCGTCGGCGACCGGGTGTTCTCGACCGCCTCGGTGGTCGCCGGCAGCCTGATCCTCTTCGTGCTCGTGCTCGTCGCCGCCTTCCTGGTGTGGCAGAGCCTCCCGGCCTTCTCGGCGAAGGTCGGTGAGCTGCCGAACAACGCCTCGAACTTCTGGGTCTACGTCGGTCCGCTCGTCTTCGGCACCGTCTACTCGGCACTCATCGCGCTCGTGATCGCCGTCCCGCTCTCCCTCGGCATCGCGCTCTTCATCTCGCACTACGCACCGCGCCGCATCGCGCCGGTGCTCGGGTACGTCATCGACCTGCTGGCCGCGGTGCCGTCGGTCGTCTACGGCCTCTGGGGCATCGTGGTCCTCGCGCCGCTCCTCAAGCCGTTCTACGGCTTCCTCAACGAGTACCTCGGCTGGTTCCCGCTGTTCTCCGGCCAGGTGTCCGGTACCGGCCGCACGATCCTGACCGCGTCGATCGTCCTCGCGGTGATGGCGATCCCGATCATGACCGCGGTCATGCGCGAGATCTTCCTGCAGGCGCCGACCCTCAACGAGGAGGCCGCGCTCGCCCTCGGCGCCACGCGCTGGGAGATGATCCGCCTGTCCGTCCTGCCGTTCGCGAAGTCCGGCATCGTGTCGGCGATCATGCTCGGCCTCGGTCGTGCGCTCGGCGAGACGATGGCGATCGCCCTCGTGCTGTCGGTCTCGACGAACGTCACCTTCCAGATGCTGACGTCGCTCAACCCCTCGACGATCGCGGCGAACATCGCCCTGCAGTTCGCCGAGGCGTCGGGCACGGCCCTGAACGCACTGGTCGCGTCGGGCCTGATCCTCTTCGTCATCACCCTGGTCATCAACATGCTGGCGCGCTACATCGTGCGCAAGCGGGTCTCCTGAGAGGTCACGCCCGATGTCCCTCGCCCTCCGTCAGACCGGCGCCGCCGGCAACGTCTACGCCAACGGCAAGCTGCACAAGTCCGTGCCGTGGCTCCTCCTCGTCGGCTCCTGGGTCGCCCTGGTCGCGGTCTTCGCCCTGCTGAACGCAGGCGGTGCGGTGAAGGACTTCAACGTCGTCGCCGCCCTGTTCCTCGGCACCGTCCTGTTCGACGTGCTCATCGTCGTCGTCTCGCGCATCGTCGAGGGCGGGCGCAAGGCGGTCGACCGGCTGATCACCTCGCTGGTGGTCACGGCCTTCGTCATCGCGGTGCTGCCGCTGGTGTCGCTGCTCTGGACGGTCCTGGCCGACGGCCTCGCCCGCTTCGACGCCCAGTACTTCAACTCGTCGATGCGCGGTGTCATCTCCGAGGGCGGCGGCGCACTGCATGCCCTCGTCGGGACGCTCGAGATCACGCTGTTCGCCGCGCTCATCTCCGTGCCGATCGGCCTGCTCACCTCGATCTACCTGGTCGAGTACGGCAAGGGCGCCCTCGCGAAGGGCATCACCTTCTTCGTCGACGTCATGACGGGCATCCCGTCGATCGTCGCCGGTCTCTTCGCCTACTCGCTGTTCGCGCTGTTCCTCGGCCCCGGTGCCCGCTTCGGTCTCGTCGGCTCGATCGCCCTGAGCGTGCTGATGATCCCCGTGGTCGTCCGCTCCACCGAGGAGGTCCTGAAGATCGTCCCGATGGAGCTCCGCGAAGCGTCCTACGCACTCGGCGTGCCGAAGTACCTGACGATCCTCAAGGTGGTGCTGCCGACGAGCCTCGCCGGCATCACCACGGGCGTCATGCTGTCGATCGCGCGCGTCATCGGCGAGACCGCGCCGCTGCTCGTGACGGCCGGCTTCACCGCGAGCATGAACTACGACCTGTTCAAGGACCCGATGATGACGCTGCCGGTGTTCGCGTACACGCAGTACTCGCAGCAGGGCGCCAACCCGGTGCCGTTCGTCGACCGGGCCTGGACCGCGGCACTCGTGCTCATCCTCATCGTCATGGTGCTCAACCTGCTCGCCCGCTTCATCACCCGACTCTTCGCCCCCAAGCTCCCCCGCTAGCACCGAGCGCCCGCGCTCCGGCCGACAGCATCGGCCAGCACGGCCCGCCCGCGCACCGCGTCAGCGGAGCGGCAACGACCACCCACCCCGGAGGAAACCACGTGTCCAAGCGCATCGAGGTCGACGGCCTCAACGTCTACTACTCGAAGTTCAAGGCCGTCGAGGGCGTCGACATGACGATCGAGCCCCGCACCGTCACCGCCTTCATCGGCCCGTCGGGCTGCGGCAAGTCCACCTTCCTCCGCACGCTGAACCGCATGCACGAGGTCATCCCCGGCGCGTACGTCGAGGGCTCCGTCAAGATCGACGGCGACGACCTCTACGGCCAGGGCGTCGACCCCGTGCTCGTCCGCCGGCAGGTCGGCATGGTGTTCCAGCGTCCGAACCCGTTCCCCACGATGTCGATCCGCGACAACGTGCTCGCCGGCGTGAAGCTCAACAACAAGCGCGTCTCGAAGTCCGAGGCCGACGACGTCGTCGAGCGCTCGCTGCAGGGCGCGAACCTGTGGAACGAGGTCAAGGACCGCCTCGAGAAGCCCGGCATGGGCCTGTCCGGTGGGCAGCAGCAGCGGCTCTGCATCGCCCGGGCGATCGCCGTGCAGCCGGACGTCCTGCTCATGGACGAGCCCTGCTCGGCGCTCGACCCGATCTCGACCCTCGCCATCGAGGACCTGATCGAGGAGCTCAAGAAGGACTTCACGATCGTGATCGTCACGCACAACATGCAGCAGGCGTCGCGCGTCAGCGACAAGACCGCGTTCTTCAACATCGCGGGGACCGGTGCGCCTGGCAAGCTCATCGAGTTCGACGACACCGCGACGATCTTCTCGAACCCGTCGGTGCAGGCGACCGAGGACTACGTCTCGGGTCGCTTCGGGTGATCGGCACCCGGTCCGTCTCCTGACGGTCGGCCTGGAGGCCCGGTGCACGTCCGCCACGGACCGCACCGGGCCTCCGTCGTGCACTCCGCTGCCCCGCACGGACGAACGGCGGGCAGCGGATGATCCGCCGCCCGCCGTTCGTCCCTGCGGGTGCTACGCCTGGGTCGTGGGGACGGCCATGAGCGGCGTCGAGGTCGGCTGGTCGGAGCCGCCCTCCGGCTCGACCGTCATGCCGATCGCCGCACCCGGCGTGAGCTTGCCGTCGAGGACCGCCGTGTGCACGCCGTTGCGGGCGCCGTCGACCAGACCGGCGGGGACGATCTCGCCACCCTCGGAGCCGATGTACCAGAGCTCGTACGTCTTGCCCTGCGGCGCCTGCTCGACGCCGTCGAGGATCACCGCGGACTTGCCCACGTCGTGCGACCAGACCACGGTCGCGGAGCCCCCACCGGGGACCTTCGCGGTCGTGCGCTGGAAGTCGGACGCGGCGTAGATCGAGTCGAGCGTGCCGGAGGCCTGCGTGGTCCCGGGGCTGGTCCCCTCGGTCTGGCCGAAGTTCGTGCCGACACCGAGCCCGACACCGAGGAACACCACGGCGACGGCGGCTGCGGCGGACAGGGCGGCTGCCGGACGCTGGAACCAGCGGCGGCGGGCCTTCGCGGATGCCGCACCGTCGGCGTACCCGGCGGCGTCAGCCGCTCCGAGACCGATGACGTTCCCGGTCTCGGCGACCGGCGCCGGGGCGGGAGCTGCTCCGACGACGGGCGCGGGGGACGCGGCGGAGGCGAGCGGAGCCTCCAGGCCGGCGACCGGCGCCGTGCGGTCCGTCGGCGCGGCCTGCGGGGTCCGTGCGATCTGTGCCATCAGCGACGCCTTGAGCGACGCCGGAGGGTCGATCGGTTCGACGGCGTACGCGAGCTGCAGCGCGGTCTCGAGGAGCGAGTCCGTCTCGGCCTGCAGTTCCGGCGACGTCGTCAGAGCGTGCTCGAGGAGCGCGCGCTCGTCGTCCGACAGGGCGTCCAGGGCGTGCGACCCGGTGAGCAGGGCAGGGTCGTCGTGGCGTTCGGTCATGACGTCACCCCCATCTCGTCTCGGAGTCGGATCATCCCGTCACGGAGACGGGTCTTGACGGTGCCGATCGGGACACCGAGCCGTTCGGCCATCTCGCTGTGCGAGTAGCCGCCGTAGTACGCGAGCTGCACCGCCTGGCGTTGGAACTCGGTGAGCTTGGCGAGCGCGCGGCTGACGCGTTCGTGCTCGATCCGGATCTCGACCGACTCGGAGACCTGGTCGAAACCGGACTCCAGGTCGCGGATGCCGATCTTGGTGTCCCGGTCGTGCGACGCCTGCGATGCCCGGACCCGGTCGACCGCTCGTCGGTGGGCCATGGTGAGGACCCAGCTGGCGGCGGTGCCGCGCGAACGGTCGAAGCGGGTGGCCTGCTGCCACACCTCGAGGAAGACCTCCTGCGTGACCTCCTCGGACTGGGCGCGGTCCTTCAGGAGTCGCGTCACCAGACCGAGCACACGACCCGACAGGGCGTCGTAGAGGTCGGAGAAGGCTGCCTGGTCGCCGGAGGCGACGCGGGCGAGCAGATCGTCAGGCGACACGGGGGTGGGCTCGGTGGAGCTCCAGGCCTCGGTGTCGTGTTCCACGAGCGCAAGCATTGCAGGTTTCCCCCCTCTCGGTGGCATCGGTTCCGACATGTGCAATCACTTCGCAGGTCGGGTTCGGGTGGTTCGGATCCTCGCGGCGGTGGAGTCTGGGCGAGGGCCGCACGACCCGCAGGGAATTGACCGGCGGGTACCGGACCGGGTCGAGCGGGCCCTCGCTGTGACGTCCGCGAGGAGCGTCACACCAACTGTTCGGCACCGTCGCCCGAGCGGATTGGGCGACGTGCCCGTCCCGGGTGCAGGAACTGTGTTCGGCTCGTGTCTGCTGGTCGCCTGCTGCGCGTCCGCCCGCCCGGTGTGCAGGGTGTGGATGTGCGCACGGCACGTCTGCGCGGCTGCGCGCGCTGCGGCTGCGCGCGCTGCGGCTGCGTGCGCTGCGGCTGCGTGTGTCCGTGACGCGCCCGACCGCGCAACGTGTCCACCGAGAGTGAACACGGCCACGTGCACAGGACGTGTCTCGTAGAATCGATCTCGCCGGGCCGCAGCAAGCCCCGGGCTCCAAAATTCGCCGCTTCGAGCGGCCTCGCGCCGAGAGGCGCTTCTGCGGCCCGGTCTTCGCATGTCCGGGGGCGGTCGGGTCAGGCCGTCCACCGTCGCAGGCCCTGCTCGTCGCCGTCCGCCGTCGCGGTCTGTCGCTGCGCCCCGCCCTCGCCCGGACGTCGCCCCGTGTGCTCAGGCGTGTGACGTCCGAGCGGGGGGCGCGATCCGGCGTGGGCGGTAGCCGGTCTGGAGGCGCGGCGTCGATCCGCCCCGCCCCTCGCTCAGTCCAGGCTGTCGCGACGCCAGAGCGCCGCCGCCTCGGTCAGGTCGGCCGCGAGCTCCGTCAAGCGCAGCGCCCGACGCGTCAGCTCGCTCGCGCGGTCCCCCGCGGTCAGGTCGGCGTCGTCCGCCACCGAGGTCGCGCCCGCCGCGGTCAGCCGGCAGAACGCCGCGCCGCGGTCGAGCGCCACCGCGAGGTCCCCCGTGTAGAGGCCGTGCAGGATGTGGTCCGCCAGGGTCAGGATCTCCGCAGGACCCGTCGGCTGCTCGGCACCCGCGACGGCCTCGTCGATCGTGCCGATCCGCTCCGTGCCCCGCTCGAAGAAGTACGCGATCTCCTCCGGGTTCTGCCGGATGACGACCCGCACCAGGTAGATGCGCCACAGTGCCCCCGGGAGCGTGTGCGCGCCCACGCGGGCCCACAGCTCGGCGATCGCATCGATGCCGTGCACGTCCGTGTACGTCACGAGACGCTCGACCACCGCCGGGTCCGGGTCCTGCCGCACGCGGTGGAGCAGCGCGTTCGCCGTCTCGTGCGCGACACGGTTCACCAGTGCCGGGTCCTCGCCGCCCTGGATCGCGGCGAACTCCTGGTCGGTGAAGTGGACGGGACGGTGGTGATCGCGAGACACCCGGCGAGTGTAGGCGCGGCCGCTGACGCCCACGTCCCCCGTTCGCCACGAACGCAACGGGGCGCGCACGGGTACCGTGCTCCGGCAGGGAGGCACTCCTCCCGGACGTTGAGAAGAGGAGACTCCATGAACGCCCTGCTCGTCATCCTGGCCGTGATCGCGGTCGTCCTGCTGTTCGTCGGTGGCTTCACCGCGAGCCTCAAGTTCCTGCTGTGGGTCGGCATCGTGCTGCTCGTCATCGCGGTGGTCATGTGGCTCCTGCGGACGCTCACCGGGCGCCGCAGCTGACCGACAGCACTGGTTCTCGTCTGGAGGCCCTCACCCGCTAGCCTTGCGGGTGAGGGCCTCTAGCTCAGTTGGTAGAGCACCGGACTTTTAATCCGAGGGTCGTGGGTTCGAGCCCCACGGGGCCCACAGTTGCAGGGATCGAAGGCGTCAGTCGCCCCGCATCCCGAACTTTCCCCGAACAATCACGCCGCAGTAGCCCGCGCGAGCAGTGAGTCGAAGGCAGCTGCCGCCCTAACCGTACCGGCGGTGCGGCTCATGTACACGTCCTGCGTGAGGCTCGGGTTCTCGTGCCCGAGGAACCCGGCGATCTCGCGGGCGCTCAGCCCAGCCTGGTCGAGCACCGTGGCCACGGTCTTGCGGAAGCCGTGTGATTTGAAGCCAGGGAAGCCCAATCTGTCTCGGTTGGCGCGCCAGTCTGCCTCCGTGTTCGACGGGTCGCGCAACTTGCCGAGCACGGAGGGGAACACCAGTCCCTCCGGTGTCTCGATGACGGTCGATCGTCGCGCCCGGAGCATCTGGGTCAGCCCTTCGGACATCGAGATGGTCCGCATCGACGCCGTGGACTTGCCCTGCCCCTGAATACGGAGGCCCTCACCGATGATGCGTACAACGTTCGGACCAAGGGTGACCTTGCCCGCGTCGAGGTCGACTCGATCCCATGTCAGTGCCGTCGCCTCGCCGATCCGACTGCCGGTGTGCAGCATGAACTCCCACAGGTCGACGAGGTCGAGACGTCGCATCTCAGCGTCACCGCGGACTGCGGCCCGGAACTCGGAGATGCGGTCCGCAGGCAGAGCCACTGCGGCACGTGACGGCCCCTTCCGGATGCGCTCCACCCCTGCGACAGGGTTGTAGGGCAAGGCGTCGCTGGAGACGGCGAGCGCCATCATCCCCGAGAGCGCAGAACGGCACCCCTTCGCTGAGCCAGGTCCGTTGACTTTCGCCACCTGCGTCAGGAAGCGCTGGGTCCTCAGGGTGGTGAGCTCTCCCACCGTGAGATCACCGATCATGGGCAGGATGATCTTCCTGATGTTGTGCCGGTAGGTCTCGACGGAGCGGGGCTTCAGTCCTGCCTCAACCTTCAGGTCGAGGTACAACGCAGCGAGAGCCGAGAGCGAAGTGGCCCGCGTGACCCCTTCGGACATCGGTGTCTCGATTTCGACAAGCGCGCGCTTGAGGGCCGCAGTCGCCTTCGCCGCGGTGGAACCGGTCCGCTCGACCTGACGTCGCTTCCCGTCCTGGAATCGGTAGAGCGTGCGCGCACGCCAAGCGCTGCCCACGCGCTGGGTATGAACGACGCCGTGTGCGCCGATCGGGGTCCTAGGCCTTGCCATTTGGTGCCTCCTCGCCGCGAAGCATGCGATAGCCGGGCAGAGACTTGCGGGCCTCCTCAACGTCGTCATCCGTGGTCAAGCCCTCGATCGGGAGCGCCTTCCAATTGCGACGCGGCTCGTCGATGAACTCCAGAGCGGCGGGCAGAGCTGGCATCGACGCCTGCGGGTAGTGCAATCTGAAGTGGTCTCGGAGGTTCGCAAGCTCCTTCAACCGCGCCTCCGCTTCCTCCAGCCGCCTGGCAGTGCTGTCAGCGCCGTCACGGATAGCGAGAACGAGTTGAGCGTGGGACCCCCCGAACGCTGCGATGTCGCGCGCGATCTCATCAGTCAAGGCCACCACGTCGGCGACGTCGTAGTAGTCGTCAGCGAGGTCCTGGTGCTCGTCGGCGAACTCGCGGGCCGCGGCGGGGAGAGCGCCTGAGAACCACTTGGCAGCTTCATACGGCTTCAACACGGTCGTCCCGTCGGGAGCAAGGTCGAGGTCATCGCTCCCGTGCGTTGCGAACAGCAGCGCGACCGGAGGCACGTTCAGCGCCAGAGCGAAGAGCATGACGTCCGTGACGGGCATTGCCTTCCGCTTCTTCTGGAAGATGCCCGCGAGGGTGTTCGGCGTCAGATCCCACCCGAGCTCGCCGAGCCGCGCGAGCAGATCAGCGTTGCTGAGGCCTCGTGCGTCCCTGTAGTGCAGCACCGAGTCGACGACGCGGTTGCTGTACGCCTGCGCCCAACCCTCGAGGCGCAGGCGGTTCGCAACGGCTTCTGGATCTTGGGATCGTGCTCCACGCCCGGTCGACTGAGTTGTCATAGTAAGACAGTAAAGCACATATCTCTGTGTCGTGTTGACACCTGGCGGAATCCGCTCCTACGATCGGACGGTCCGCAGGGTTGACAACCACAACCCTCCAACTGTCATAGAAAGACACCACTAATGATGCAGCCGATCCGCCAGATCGAGGAACTGCCCGAATGGTCCACGCGCGCCGAACTGTCACAGTTCACGGGGATCTCGATCCAGACGTTGGCGCGCTGGAAGGTCGAGGGGCACGGGCCTCAGGTGACCAAGCTCGGCGGCGCGGTCCGCTACCGCAAGGCCGACGTCCTCGCGTGGCTCGACGGCCTCTCGGCCGTCGCGTAGCGGCACACACACAGCAATGCCCCCGAGGTCGGCCAGGACCTCAGGGGCGACGATCACAACACCACTTTCGGAGATCTCGTGAACTACCACCAGCCTATCGCTCAGCACTTCTCGAACGACAGCGATCGCAAACCGACCGCTCGCGCCCTGGCTCGCCCGGAAGCGCGGTGCGTCGACATCCTCTGCTCTGGCAGCGTCGTGCCGATGGAGCCGGACGCGGCTCGGCGCCTGGCTGTCCGCCTTTTCGAGGCGGCGGCGCTCGCCGAACGCCCCCAGTCGACGGAGTGGCCGTGACCGTCGCCTTGAGGCCCTGGGTGCCCCGTCGACGAGGCGGGGCCGAGTGACCTGGACCAAGCTGTCAGACGACTTCACTGACGACACGTGGAACCTGTCCGACGCCGCGTTCCGTCTCCACCTCGAAGGGCTCGTCTGGTCCAACCGCAAGCTGCTTGACCTTCGCATCCCCAAGGCAGAAGTTCGACGGTTCGGCAAGAACCCTGAGGCCGCGGCCGAACTCGTCGAGCACGGATGGTGGTCCGACGACGGAAGCTTCTACCTGATCCGCCACCATGCTCGCTACCAGAGATCTCGCGAAGCCGTGATCCGGCAGCAGGCCGTGAACAAGCAGAACCGGGCGAAGCGAGGACTCCCTCAGAAGCCTCCACGAGAGCTCATGTCCCTGAACGCCGAATCCGACGACGACTCGATCGACGAATCGTTCGACGAACAGGACTGGACAGGACAGGCCGGGATAAGGACCGATAACTCCAAGCACATCAAGCCCGTCGGCGGCCTCGCACCGATCACCAACTGGGAGACAAGGCCCATCCCCGCAGCCCCGCACTGCCGTGTCCCCGACTGCCCTGCAGACGTGGAAGGCATTCGGGGTGGCATCTGTCCTGTGCAGGACTCCGCGCACACCGCCCTGCGTCTACAACACAACCCGGCGGCCTGACAAGCCGTCTTCCTCAAGTTCAAGCAGCCATGGTGAACAGCGGCACGGCCTCCAACGGTCGCGCCGCTGTTCGCTGCTACGGTCCACAGACGGTGGGCTTCGCCGCCACATGGGTCAGGGCGTGTCCCCGTGGGCAGGACTGAGATCGGTGCCGCTGCGGCAACCTTTTCCTGATCAGGAACTGCCCGGACCACCGCTCTCAGCCCCGCCGCGCGCCCCCGGCATCGGAAGGGCCAGCACCACCCAGCGCAACTGCCTCAGCCGCCTACTGACACGCACGCAATGACGCTGGAGGGGGCAGGGGGAGCGGCCCACCCCTCCCCCGGGGCCTCGCACAGCGATCGGTTCGTGCTGCACCCCGCGATGCGCGCGGGTCTGGGAGATCCGGCTCAAGTAATCTCAAGCCAGCAGAGACACTCGTGTCTACCAGTGCCCCATGATGCGAGGATAACTCCATGATCCAGAACGAACCGATCAGCGGACTCCTGCTCGACGAAACTAATCCTCGGTTTGCCGACGCGGTGTCGAGCCAGGACGACGCCATCACGGCGCTCCTTCAAGACGCCCCCATGAAGATGCTCGCCCTCGCGAAGGACATCGTCGCTCAGGGGAGCCTGAATCCCACCGAGACAGCTGTGGCCGTCGAAGAGGACGGGGAATTGGTGGTCATCGAGGGCAACCGTCGGCTCGCCTGCCTGAAGCTCCTCGCCAACCCTGATCTCGCCGCCGATGCGGGCACGAATCTCGATCTCGACCTCGTGAAGCGATACAAGGCCCTTGCCTCCACGGGCACGCCGCCCTCGTCGATGGACGTCTTCCTCGCCGAGAACCGCGACGCAGCCAAGCATTGGATCGACCTCCGACACACGGGCGAGAACGAAGGCGTCGGCGTACTTGAGTGGGCCGCCTGGCAAACGAACAACTATCGCAGGAAGCGTGGCTCGCAAGCGGATCGCGCAACTATCTTCTGCGAAGCCATCGAGTTGACATTCCCGTCCGACACTGCCCTCCTTAGCGACGTAGCTACCGTCCGGCGGACAAGACTGACCACCCTCGGCCGCCTGATTGCCGATCCGGACGTGCGTTCGGACCTCGGCTTCGAATTTGAGGCTGACGGCATCGTGTACCACTACGATCCTGAGGACCTTCGCGCGGGCGTAGCGCGCGTCTTCGCAGATCTCGCCGGAAGCCTTTCCGTCACCGATATCAAAACCAAGGAGCAACGGCGCGCCTACGTGTCAGATCGGCACGAGACCCTCCCAGATCGATCGCGGAGACTTGCTAAACCACAGGTCCCATCCGCTGTCGCAGTGGACGGCAAAGACGAAGACGACCAGACCGCCGCTAGCGCTTCGACAGAAGCGGCAGACCAGGACGAGCCGGCCACTGACGATCAGTCAGCCACGCCGGGAAAGACTCCAAAAGCCAAAACCCAGAAGCCTGAACCTGTAATCTTCCATAAGCTCAAACTTCCGAACGTCAACCCTCGCATCAATAAGCTCTTGCAGGGTGCGCAGAAAATCAACATCGACGACTCACCGCAAGTTGCGGGCATTCTCATCAGAATATTGCTCGAACTTGTCGTGTCGGAAGGAATTGAAAAGGGCGTCGTGAAGAGCACCGAGGGTGCGAAGCTAAGCAAGAAGCTTCGCGAAGCCCTGCTGGCGATCGACCCGGAATGCTATAACCCGATTAAGCGCCAGAAAGATTTGGAGATGGCTTGGACCCGAACCCAGGACAACGACGGGATGGCGGTGCAGTCACTCCACGCTTTTGTCCACAACCTGTACGGCGATCCGACTGCGAGCGAGGTTAGGAACCTCAGCAGCACATTCCGCCCGGTCCTGGCTGGTATCGATCAACTGCTTGGCGGCAGCGTCTGATGGCACCACGCTACGTCAGCCCACTGCGTTACCCCGGCGGGAAGGCGAGGATGGCACCATACCTAGCCAGCTTGATCCGCGAACAGAGCATCCGCCCCATCGCGTACGCTGAGCCATTCGCGGGGGGCGCCGGAGCGGCCCTCAAGCTTCTGGTGGACGAAGTTGTCCGCAATATTCACATCAACGATCTTGCGCCAGGAGTAGCCGCGTTCTGGCGGGCGGTTTTCCAAGACACTGCAGGTCTCATCCGTGCCATTGAGCAGGCACCCGTGACTATTGACGAGTGGCATGTTCAGCGGGCCATCTTCGACCACCCCGAGGGCCATGACGACCTGACCCTAGGCTTTGCGACATTCTTTTTGAATAGGTGCAACCGGTCGGGTATTCTTTCCGCGCGACCAATTGGTGGTCTTGAGCAGACGGGGAACTGGAAGATTGACGCCCGCTTCAATCGGGCCGCGCTGGCCGAGCGAGTAGGCATCATCGGGCAGTACAGAAGGCGCGTTAGCGTCACACAACTCGACGCGAAGGATTTCATGTCCAGCATCGAAGGGCTGGGACAGAAGGCGCTCGCCTATGTCGATCCGCCGTACATCGTGCAGGGCGAGGACCTGTACCTCGACTCTCTCTCCTATGAGGATCACGCTGCACTGGCCGCACATCTCGCCCAGACGCCCGTCCCGTGGATCTTGACCTATGACACCGCAGAGCAGATCACCGACGACCTGTATCGCGGCTATCGTGCAGCCCAGTTCAGCATCGCGCACACTGCGCAGAAACAGCACATCGGCTCTGAATATGTCGTTTTCAGCGACAATCTCCAAGTTCCGAACCTCAACGTCGTGGCCCGTGCGAACGCGCAGTGGGTCGCCGTCTGAGGCGCTGCCCTACCTCGCTACCCGCCTGAAGGACCCTTCGTGAGCGATGGGGCGGGCGGATGGACGTATAACCGCCGTCCACACGAGCCCGCCCACTGAGCGGTGAACCCACTGCTCACCCCGAACTTATCCCGAACATACTTCGGCACCTCCTGGTAGACGCCGCGACGGACTGAAACGCAACCGGCGCCGATTCCGCGAACTACGAAGAACGCGGAACCCCCTGGGACTGGGTCACGTCTAATCCGAGGGTCGTGGGTTCGAGCCCCACGGGGCCCACCTCCTCTCTCGTGAGACGCCTACCGGGGTACAACTCCGTCACAGGATGTTCATGGTGCGTCTTGTGCACAGTCCAGACCCTGTTCAGCGGTTTGCCTGCACAGCGCCGATAGTGTCGTTCCCGGTCCTGATCCACGGACCGAACAGCACCGCAGCACCAGAGAACGAACGGGGTACACCGTGACCGAGCCCATCGACGCCACGCAGGCCAGCACCACCGGTGACGCGCGCCGCATCGTCGAGCTCGCCGCAGCGACGAACACCACGATGAGCAACCAGCTCCTCCTCGACACCCTCCGCCGGAACGCCCGCGTCACCACGCGGCACATCCGCACCGACTTCGTCGAGGTCGCCACCGCCACCGCCGTCCTCGGCTACGTGTGCCGGCAGGGCAAGGAGTACACGGCCCTGCGCGGCGACGACCCGGCCTGGGCACAGGAGATCGGGCGCTACGGCACGGAGTCCCTCGCGGTCGAGGCGCTGCGCATGCGCCGCGCCTGACGCACCGGAAGCACGTACGACGAAGGCCGCCCCGGACGGGGCGGCCTTCGTCGTGTCCGGAGGTCTCGTGGTCGCTCACGTGCTGCGCATGCATCTCGCGTTCGCAGGTCTCGTGCCCGCCGTCCTGGTCGCACAACGCGCCGCCCGAGATCGTTCCGGTCGCACGACGTGCCGCTGGCCGAGGACCTGAGCGGCATGTCTCGCGACCAGGAACCACGACCGGGTCCGGGTCCGGATCCGGCAGAGCGGTCCCAGGCGAGACCGCGGCGCTCAGGACCAGACGCGGCGGATGCCCCAGGTGCCGGTCCACGACTCGTCGGGCTCGAGCCAGCGCAGGCCCTCGCCGGAGTTCAGGGCGTTCGCGGGCGCGGTCATCGGCTCCACCGCCACGGCGAGCCCGGTGCCGTCGCCGCGGGGGAACTCGCGGGACGTGAAGACCTGCACGTACGGGAACGACTCGTCCTGCCAGAGCTCGACGCCGTCGCCCTCCGGACCGTGCAGCGTCGTGCGGCGCACGCCGTGCTCGTCGGCGGCGACGTCCCGGTACGCGGTGTCGAGGTCGGCGTCCCCGGCGCGCTGCCCCGATCGCAGGTCGTAGGGCGTGCCTTCGACGGACACCGTGCCGTCCGGGATCTTGTGCTCGTCGACCGTGAACGCCGTGGCGGCGTCGAGCGTGACGACGAGGTCCTCGGCGGGGGTGTCACCCGCACGCAGGTACGGGTGCGCGCCGACCGCGAACGGAGCGCGGACGCCGGAGCGGTTGACGACGATGTGGGTCACCCGGATCCCGTCGTCGACGAGCTCGTGGTGCACGCGGGTCTCGAGCGTGAAGGGCCAGCCGTGCTGCGGGTGGATCGTCGCCTGCTGTTCGATCGACGACCCGGTCTGCGACACCACGCGGTACGGCGAGAACCGCAGCAGCCCGTGCGAGGCGTTGCCGTACTTGGGCTCGGAGACGTCCAGCTGCTGCCGCTTCCCGTCGAGCTCCCAGACGGCACCGGCGACGCGGTTCGGCCACGGCACGAGCACGATGCCGTCGGCGCCCGGCGGCAGCGACGTCACCAGGAACGGCTCGGTCAGGTCGAACCCGGCGACCCGGAGCTCCCGGATCCCCGCGGCGACCTCGGTGACGACGGCCTCGACGACCCCGTCCGGTCCTGCGTGCCGGAGGTGGTACTGCCCTCCGGTGGGTGCTGCTGCGGTCATGGCTGCGACTTCCTTCCGTCTGGTGCTGCACGGCCGTCCTCGTCCGCCACGACCACCTCGACGCCGGCCGCCCGGATCGGAGCGACCGCGTCCGCCGTGGCCCCGGCGGTGACGACGACGTCGATGTCCTCGAGCGGACGGACGACACCGAGGTGGGCCCGGCCGAACTTCGAGCCGTCCGCCACCACGACGGTACGCCGGGCCGCGGCGGCGAGCATCCGCTTCGCCTCGGTCTCGGGCAGGTTCACGTTCGTCAGGCCGTGGCCGACGTCGAGTCCCGTACCCCCGAGGAACACCAGGTCCGCGGCGATCATCGGCAGCACGGCACCCATGAACGGCGCGACGAGGGAGTGCTGCAGCGGCCGGAGGGTGCCACCGGTCACGACGACGGTGAAGCGCGGGACCGCCCGCTCGAGCGCGAGTGCGGTGGTGAGCGAGTTCGTGACGACGGTGACGTCGACCAGGTCGGACCGCGCCACCAGGGCCTCCGCGACCGCCGCGGGCGTGGTGCCGACGTCGAGCACGACGCACTGCCCCGACCGGACCAGGTCGGCCGCAGCGCGGCCGATCGCGGCCTTCGCCACCTGGTGCTCGACGGCGGTCTCCTCGAAGGGGCGCTCGGTGGAACCGACCCCGAGGCGGACCGCACCGCCGCGCACCCGCCGGATGCGGGCCTCCTGGTCGAGCAGGGCGAGGTCCTGGCGGACGGTCACCTCGCTCGTGCCCAGCGCCGCCGCGAGGGCGGCGGTCCGGACCAGGCCGGGCGCGCCCTCGACGATGGAGACGATGCGGTCCTGCCGCAGCGGCGCGGGCAGCGACCCGGCGAGGAAGGAGAGGTCGTCGTCCACGGCACGAGTTTCGCGCACTTACGGAGTCCTTCGCAACGCTTCACGAGCGCGGTAGGGTGGGTCGGTGATCACCAAGCGCGTGACGACGCTCGCCGACGGCCGCGAGCTCATCTACTTCGACGACGCCGACACGCAGCTGCCCGCCGAGCGCAGCATCGACCAGCGTGTCCTCGACCCCCGACCGGAGACGGCTCGGATGCGGCAGGACGTCCTGACCGGCGAGTGGGTGTCCATCGCGGCGAGCCGGCAGAACCGCGTGTTCCTGCCGCCGGCCGACCAGGACCCGCTCGCGCCGCAGACCGCCGCGAACCCGTCGGAGATCCCGAGCCGCTACGACGTCGCGGTGTTCGAGAACCGCTCGCCCTCGTTCGGACCCCTGCTCGAGGCCGAGGACGGCCCGGAGTCGCTCGGATCGCTGTCCGACGTCGGGCTCAACCGCCAGCTCCGGAGCGTCGGTCGTTGCGAGGTCGTGTGCTTCTCCCCCGAGACGAGCGGCTCGTTCGCCTCCATCAGCGAGTCACGCGCCCGCACCGTGGTCGAGGCCTGGGCGGACCGCACCGCGGCACTGTCGGCGATGCCCGGCATCCAGCAGGTGTTCCCGTTCGAGAACCGGGGCGAGGCGATCGGCGTCACGCTGCACCACCCGCACGGGCAGATCTACTCGTACCCGTACGTCACGCCCCGCACGCAGCGGCTCCTCGCGTCGATCGAGCGCTTCGGTCCCGACCTGTTCGAGCAGCACCTCGCGAACGAGCGCGCCTCCGAGCGCGTGGTGCTGCAGGGCGAGCACTTCACCGCCTTCGTGCCGTTCGCAGCACGCTGGCCGATCGAGATCCACATGCTGCCGCACCGGCACGTCCCCGACTTCGCCGGCCTGACCGACGCCGAGAAGGACGAGCTGGCGCACATGCACCTGCGGCTCACCCGCGGCCTCGACGCGCTCTACGACACCCCGACGCCGTACATCGCCGCGTGGCACCAGGCGCCGGTGCACACTGCGCGGGACACCGTGCGGCTCATGCTGCAGATCACGTCCCCGCGTCGCGCGGCGGACAAGCTCAAGTTCCTGGCCGGCAGCGAGGCCGCCATGGGCGCCTGGATCGGGGACCTCGTGCCCGAGAAGGCGGCCGAGTTCATCCGAGGAGGGATCGAACGCGCATGACGTTCCAGCAGGTCTACGGGTACGAGCCGGCGGTGCGGTACTCCGCGCCCGGCCGCGTCAACCTGATCGGTGAGCACACCGACTACAACGACGGCTACGTGCTGCCGTTCGCGATCGACCGCCGGACGGTGGCGTCGATCGCGCAGCGCGACGACCGGCTGATCCGGGTCGCGTCGGCCTTCGAGCCGGACGCGGTGCACGAGCTCTCGCTCGACGCGCTGTCGCCGGAGAACATGGACGGCTGGTCTGCCTACGTGTTCGGCATCGCCTGGGCGCTCCGCGAGCAGGCCGGAGCCGACCTGTCCGACAAGACCGGCTTCGACGTCTTCATCGAGTCGGACGTCCCGGTCGGCGCCGGCCTGTCGTCGAGCGCCGCGATCGAGTGCGGCGTCGCGCTCGCCTTCACCGACCTGTGGGAGCTCGGCCTCGACCGCAAGGCACTCGCCCGCGTCGGGCAGTACTCCGAGAACCACGCCGTCGGCGCCCCGACCGGCATCATGGACCAGTCCGCCTCGTTGCTCGGTGAGCAGGACGCGGTCGTCTTCCTCGACTGCCGCACACTCGACACCGCCGTGGTCGACCTCGCGCTCGAGGCCAACGGGCTCGAGGTCCTGGTCATCGACACCCGCGTCGAGCACGCCCACGCGACGGGCGGCTACAAGGCCCGGCGCGACTCGTGCGAGCGCGGCGCTGCGGCCATGGGCGTCGAGGCACTCCGCGACGTCGCCGTCGAGGACCTGCCCCGCGCACAGGAGCTCCTCGACGACGAGACCTTCCGACGGGTCCGGCACATCGTGACCGAGGACCAGCGCGTCCTCGACACGGTGCGCACGCTCCGCGAGCAGGGTCCGCGCGCGATCGGCGAACTGCTCGTCGCCTCGCACGCGTCGATGCGCGACGACTTCGAGATCTCGGTGCCCGAGCTCGACCTGGCGGTCGAGACGGCGATGGCGCACGGCGCTGTCGGCGCACGCATGACCGGTGGCGGCTTCGGCGGTGCGGCGATCGCGCTGGTCGACCGGGAGGCCCGTGGCGCGATCACGGACGCCGTCACGTCCGCCTTCGCCTCGGCCGGGTACCGCGAGCCCACCGTGTTCACGGTGCACGCCGCGCAGGGCGCCCGGCGCGACTGACGCGCGGCAGCGCGAGGCGCCGCGC
>NZ_JBIQDQ010000018.1:0-60831 GCF_045370965.1 Curtobacterium sp. 179-B 9B NHS
CCTTCGAGGACCCGCCGGGACTCGTTCCCAGCGGTTGCTGTTCACGGATGAGACGGGCTGACACCGAGATTCGTCACGTCCCCCGTTCCGTGTCGGGCATTTCCCCAGGAAACGGACGTCGAGGGCCGTTCCTGTACCCCGATGTGCCACCGGAGCGGGCGTTGTGGTGCGCAACCGGACAGTGGCGGTGCGCTCCGGTCGGAAGACGCACGTCGACGACGGACGGGAGGCGCGACACCGGTCGGGTGCCGCGCCTCCCGTCCGTCCGTCCGCGCTCGCTCAGGGCGTCCCGCTCTGCCGGGCGACGAGCGCCGCCACCTCGGCGACGTGTGGTTCCCGCAGCACCGAGCTGTGCTCGGCGTGCACGCGCACCGCGTCCACCGGTCCCCGGAGGTACCGGGCCCACCGGGCCGGACCGGAGTCGTTGCCGTCGGCGACGACGAGCGTGACGGGGCCCGCGTACGGGCGCGGCTCCCACCGGCGGGACACGAGGAGCGCCTGGTCGAAGAAGGCACGGAAGTGGCGCTGGCCCTGCCAGCGGACCACCCCGGCGCCGACGCCCCGAGCCCGGCGGCCGATGCGCGCGAACGGGGTGGCGGAGCGACTGCGGAGCGCACTCGTGCGCACGGCGAGCCGCCGGAGCACGCCGGGCACCGGACGCGCTGCCGGCCGGCCGAGGTCGAGCTGCCCGAACTCGACGGTGTCGGCCCGCTCGGAGGCCTGCTCGGGCAGGTGGGTGTCGAGCAGGACGACCCGGGCGACCTCGTGACCGGCACCGGCGAGCACCGAGGCCATCTCCAGGGCGACGAGGCCACCGAACGAGTGCCCGACGAGGGTGTACGGGCCGGAGGGCTGTACGACCCGCAGGAGCTCGATGTAGCGGCGGGCCATGGCCGGGATGCTCCAGTCCGGCACCGAGCGCCGCTCCAGACCGTGCTGCTGGAAGGCGAACACCGGACGGTCACCCAGGTGACGGGCGAGCGGGACGAACGTCAGTGCCAGGGCTCCGGCACCCGCGACGCAGAACAGGGGGTCGGCGTCGCCCGGTGCACGCGCCGTCAGCGTCACGACGTCCGGGTGACCGGGGACCGCGGCGGCGCCGAGGCGGATCCGCGCGGTGAAGCTGCGCAGCGTCGGGTGCCGGAGGAGTTCCGACGAGGGGACGTCCACGCCGAGCCGGTCGGAGACGGCGGCGAGCATCTCCTCCGCCGAGAGCGAGTCGCCACCGAGTGCGGAGAAGTCGTTGTCGAGCCCGACCGCCGGCAGCTCGAGCGGCCCGACGGCGGGCAGCCCGAGCACCTCGGCCCAGATCTGCCCGACCGCGAGCTGCCACTGGTCGTAGGTGTCCTCGCCGAACGCCGCGCCGTCTCCGCCCACCGTGGTGCTGAGCGAGGGTGCCTCGGGCAGGCGGGTCCGGTCGACCTTGCCGCGCTCGTTCCGGGGCAGCGTCGTCACCGGGACGATCGTGGTCGGCACCATGTGGTCGGGCAGCAGGTCGCGGAGGGCCCTGCGGATCGCGGCCGGTGACGGCGAGCGGCGACCCGGGCGGCTCACGACGTAGGCGACGAGCCGGGTCGGCGCGGGTGGGGCCTGCACCGCGACGACCGCCGCTTCCTGCACCGCGTCGACGGTGCGGAGCGCCGCCTCGACCTCGCTCGGCTCGACCAGGTGCCCGCGCACCTTCGCCGCGTCGTCGGCGCGGCCGAGCAGGGTGAGCCGGCCCTGGTCGTCGAAGCGTCCGAGGTCACCGACCGTCCACGTCGGCGTGCCGTCCGCGGCGGTGCCCGCCCGGTCTGCGGTCGCGTCCGGCGCGCCCCAGTACCCGCTCGTCATGGCGTCGGAGACGCAGACGACCGCACCGCTCTCGCCGACGTCGGCCACGGAGCCGTCCGGTCGGCGGACCTCGATGCGCTTGCCCGTGACGATCCTGCCGGCGGGCACGCTGCGCTCGGGCACCGGGTCCCCCGCGCGGATCTCGTGCACGGCGTACACGGCGGTCTCGCTCGACCCGGTCTGGTTGCAGAACGACGCGCCGGGGCCGAGCAGCGGCCGCAGCGCCGTGACGTCCGTGCCCGTCACCGCCTCGCCGAGGGTGGCGACGACGCGGAGCGCACGCAACCGGTCGTCGGAGGGGTCGAGGGCGCCGGTGATCGACCGCAGCAGGTGCGGGGTGGTGTGCAGTGTCGTCAGGCGTGCGTCGCGGACCCAGGTGACGAGGCGGTCGACGCCGGTGCGACGCGGATCGGTGACGTGCACGGAGGCACCGGCGTGCAGGGCCGACAGCACGAGCGTCAGCCCGGCGGCGAACCCGTGCGGGAGCACCGAGGCCACGCGGTCCGTCGGGACGAGCCGGAAGGCCTCCCGTTGGGCGACGCTGTCGACGACGAGCTGCCGGTGGGTCATCGTGACGCCCTTCGGCACCCCGGTCGACCCCGACGTGAAGACGACGACCGCCGGGTCGCGACCACCGCGTTCCCGGGCTCCCGGGACGACGGCGAGGTCGCCCTCGGTCGCGGCGGCGGTCCGAGCGTCTCCGAGCAGGTCCTCGAGCGACAGCACCCGGCCCTGCTCGGGGACGAGGGCCGCGGCGCGGTCGGCGTGCTCCGCGTCCGCGACGACGTCCACGATGCCGGCGAGCGCCACCACGTGCTGCAGCCGGGCCCCGGGGAGGGACGGGTCGAGCGCGACGACGACACGGCCCGCGTGCAGGAGTCCGAGGAGGGCGACGACCGACCCGGCACCGTGCGCGACCATCGCGCCGACGGGGACGGGTGCACGGCCCTGCTCGACGTCGACCCCGCGGCCGGTGTGGTCGTCGGGGGTGAGCTGTGCGTCCAGGAGCAGGCCGAGGGCGCGGGCGGTGCGGTCGAGGGCACCGTGGGTGGTCTCGCCGTGCTCGTCGACCAGGGCGAGGGCATGCGGGTCGCGGTCGGCGACGACGGCCAGACCGTCGAGGACGGACGGCTCCGTCCCCGCGTGCGGCGGCGCCGCCGCTCCGGGGTCCACCGTCGGCTGCCGCGTCGTCGTCCTGTCGGTCGTCGCCGTCGTGTCGGTCGCCGTGGTCACGAGACCCCCTTCACCGTGCGCGCGGACTGTGGTCGCCCGACGGTACCCCGGGGGTGCGCTCCGCAGTGGGGGCTGTGCGGCAACCCGCGCAGACCTGCGAGGTCCCGCAGCCCGCCGGCGCGGAGGACCGCGTCAGTGGATGCGGAGCTCGGCGACCATCGGGCAGGCGAATGGGTCGCGTGCGGCGAGACCGACCCGGTTCAGGTAGCGGACGACGATGCCGTACGACCGCAGCAGCGTCGTCTCGGTGTACGGCACGTCGAGCGTCTCGCAGTGGTCGCGGACCAGCAGGCGGGCCTGCTTCAGCGCCGGTCGCGGCATCGACGGGAACAGGTGGTGCTCGACCTGGTAGTTCAGGCCACCCATCAGGAACGACACCCACCAGCCACCGCGGATGTTCCGCGAGGTCCGGACCTGCCGGGAGAAGAAGTCGACCTTGGCGCCGTGCGCGATGGTCGGCATGCCCTTGTGGTTCGGGGCGAACGAGGCGCCCATCATCACGCCGAACACGGCGAGCTGCACACCGAGGAACGCGCACGCCATGCCGAACGGCAGGAACCAGAACACGACCGTCAGGTAGATGCCGAACCGGGCGACGAGCATGCTGCCCTCGAGCCACCGGTGCCGTGCGTCGGCCTTCGTCCCGGAGCCCGTCACGATCGATGTCACGGCGTAGCGGTGCAGGTTGAGACCCTCGAGCGTGAGCAGCGGGAAGAACAGCCAGCCCTGGAAGCGCAGGAAGGTCCGCATCAGCGGGCCCTTCGCCGCGGCGGCGTCCTCGGGCAGGAAGCGGATGCCGTCGGGCGCGATGTCGGGGTCCTTCCCGACGGTGTTCGGGTTGCCGTGGTGGCGGGTGTGCTTGTTCATCCACCACGAGTAGCTCAGGCCGACCATGAACGTGCCGAGCCACCGGCCCGCGTGGTCGTTCCACTTCTGCGACGCGAACACCTGACGGTGCGCGGCCTCGTGCGACAGGAACGCGAACTGCGTGAAGATGACCCCGAGCGCTCCCGCGACGATCAGCTGGAACCACGAGTCACCGAGGAACGCGAACGCCACCCAGGCCAGCGCGAGACCTGCGACCAGGCTGCCGAACAGGGACCAGTAGAAACCGGTGCGCCGACGGAGCAGGCCGTTCTCCTTCACCTGCGCCAGGAGCGCGGAGTAGGTGGACGTACCGTTGCGGCTGCCCGGACCGGGTCGGGTCCGGGTGTAACCGGGGGCGAGCGGGGTGGTCGTCATCGAGGACCGACCTTCTGTGGTGAGCGATCCTTCGACCGATCCGGAGAGTTCACGCATCCGCGCTTCCGGCGACAGTAGGTCACGGAACCGGGAGAACGCCTGGACGGCGCGCGCACGTCCGGGAAACGCAACCCGTGGCGGACGGGAGGCGCTGGGCGACGCCGCCACGCGCCTCCCGTCCGGCGGCCGGTGGCGGTCCGCCGCGCGCCCACGCGCGGCGACCATCGTTGCGGGATCGAGACGGCCCGTCACCCCGGTGCGTGCGAGCCTGGTCGCACCTGACCACAGGAGCGGACGGAGCACGCTGTGGACCGAGCGATCGCGTGGGTCGTGCTGGCACTCGTCACGGCCGTGCCGGCACTGCTCCTCGCCGTCACGCGGGTGAGCTCGTGCGCCGATGCGGCGCCGGGTGCGGGCACGAGCCGGTGCACGAGCGGACCCGTGCTCGGGGTCGCCGGGTCGTGGGCCGCCGGTGCGGTCGCCGTCGTGGTCGTCGCGATCGCGGTCGTCCAGGTCGTGCGGGCCGTCCGTTCCGGGCGAGCGGCGACGGACTGACGCCCGGCGGTCTCAGGTCCGCGCTTCGGTGCGGACCGGCTTCAACCGGTCCGGTGCGTCGGTGGCGGGGGTCCACTCGCACGTGAACGTCCCGCGGTACCCGAACAGGAAGCCGAACACGCGGTTGTGCACCTCGAGGTCGACGTGGAACGCCTGGTCGTCCTCCGACCACCACTCGTGCTGGGTGGCGCGACCGCTCAGGAGCATCGGGAACCGGAACGAGACCGGCCCCTCGTGGAACCGCTGTGCGTCGGACGTCAGTACGAGCCCGCCCCGCTCGTCCACCGCCAGGTCGAGGTCGACCGCCAGGTGCTGGTGCGTGCCGAGGTAGTCGAGCACCCTGCCGTCGACGAGCACCATCGTCGCGTCGAAGCGCGCCGTGCGACCGGGCTTGGTCTCGTACGTCCGCACGAACGTCACCGTCTCGCGGCCGAGCTCGTCGCGGTACGGGTGGTTCTCGATCGTGAACGGCACGTCCTCCCCCACGTCGGGCACCAGGATGTTCCGGAGCCGTCCGATCTGCAGGAAGGGGACGGTCCACCACGGGCCGCGTCGGATCGACGACATGACGCCACGTCCGGTGCAGGCCTCGCCGGCGTCGAGGCCGACTCCGAAGCGTCGTCGCATCATCGGGTGGAGTCGCTGGAAGTCGGCGCCGAGCGCCTCCTCGAACACGGACGTCATCGGTCGTCCCTCGGGTCGGGCAGCGTCGCCAGCGTCGCCGGCGCGTCGTGCAGGTGGTCGGTGCGTCGGGCGCTGCCTGCGGGTGCCCGCAGCGTCCTGGAGGCTCGTGGCCGGTCCCGGCGCCAGGGCTGCAGGACCGATGTGAGCGGCCACGCCTCCGGTGCGGGTCCGCCCTCGAGCCAGATCCGGAGGCGGTCGAAGCTCCACGCGGTCGCCCAGCCGAGGAGCGGCCGGACGACCAGGTCCAGCGGCCCCCATCCGCCGTGGTAGTCGTAGCCGGTGATGAACCGCGTGCGCCCGTCGTCGGTCGGGACGTAGCGCCAGTAGCCCCGGCCCGTGCGGATCGGCGAGAGGCGGTCGGCGGTCCCGAAGCGCAGCGCCGACGTGCGCGATCCGTCCGGGCGGCGGCGTTCCCCGATGCTCACGCCGGTGCCGTGCACGTCGTGCAGCGGCGAGCGTCGGACGTAGCGGAAGTGCGTCGGTGCCCCGTCCTCCGCGCCCTCGGGCACGATCTCCGAGAACCGGACGTCCCAGCGCACGTGCTGCTCGGGGTCCTGCGTCGCGGCCCACACGCGGTCGAGGTCCGCATCGATGACGGTCTCGACGTAGATGCCCCTGGTCCCCACGTGCTGACAGTAGCGCCTGCGCGGCGGAGAGTGGACCGAGCGATCGCGTGGGTCGTGCTGGCACTCGTCACGGCCGTGCCGGCACTGTTCCTCGCCGTCACGCGGGTGAGCTCGTGTGCGGATGCGGCGCCGGGTGCGGGTACGAGCCGGTGCACGAGCGGACCCGTGCTCGGCGTGACGGGATCGTGGATCGCCGGCGTCGTCGCCACGGTGATCGTCGTGATCGCGGTCGTGCACGTCGTGCACGTCGTGCGGGCCGTGCGGGACGGGCGGGTAGCGGAGGACTGACTCACGACGGCATGCCTCCGTCCAGGGAGCGGCCCCCGAACAGCTGTCCGGTTCAGCCGTTCCAGGCGTCCTGTAAGGCGCGCTCCAGGTCGGTACGGTCGCCGCCCCGCACCTCGCCCTCGCGGAGCGGCACGGCCGTCAGCTCCCCGTCGTGCAGGGTCAGGTCCGTGATGCTGCCGGTACCGCGGTCGGCGAGACGGACGTGCAGTCCGGTGCCGTCCGGCAGCACCGGTCGAAGGGCCTCGACGAACGCCGGCACCTGATCCGAGCCAGGCAGGGTCGCCGACACGGACCGGTCACTGCCGAACTGGTCCGAGGACGCGGGGAGGAAGCCCCGGAGCGTCGTGCCGACCTGGATCGATGTGCCCAGCAGCGCCGGGGACCCGTTCACCGACAGGCGATCCGCATCGCCTGCATCGTCCCGGTCAGCAGCATCGTCGGCACCATCAGTGACTTCCTGCGGGCCGATTCGGATCGACTCCACCGGAGCGGCCGGAGCAGCAGCGGCGAGCGCCGTCGCGGTCGCCAGGACCTGGTCCGGGTCGTCGACCGTCACGTCGACCACGGTCGGCGTGAGCGACACCGCGGTGACGTCCGGCCGGGTGGCGACCGCCGCGAGGCGGTCCGCCTCGGCGTAGTCGGCGGCGTCGGGCAGGTCGTCGTCGCCCCTTGGCTCGTCCTTCGTCACGATGCCGCCGTCCACGATGACCTGCGCGGCCGGCGCTGCTTGCTGAGCGATCGCGGTCGCGTCCCCCACATCGGCGAGGTCCTTCGTGTGCAGGAGGAGCCGACCCGGTGTGACGGAGGCCCGCGTCACCTCGTGCGCGGCGAGCACACGCTCGTACGCGGTGATCTCCGGCGTCGGGTCGCCGACGGTGTCGTCGGTCCCGGTGCTGTCGTCAGACCCGGCGATCCGGTCGGAGATCTGGAGGTCTGCTTCGTCGGACGGCAAGCGGTCCGTCGGCGGCGTCGACCAGTGGGATGCGGTGAGCGTCGGGGACCGCCACCCTGAGGCGTCGGCAGCCTCGCGCACCGCTCCCCATCCGCGCACCAGGTCGGCGCTCTCCCGGACGTCCACTCCGACCGAGCCCGGCCGGGTGCCGGAGCCGGCCGGAGCCGTGACCTTCCCGCCGAGCCAACGGTCGTCGCCCCGGAGCCGGTCGACGACGGCGAGCAGCTGGTCGTTCTCGGCCGCGCGCCCCTCGACCGAGAAGTGGAACCCGTCGGCCTCCACCGAGGCGCTGTAGGTCGTCCCCGCGGTGGTGGCGTCGTGCATCCACCGTCCGACCTCGTGGGTCACCCGTCGCAGGTCGGCGTCGGACAGGTCGTCGTCGGTGGTCACGGTGACCTGGACCGTCCCCGCGAACGGCAGGTTGTTCGTGCCCGAACCGCTGACCGACCGCACACCGCGGAGCTCGGACAGCTCGTGCTCAGCTCGGGCAGCGCCCGCGGTTCCGGCGTCGACGTTCGCCGAGCAGCCGCTGACCAGCAGGACCGCCGTCAGCGTGGTGGCCGTCAAGGCGGCGGTCAGCGTTCGTCGTCTCCCCCAGAGCATGGCGGGAGCGTAACGCAGCGAGATGCGCTGCCGGTTCCTACTCAGGCGCCAGCAGTGCTGCCGTCGCGCCGCCGCCGTGATGCCGGACATCCGTGACGAGGAGCCTGCGAGCAGGAGCGGCCGAGAACCCACAGAGTCTCGGCGGTCACGAGGCACCTCACGTCGTCGGGAGGGACGTGATCATCTCGACCAGATCCACGAGCGCTGGGTCTTCCCGCAAGCGCTCGAGCCAGATCGAGATGGCTGCGTCGAGGAGTCGTTCCTCGGACACCCCCACAGCAGAAGCGATGTTGCCGAACGCCCTGTGATGATCCCCGAGGGCGGCTGCTGCGCACGCCATCGCAACGCCGGAGGTACGGACATCCAACATGGTCGCCAACTGGTCGGGTTGCTCTTGGAGCATCCTGAGGAGTTCGACTTCTGGAGCTGCGGCGCCTGGCAGGTAGTACTCCGCTGCATCGGGAGACGCTCTCCGCATGTCGGCATCGAGGACGACGGTCGCGCGCAGCCTCCTTGAATTCCCCAACGTCCTGGCTGCCGCCTTCGCAGCCGCTTCCCCGCCGGCCTCCACGACGTCGACGCTCGAGCGCACATGCGCCGCAAAACGATCGATGATCGCTCGTACCAGACGAGCGGCGAGTTCGTCTTCCACGAAGACGACAGCTGTCACGCCGCTGGACGGTCTCTTCAACGTACGGAGGATGGTCGGCGCATCGACGTCTTCAGTCACGATCGCCCCGCCGCCCGTTGCGAGGACAAGTCGGAGCGCCTCGGCCGGAACGTGCTCGATGATCTGCGTCGAGTGTGTCGCGACGATCACTTGACAAGCATTACTGGCGGCAAGACGCCCGATCTCCTCGATCAGCGGGACGTGCGCCGGACCGGCCAGGAAGGTCTCCGGCTCATCGATCAGCACGACCTCGTTCGCCTCCGCTTGTCGGAGCAACCAGAGCGTGTACGCCGCGGAGTACTCGCCTCGGCTCATCGTGAAGGTTGTGAAGTCCCTGCCGTCCCTTCTGCCGTGGAACAACGGGAGACGCTCGCCTTGGGCGTCAGCGATGGCGATCGCCAACTCCTCGTAACGATGGCCCGTGATGCGCCCGAGGGCTTCGAGGTCGCGTTTCCCGAGGGCTTGCGAGCCGTGAGCCCGCATGACGTCTCGAGCCTCTGACGCCTCGAAGTAGTAATCCTGAGCCGCCGTGATGAGCGATCCCATCACGACGTCCGAGCTGACTTCGGTGACAGTGAGATTACGCAAAGCGCGAGAATACTGCCGAACGTGTTTCACGCGGTCAAGAGGAAATTTGACAGGTGCAACTGAAGTGCGTGCGCCGTCAGCAGGCCGGACTGTCAAGGAATACGACCCGACGAAGTCTGTGGCGTCCCAGCGGCTGACGGGCGGAAGAGCCCAGCCACTCTGCCACCGCGGCAACGCCTCACGAATGACGGCAAGCAGGTACGACTTGCCGGCTCCGTGCAAACCGGTGACCACGGTGAATCGTTTCAGATCGACACGTCCAGGCGCGAGGACTGGCGACTCCCGCACCGTGATCCCGTGCAATGGTCGCGACTTCAAGACGAGCGCATCGAGCAGGCCCGCGCGACGAATACTCGCCATGTCTTCGCGACGACCCCTCCGCCATGCTTCCTTCGGTCGGGCTGACAGGATTTGAACCTGCGACCCCTTGACCCCCAGTCAAGTGCGCTACCAAGCTGCGCCACAGCCCGTGAGCTCTCACGAGCTCTGAGCCCCGAGAGGCTCGGAACTCCGTCTCCGGCGTTCCACCGCCCGCGTCCGACCGGAGCGCGAGCAGCCCGTCAAGCATAGCGGACGCAGGACCCTGCTCGTGCCACGGCGCGTCGCCGCCTCCACGGGAGCGATCGGCCGGGCCGGGCCGTCAGCCCCGCGGCGAGCGCGCTGGCTGCCGCACCACGTCCCGCTCGGCCGCCAGCCACGGCAGCGCGAGCCCCACGAGCAGCCCGCCGAGCCCGTCCGCGGCCAGGTCGCCGATCGTGTCGTCGTACCCGACGTAGATCGCCGAGTCGACGTAGTTGTGCCCGAGCCACTCGCACATCTCCCACACGGACCCGATCGCGAGCCCGAGGGTGAACACCAGGAGCGACACGGTCACGCGTCCGGCGTCCGGGGCGTGCGGCACGAGCCGGAGGTCCGCGGCGATCACCGCGAGCAGCGCCGCGAGCAGTCCGGTCAGGACGACGTGGATCAGCTTGTCCCAGAGGAACACCGACGTGTACCACTCGAGCGCGCTCGACCACCCGGCGACGAGCACCAGCACGCAGACCGCCAGGTCGAACGCGGGCCGGAGTCCGAGCATCCGCGGCAGGACCACCCCGAACAACGCGAGCGACATCACCGCGAACGACGTGCTCCCCCAGCCGATCGTGGCCACGGGGATGCTGAGGAGCGTCAGGACCCGCACCACGTCGGCCGGCAGGAACCGCCGGCGCAGGAAGGTCAGCCCGAGCGAGCGCATCACGAGGCCCACCGCACGACCGCGTGCACGGCCGCGTGGTCGGAGGGCCAGACACCGCCCGGTCGGCGCACGTTCACCGCGACCCGGTCGACGACGGCGTCCTCGGTCACGAGCACCCCGTCGATCCGCCGGCCGCCGACACGCGGCTCCCGGTAGTGCGGGTACGTCCCGTAGGCCTCCCCCACCTGCCGGGAGGCTCGTCCCCAGCTGTCGACGACCCCCGCGTCCGCCAGTGCTCGCCAGGGTGCCGACCCGGCCGGGCAGTTCCAGTCGGCCATCACGACGGCCGGCAGTCCGCGCTCGCGGACGATGCGCCCGAGCAGCTGCGCGCCGCGCAGCCGTGCCCAGGACGAGGCGACGTCGAGGTGCGTCGCGATCGCGGTGAACTCCCGCCCGGTGGTGCGGTCCGCGACGACGGCGCCGACGGCGTGCCGCGGGAAGGCCGTCGCCCAGGACCGTGAGCCCGGGCGCGACGGCGTCCGGGACAGCGCCCACGTGCGCCGCTCGACGACGTCGAGGCGCTCCCGGTCGAGGAACAGGCCGACCGCCTCGCCACCGCCGCGCGCACCGCGACCGACGACCACGGGCTCCCATCGCGAGCAGAGACGGGCCGTGAGGTCCGCGGTCTGGGCGGGCAGTGCCTCCTGGACGGCCAGCACCGTCGGCTGCTCGCTGGCGACGAGCGCGACGACGGCGTCGCGGCGACGTTCCCACGCGTCGGCGTGACCGGGCGCGTGCGGCACCCGACGTCTGACGTTGAGGGTGGCGCAGTGCACCTCGGGGGCCACCACCGCCCCGATCGTCGGGTGGTCGTCCGGCGCGGATGGCATGCACCCTGTCTACGAGACGACACCTGTTGCGCTCACAGGGTGTCGTGACGGTCCCTCGTAGGGTGGCTCGGATGCGTTGCGCTCGTCCCACCCGTACCCTGCTCGCACTGTCGGTCGCCGGGCTCCTGCTCGGCGCTGCCGGTTGCACCTCCCACGACGACGCGCCGACTGTCGCGCAGCTGACACGGACGTCCGCCCACTCGGTGGACGTCGTGGCCCAGCAGGACCCGTCGGCCCGCTCCGTCGCCGCGAGCCGAGCACTGTTCGCGTCGGCTCCCGGCGCGGTCGTGGCGTCGGCCTCCGACGCGGGCGCGGTGCGCGACGCGGCGAGCGCCGCGCGTGCGGCGCACGTCCCACTGCTGCTGACGCCCGACGGCGGCACGCCCTCGTCGACACCGTCCGCCGACGCGGGTGGCGACGGTGACCGGGTGGCAGCCGAGCTCCGCCGGCTCGGGGCCGACTGGTACCAGGCCGAGGGCAGCGTGGTGGTCGACACCGACGTCCCGGAGCAGGACGCGCCGGAGCGGGGCGACGTGCCCGAGGCGAGCGATGCCTCCCGTCCGGCGACCGTGGTCGTGTCCGACCGCCGGTCGGAGGCCGCAGCCGTGGCCACGGCGGAGGCTGCCGGCGCCCGTGTGGTCGCGATGCCGGACGGCGTGACCGACCCGGCTGCCGCCCCGGACGTCGTGTCGGCCCTCCACGACCGCGCGGAGCACCCGACCGTGCTGGTCGGCTCGGCGTTCGGCGACCTGCCGGACCCGCAGTGGACGGTCCGGGCGGCGGAGAGCGGTTGGCAGCTGCCGCACGGCGGGCAGCGGCCCTTCGACGGACACCGCTACGTGGCGCTGTACGGCGCTCCCGGCGCGCCGGTGCTCGGGGTGCTGGGCGAGCAGGACCCGGCGGCGACCGTGCGCCGCGCCGAGGGGACGGCGAAGGAGTACGACGGGCTCGGCGACGAGCCGGTGACGCCTGCGATGGAGGTCATCGCGACCGTCGCCGCCGGGGACGCCGGGGCGGACGGCGACTACTCGACCGAGCTGCCGGCGTCGACGCTGGAGCCCTACGTCGACGCGGCGAGCGACGCCGGGATGCCGGTCATCCTCGACCTGCAGCCGGGGCGGTCCGACTTCCTGTCGCAGGCGAAGCGGTACGAGTCGCTGCTCGCGAAGCCGAACGTCTGGCTCGCACTCGACCCGGAGTGGCGACTGACCGCCGACCAGGTGCCCCTGCAGCAGATCGGCAGCGTCTCGGCGTCCGAGGTGAACGAGGTCTCGTCGTGGCTCGCCGACCTGGTGCGGTCGAAGGGCCTGCCGCCGAAGGCGTTCGTCCTGCACCAGTTCCGGCTCTCGATGATCCAGGACCGGTCGTCGCTCGCGTCGCACCCGGAGCTCGACGTCCTCATCCACGTGGACGGGCAGGGCTCGCAGCCCGACAAGCAGGCGACCTGGAAGGCGCTGCACCAGGACGCACCGGAAGGCGTGCACTGGGGCTGGAAGAACTTCTACGACGAGGACACGCCGATGCTGTCACCGCAGCAGACGATGGCCGACGTGCAGCCGACGCCGTCGCTCATCACGTACCAGTAGCGGGGTCGCGTCTCGTCGCGTCCCGTCGTGGTGTCCACAGCCTGGAGGGCCGGGGCACGGTGCGTCGGCGGGTGCTGACAGCATGGGGTCATGTCTGGTCTCGGTGTCGGTTCGTCCGTCGGCTCACCTGCTCCTGCGGCCCCGCCGTCCGCCGAGATCGCTGCGGAAGCGCAGGCGGCCCTCGCCGCCCTGACCGGGCGACCGGACGCGGTCTTCCACCCCGGGCAGCTCGAGGCCATCTCGGCGCTCGTCGAACACCGGCAGCGTGCCCTCGTGGTGCAGCGCACCGGGTGGGGCAAGTCGGCCGTGTACTTCCTCGCGACCCTGCTGCTGCGGCGACGTGGCGGCGGCCCGACCGTGCTCGTCTCGCCGCTGCTCGCCCTCATGCGCGACCAGGTCGCAGCGGCCGCGCGGGCCGGCGTCCGCGCGGTGTCGATCAACTCGGCGAACGCGCACGAGTGGGCGGACACGCAGGCGGCCCTCGCGCGTGACGAGGTCGACGTGCTCCTCGTCTCCCCCGAACGGCTCAACAACCCGCGCTTCCGCGACGAGCAGCTGCCGACGCTGATCGCCCGGATGGGCATGCTCGTCGTCGACGAAGCGCACTGCATCTCCGACTGGGGACACGACTTCCGCCCCGACTACCGCCGGCTCGCCGAGCTCATCCGCTCCCTCCCCCAGGGTGTCCCCGTGCTCGCGACGACGGCGACCGCGAACGAGCGCGTGGTCGAGGACGTCGCGGAGCAGCTCACCGCGGGCCCCGACGCCCCGGTGTTCACGATCCGCGGTTCGCTGGCGCGTGCGTCGCTGCGGCTCGGCGTCCTGACGCTGCCGGACGCCCGGCAGCGCCTCGGGTGGCTGCTCGCGCACCTCGGCGACCTGCCCGGCAGCGGCATCATCTACACGCTGACCGTGTCCGGGGCCGAGGACATCGCCCGACTCCTGCGCGAGAACGGGTACGCCGTCCGCGCCTACACCGGGCGGACCGACACCGAGGAACGCGAGCAGCTCGAGCAGCAGCTCAAGGGCAACGACCTCAAGGCGCTCGTCGCGACGAGTGCGCTCGGGATGGGCTTCGACAAGCCGGACCTCGGGTTCGTCGTGCACGTCGGCGCTCCCTCGTCGCCCGTCGCCTACTACCAGCAGATCGGTCGTGCCGGGCGTGCGACCGACAACGCCGACGTGCTGCTCCTGCCCGGACGCGAGGACCGCGAGATCTGGCAGTACTTCGCGAGTGCGTCGATGCCGACCGAGGCCCGCGCCTCCGCCGTCCTCGGCGCGCTCTCCACCGACACGGCGATGTCGACCGTTGCGCTCGAGGGCCTCGTCGACATCAAGCGATCGACACTCGAGCTCCTGCTGAAGGTGCTCGACGTCGACGGCGCCGTGCACCGTGTCGCCGGCGGCTGGGTCTCGACCGGGCAGCCGTGGCAGTACGACGCCGCCCGGTACGAGCGGGTCGCCGCCGCCCGCGAGGCCGAGGCCGCGTCGATGCTCGCGTACGAGTCCACCTCGGCGTGCCGCATGCAGCTGTTGCAGCAGGACCTGGACGACCCGTCCGCTGAGCCCTGCGGGCGCTGCGACAACTGTGCCGGTGTCTGGTACCCGACGTCGATCTCGGAGTCGGACACCTCCGGTGCGGCTGCCGCGCTCGACCGGGTCGGCGTCGAGATCGCGCCGCGCGCGCAGTGGCCGTCCGGCATGGCCTCGCTCGGCGTGCCCGTGAAGGGCAGGATCCCGGCCGGCGAGCTCGTCGAACCGGGCCGCGCCGTCGCCCGGCTCACCGATCTCGGCTGGGGCGGGCCGCTCCGGGCGCTGTTCTCGGCCACCACTCCGGACGGACCCGTGTCCCGCGAGCTGGTCGACGGGTGCATCCGCGCCCTGAAGGACTGGCCCTGGGCCGAGCGGCCGACCGGTGTCGTGGCGATGTCCTCGCGCTCGCGGCCGGAGCTCGTCGGGTCGTTGGCGCAGGCGCTGTCGTCCATCGGGCGGCTGCAGTTCCTCGGGACCCTCGGACGGAGCGGCGGGGAGCCCCGCGGCGACGGTGCGACGAACAGCGCCTACCGGCTGGCCGGGGTGTGGGACACCTTCGTGGTGGACCCGGAGCTGGCTGCGGCGTTGGCGTCGCACCAGGGACCGGTGCTGCTCGTCGACGACCTGGTGGACAGCCGGTGGACGGTCACCGTCGCCGGGCGGGAGCTCCGGCGTGCGGGGGCGTCGGCCGTGCTGCCGTTCGCGCTCGCGACCGTGGCCTGACGCCGGCCGGGTCCGGCAGACCGTGTCCGTGGTCCGTCCGGTGGCGCGGGGTGCGGGGTGCGGGGTGCGGGCTGCGCGGTGCGGGGTGCGGGGTGCGGGGTGCTCCCGCACAACCGGAAGCACGTCGTGCCAGGGATTCCCGTGGTGCGACGTGCTCCCGGTTGTGCAGGCGTCGGTGCGTGCCGACTCCAGCTTCGGCTCCGCCCGCATGCGCCGCTCGGGTCAGGCCGCGCCGATCGCGTCCAGCTCGCGGATCGCGTCCGCCGGCAGCGTGATGCCCGCGCCCTCGACGTTCTGCCGCAGGTGCTCCACGGATGACGTACCCGGGATGAGCAGGATGTTGTCCGAGCGCTGGAGCAGCCATGCGAGGGCGACCGACAGGCGCGACTCCCCCAACCGCTGCGCGACGGTGTCGAGCGCCTCGGACTGGATGGGCGAGAATCCGCCGAGCGGGAAGTACGGCACGTAGGCGATGCCCTCGGCCGCCGTGAGGTCGACGAGGTCGTCGTCGCCCCGCTGCGCCACGTTGTACATGTTCTGCACGCAGACCACGGGCGCGATCCGGAGGGCCTCGACGAGCTGCGCGCCCGTCACGGTCGACAGTCCGAGGTGGCGGATCTTGCCCTGCTGCTGCAGTTCGGCGAGTGCCTCGAACTGCGGTGCGATGCTGCCCGGCTCTGGGGCGTCGAATCCGCCGACACGGAGGTTCACGACGTCGAGCTGCTCGAGACCGAGCCGCTCGAGGTTCGCGTGCACGTCCTCGACGAGCTGCTCGGGCTTCCGCGCCGGCGGCCACTGCCCCTTGTCGTTCCGGCGCGAACCGACCTTCGTGACGATGTGGACCTGCTCCGGGTACGGGTGCAGGGCTTCGCGGATGATCTCGTTCGTGACGTGCGGTCCGTAGAAGTCCGCGGTGTCGATGTGGGTGATGCCGAGCTCGACCGCGGTGCGCAGCACCCGGACGGCCTCGTCGCGGTCGGCCGGCGGGCCGAACACGTGCGGGCCGGCGAGCTGCATCGCGCCGTAGCCGAAGCGGGTGACCTCGAGGTCGCCGAGGTCGTAGGTGCCACCGGGGAGGCTGTTCGTCGTCATGGTCCGACCATGCTCCCGATCACTGCGGTGTGCCTGGCCCTGGTTGTCCCCTGGTCTGCGAGCCCTCGCCCGGTGTGGTTTCTGCGTCGACGGGCCAGGTGCCGATCTGCTGGTCGAGCGTTCGGCGTCCGAAGCTCGCCTGGTACCCGATCTTCTCGACGAGCGCAGGGGTCGACGGGAACCCGACGTCCCGCCAGCCGGAGTCCTGCGCGATCCGTCCGATCTCGAGTTGCGGCTCCGTTCTGATCCGCAGGACGACGCCTGCGTCGGGTTCGTGCCCGCGCGTGGACCAGGCCAAGGGAAGGACCGCGTCGATCAGCTCGGCGACGTCCTCCTCCGAGCGCCCCGCGTCGGGTGCCGAGATGTCGACGGCGATACGGTGGTGCGCGGAGAGCCCGTCCGTGGTCTTCTCCTCGTCGACCGTTGCAGTCGACACGTTGGGCAGGGCGTTGATCTCGGCAGCAACCGCTTCGCGCGATGCAGCCACTTCAGCGTCCGGGCCAGACGCCGAGCACCCGCTGAGCGCAGGGATGAGCGACAGCAGGACGCCCGCCGCGATCAGCCTCCACACGAGCTCATCCTGCACTGCATCGCCGTCGGTGCAGCAGCGGGCCACTCGCCCAGGCGCTCCCGCAGGAGACTCGCCGGGACGATCGCCGACGTCCTGCCGGGGACGGCGGCTCCTTCCTCGACCCAACCGGACCGCTGCAGGAGCTTCCCCACGCTCAAGTCGGGCGCGCCGCGCACGCCGATACCGACACCGTTCGCGAGTTCTCTGCTCGCGTGCACCGACCACCCCGTCTGGACGATCGCATCGATCTCCCAATCGGTGATCGTCTCGTTCGTGGATTCTGGTTCCAGGGTCAGGATGATCAATGCCCTGTTCGAGTTCGACGCGTCGAGCCCCGAGGTGCTCTGTTCGACCGAGACCTCAGCAGCGGCGATGCCCGGGAGCGTCCGGAGGTACTCCTTCGCGTCTTCAGGAGTCTGTCCCCGAGCAGCAGAAGCAGGCGTACAGCCCGGCAGGACGAGCACACCACACAGCAATACCGCAACGATCGACCAGGCTCGGACACCTCGTCCGCCATGCGGTGTACTCCTCGAGGAACGTCCGCTGGCCGTCCGGGTCGCGGGTCGACCACGGTGCTCGTCAGCGAGAACGCCCGATTGCTCCGCTCTCGTCAACTCAGTACTCACGAGGCACATCGAAGTCGTCCGGCAGCGCGAAACACGGCGATCCTGAATCGATGTCGATGACAGATCCGCCCTCTGCGAGCGGGCTGAGACCGCTCGACGAAGAGCAGCCGCTCAGCGAGATCGAGAAACCGCCGGCAACGACGATTGCAGTAACGATCATCGCCCTCGTACTCCTTGACCGCGCGCGCATCGAGTACCTGTCCCTCCCGCTCGACTGTTCACCGATGCTCCGTTGAGCCAGCATCGGACGAGGTGGGCGCTGCACGGGCGAACAGTCCCGCATTGTTGCACTTCACCGACCCACGCCGGCGTTCGCTCTCCTGCGCTCGCTCGTCAAGATTGCTGCGCTGTCCAGCGAAGCGCTGTCAGGGCGCTTCACCTGGCCAAGGGCCGAAGCGTTCCTTGAGTTCGTTCGGGGAGAGCAGGACGAGCTGCTTCAACTCGGCGGTCGAAGTCGTGTAGGCGGCTTCTGACCAGCCCCGTTCCTTTGCCACATCTCCGATGGCGAGCTGCGGACTCGTCCTCAGACGGATGAACACTCCCGTGTCGGGTTCTGCTTCGTTGACGGACCATCCGAGCTGTGCGAGTTGGTCGACGAAGGCGGGCGCCGCCGATGCATCCTCGACCGTCGCAGCGATCGAGACTTCATGGTGTTCGTTGAGCCCGGACACGGTCTTCTCTTCTTCGATGGAGACGTCGGACAGCCCCTCGATCGAGGAGAGCTGATTCCGCGCCTCTTCGAGCGACTGCCCACCCGTGGGATCCTGCAGCGAAACCGATGGTGCGCTGGATGGAGCCGTGCGGAGTGCACTGCAACCAGACAGCGCCACGACCGCCATCATCGTGACGACGATGCCCGTACGCACCCTTCCGCCTGTCACTCTGATCTCCTCTGCACTTGGTAATCCGTCACGGTTGTCGTCTTCCCGTTCCCTCCGAGAAACTGCGTGATTGCAGGGTCGTCATTCACTGAGGGGTCACCGCTGGCCATGACCGCGTATCGATTCGCATCGTGTGCGGTGGCGACAGTCGGCGCGTCGTGTTCGTTGGCCTTCAGCGGCGGATCCCCACGAAGCGTCGTCCAATCTCTGGGATTCGGCGTTCCGTCCAAGGCCGCGATCGGATCAGCCGTGGACTCGAGGGCTGTCACGTGCACGTCGGACGGGATGTCCATCGCACCGATCGGGGAACCAGCGGTCACCACCTGCTGGATGTTGTATCCGCTGTCACCCGCGGCGACCGCACCAGCCGTGATCCCGCCGAGGCTGAAGCCTGTCAGCATCACGGGTTCGTCCTTGACCCCTGCCTTCCGTAGAGCCTCGATGACGGCCTGCGAAAGAGCGGTCTGGTCACCGTGACGCATCGCAATCACGTCCGAGGTCAGATCATTTGGGGTGTCGCCGGCCTCGGGATTCCAGCTCTGTGTGCTCGGGATCTGGACTGTGAAGCGAGTGACGCCGTTCTCGTCAACCGTCTTGAACACCCGGACGTTCGCGAAGTCTTCTTGGCCCATCCGGTCAATCTGACCCGAACTCGCGAGCAACGAGCTGACGTCGGTCGGGATGATGTTCCCGGCCCCATCGGTGGTGAACTGCTGACCTGTCTCACGGATGCCATCAACGAGAGCGCGCTGCCGCCGATCATCGACTTGGCTGTCGGACAGGACACCGTCGATGAAGCGCGGCACACCGTCCTCGAACAAGCCGAACTGGCGACCATCCCCGATCAACGTACTGAGGAGGCCGTCGTAGGTGTTCGTCGTGCGGAGATCGCCCAACCAGGCTTGCTCCATCGCGACGATGTCGGGACTCATCCACGGCAGAGCTGCGGAGAAGTTCCTGTTGAAGGACCGAGCCGCCGCCAGGGTGAACACCGCGGTGCGCTGGGTCAGGTCGCCATCGGTCCTCAGCGCGGTGAGCGCTGCTTCGCTGAAGGACACCGTGACGATGCCCAGGACGTCGAGTGCAACGCCGCTCCTGACAGCCTCGGTGGCGAGCGCTCCGAGGGCGATCGTGCCGTAGACGACGGTCCCGGTGACGAGCGCCACCGTCTCAGCGACATCCGTCGTGGTCGCCCAGGTCGCAGCTGCTGCGACCTGCAAGCCGGCGACGGTGAGAGCAAGCCCTGCCTCGGCCGCCTCGTACACCTTCGAGAACGACGCCGTGATGATCACCAGCGCCTCGGTGGAGACGATCGTCACGCTGAGCTGCGCCGAAGCGCTCATCACTGCACCCTCGGCGGCGAGTGCGGTGCCGGGCGAGAGGATGGCCGAGGCCAGCAGGTCCCCGTCCACCGACAGCGCCCCGACCTTCGGCACGAGCGGGCCGGCGAAGGCGTTGAGCGCAGTGATCCCCGTGGTCAGGCGATCGATCTCCGCGTAGTCGACCTTGATCCCGTCAGACATCTCGATCCCTGATGAGTCCAGCGACGAGCCCGAGCAGATCCGTGCGGATCTCCTGGTCCGTTTGCGCCGTCACGGTGACCGTGCCGGCATCAGTGAGGAGTTCGGGCGTGACCTCCGAGCCACGCGCTCCCGCGTCGATCCCGACGCTCATCCGCAGCCATCCGCGGCGGGTGCCGAACCAGTCAGCGACGAAGACCGGGCCACGGTCAGCGGTGAAGGCCTTCACGCGGAAGCCGTGCTGCACGGGCTCGGCCAGGCCACGGAACAGGCCGACCGCATCGGTCGGGACGTGCAGTTCGTCGACGACGGCATCGAGCACCCGGGCGTCGCCGCGCTGGATGGCGTCGACCAACGCTTGCGAGGCAACCGTGCTGACCGTCGTCGTCCCACGGGCCGGGTCGGTGACCTCGAGCGACGGGATGAGTTCGACGAGTGACGACCACGCCTGGTCGAGCACCGTCCCGCGTAGGTGCGCACGGCTGCCGTCGCCGGACCGCGCGCCCTGCACGGTGAGGTGCGAAGCAGCGTCGCCCCCGATGACGGTCGAGTGCGCCCACGTCGTGTCGGGGGCCCAGGCGCTCACCTGGATGACGATCGAGCCGGCGTTCTGCAGTGCGAGCGTGAGCAGGAACGGCGCGTCGAGGTCATCCGACCACGACTCAGCGTCAGCGTCGGGCTGTCGCGTGAGCACCCCGCGCTCGACCAGCGCTCCCGTGCCCTGCTGGTCCTGCGCCCCCGAGGGTACGAAGGACGGCAGGACGAGACCGGGCAGGTGCTCACGGACGGTGCGTAGCTCGTCGACGGTCAGGTCCCAGTCGATGACGTCGGTCGCCGGTGCCCCGCTCATCCGACGCCGTTCCGGATGACGGCGCCGCGCACGTCGATCCAGTCCTTCGACCCGGACGGCGGCGGTGACGGCACCTGCGCGATGAACGACCTTGCGCTCGCGACCTGGCCGTCGGAGACCTGCTGGCCACCGAGCTCGTGGACGGAGACACGGACATGGTCGGGCTCCCCCGAGCCCGCGGCACCGATCACCTGCATGAAGCCGTTGACTGCGTTCGACGCGACGTCCTTGACGGCGTTCACGACGTTCGCCGCCAGGTGCGCGGCCTGGTTCCAGAGGTCACGTGCGATGCGTTCGGCTTCCGCGATCTGTGCCTTCACGGCGTCGACTGCCTTGGCGTGCGCATCGAGTGCGTCTGCTGCCTCGTCGAGCAGCTGCGCCTTCTTGCCGAGCTCCGTGCCCGACTCCTGGACTCGACGACGCACGGCGTCGGCGGCCTTCCCCGCCGACGACAGCCCGTCGGCCTGCGCCACGAGCGCGCTCGCTCGTGACCGCAGCCCGTCGGCGTCGTCGCGCAGCGCACGGGCCTTCGCCCGGAGCTGTGCCATCTCCCCGTACATGCTCTACCCCCAACGGAGGAGACGGCCGGCACCTGCAGCGCCGGCCGTCCCTGGTCCGGTCGTCCCGATCAGCGCCCGAGTCGCGACGCGAGCTGCTGGTCGACGTCGCCCAGCGTCTGCGCGGTCGTGCGGAGGAACTGCGCGAGGTCGTTGAGCCCGCCGATGGTGTTCTGCGCGCCGCTCGTGAAGCGGTTGTACGCCTCGTTGTAGGCACCGGAGGAACGGTCCGTCTGGAACCCGGCCTGGGTCAGCGACGCGATCTGTGCCTGCAGCTTCGACAGGGTCGCGTTGATCTCGTCACGCCCTGCGAGCAGACGGTCGGCGTTGCTGTTGAGCTCCTGGTAGGAGACGTTGATGTTGGCCACGTTGCACCCCTTCACGGTGGTCTGGATCGCCAGCCCCTCCGGCGACCGCGACAACGGTAACACCGGTCCGGAACAAATCACCCATGCGATGTCCACACCCCCGTTCGAGGGGGACGAACGGGTCCCCGATCAGGAGGACTCGGGGTCCCGAGCGACCTGCACGCGGGTGATCCGCCCGGAGTCGACCATGATGCCGCGCCCGACGGGGAAGTCGGTCCGGGTCACCCGCGGGAACGCCGTCCGGAAGAGCGTGAGCCCGTCGGTCTCCTCCGGTTGCAGGGCGATCCCGGCACGCGCGGTCTTCAGCTCGGCGAAGAGTTGCCACGCGTTCGGGGCCGTGACCGTGTCGGCCTCGGCGAGCACGAACACCCCGGCACGGCGGGCGGCCTTGATGAGCCGCGCGACCTGGCTCTCCGCGGGCAGCCCCTCGAAGTCACCGACGTTCTCGATCACGATCACCGGGTCCGGCCCGCTCGACGCACCGCTCTCGAGCGCGGTCGCGAGCTGCGAGGCGATGGCCTCGGCGTCCGTCGCGTCCTGCGCCGCCGACGCCCAGTCGGTGGCGTCGCGCAGCGTGGACCGCCTGCCGACGACCAGGTGCGCGGGTCGGTCCGGCCACGTCGCGCGCACGGACCGCAGGACGGTCCGCATGGTGGTCGAGCGTCCGGAGCCGAAGGGTCCCGTGACCACGAAGAGGCCGTCGGTCGGGATGCCCACCGGGCCGAGGGTGTCGTCCGCGAGGCCGATCGTCGGTCGCCCGGCCACGGCGACCGGCAGCGCGCCTCGATCGACGTCCTCGGGCAGTCGGCGGATCGGCGGGGCCTCCGCGACACCACGGCGCAGCAGGTCGGCGGCGAGCTCCTCGACCGCCGCTGCCTGCGCGACGAGGTCGGCGCTGCCACCGGGCACCGCCACCTGGACCTCGTGCTCGTCGACGAGTCCCCTGCCGGGCACGGCGTCCTCGAGCACGTCCGCCGGCACGTCGGCCGCGTGGTACTCCATCTCGGTCGCCAGGCGGAGCACGATGCGCTCGCCGATCGCGGCCTGCAGGTTCGACGGGAAGGCCGCGATGCGGTCCGCACTCATCACCAGGTGCACGCCCAGCGCGCGCCCGGTCGCCGCGATCGCGACGAGCTGGTCGAAGACCGGCTGGGTGCCGAGGCGGAACTCGTACTCGTTGCGGAACGCCCCCATGCCGTCGACCAGGACGAGGATGCGCGGTTCGGCGATGCCGGTCACGTCGCGGTACTCGCTGAGGTTCGCGGCCCGGGCGGCCGCGAACCGCCCGGAGCGGTCGGCGACCGTCGACTCGAGGTCGGCCAGGAGGCGCGTGATCCGTTCGTCGTCCGGCCCGCTGATCACGGTGCCCACCGTCGGCAGCGCCTCGAGCATGCGCAGGCCACCACCGCCGAAGTCCAGTCCGGTGATCCGGACCGGGAACCGGTCCGCTGCGGCGGAGGCCGCCACCGCCACGGCGCGGAGCGCCGCGGACTTCCCGGCCCCGCCCGCGCCGAGCACGGCCACGTTGCCGGCCGCATCGAGGTCGAGACGGAACGGGGTCTGCCGCTGGGACTCGGGTAGGTCGACCGTCCCGATCACCAGTGCCGCCCCGTCGGAGGCGGGCAGTGCCTCCAGGCCGACTGCATCGGGCAGCTGGTCCAGCCACGGCTTCCGCGGGACCTCGAGGCCCTGCCGGTCCGCCGCGCGGACGATCGTGGCGGCGAGCCGCTCGATGTCGCGCGCCCGCGTCGAGTCGCGCGGTGCCCGCGGTGGACTCGGCCAGGTGCTGCCGGGGCCGAAGGGAAAGTCCTGCACGTCGACGTCCGGCTCGTGCACGACGTCGTCGGAGCGACCACCGAGGTAGGCGGTCTGGAAGTCCAGCACGCGTCCCGGGCCGATCTTGGCGGCCGCGCGACCGGGGGTGCCCGGGTCGAAGAAGGCGGCGTCGGCCACGCCGAGGACGTCCTCGCTGTCGACCGGGTCGGCGACGCGGAGGGCGATGCGGAGGTTCGTGTTCGCCCGGAGGGAGTCCTTGATGACCCCGCTCGGGCGCTGGGTCGCCATCACGAGGTGCAGTCCGAGGGACCGACCGCGCTGCGCGACGTCGATGACGCCGTCGATGAACTCCGGGATCTCGGTGGCGAGTGCGGCGAACTCGTCGATCACGATGACGAGCACGGGCGGTGCCGCCGGGTCACCGCGCTGCTCGAGCGTGACGAGGTCCTTCGCGCCACGATCGTTGAGCAGGTGCTCGCGGTACCGGAGCTCGGCCCGCAGCGAGGTGAGGGCGCGGCGGACGAGGTGCGGGTTGAGGTCGGTGACGAGCCCGACGGTGTGCGGCAGGCCGACGCACTCGGCGAACGCCGCGCCACCCTTGTAGTCGACGAGCAGGAACGTGAGTCGATCCGGCGCGTACTCGGTCGCCATGCCCATGATCCACGTCTGCAGGAACTCGCTCTTGCCGGCGCCCGTGGTCCCGCCGACGAGCGCGTGCGGGCCGTGGGCGCGGAGGTCGAGGGCGAGCGGCTCGCTCGGTCCCTGACCGACGACGGCACGGACGCCGCCGCTCTCGCGCCCGGATCCCGGTGACCACGCGGCAGTCAGGCTGTCGTTCTTCGACCACCGTTGGACGATCGCGGACGGGTCACCGGCGACGTCGCCCTCGTACAGGTCGACGAACGCCACGCTGTGCGGCAGGTCGGTCTCGTCGAGGACCCGCGCGCCGGAGTCCTGGATCGGGGCGATCGCACGGGCGACGGTCGCTGCTTCGATGCTGTCCACCCGGTCGAGCTCGTCGAGCACCACGGACTGCCCGGACCGGACGAAGCCGACCGTGGCAGACCCGCTCGTCCGGTCGAGCACGATGTGCGTCCGGCAGACGACGGGCAGTGCCTGCAGCGTGGGCGCGAGCCAGAGGACGTGGACGCCGAGGTCCGGGCCCTCCTCGGCCAGGGCGACGAGACGGGCACGGTCGGCGGGAGCCTCGGCGGTGACGAGCACGACGACGGCCGGCGTCGCGGGCAGGCGGTCGACGGACTCGCCGTGGTCCTCGTCGAGGGCGCGGGACTCGTCGATGCGCGACCGGACCTGCTCACCACGGCCCGAGCCGGCTGCACGGCGGGTCGCCACGAGTCCCTCGAGCTCGGCCAGCAGCGTCGAGGCGCCGGCGAAGTCGTGCACGAGCCCCGTGGACCGCAGTGGGCTGTAGGGCGAGTCGACGTGCGGGAGCCACTTCAGCCAGGACCACTGGTCGGTGGTGGTGCCACCGGCGAAGGCGGTGAGCACGAGGTCCGCCGGGCTGTGCAGCCCCGCGAGCTGCACCACGAGCGACCGTGCGACGTCGTCCGCCGCCAGCCCGGTGCCGGCGACACCGATCGCGCCGGCACGTTCGAACGTCTCCACCACGGGCACCGGCCCGACCGTGGCGTACTCGTCGACGAGTGCTTCGGCGCGGTTCCAGTCGTCGACGCTGCCGGAGTTCCTGGAGGGCAGCGTGACGGTCGACCGCGACGGCTGCGTGCCGGCACCGAAGCGGACCTCGAGGAAGGTGGTGTGCTCGGGCTTCCGGGTCCACAGCAGCGCCGAGCGGTCGCGCATCGCGGCCGTCACGACGGCCGGGGCGGGCGACTCGGCCGTCCGCGCCGCGATCTCCGTCGTGCGGGCCGCCGCCAGCCGCTCGCGCGAGTCGGCGAGCGACTCCTCGAACCGCTGGCGTTCGTCGCGCCGGCGCCGCCGGGCCTGGACACGCTGGTCGATCCACGTCCCGATCATGATGACCGGCGAGAGCGCGATGAAGATCAGCGTGTACGGCTGCTTCGTGACGAGGAACAGGACCGCGCCGAGGATGATCGGCGCGATGATCGCGATCATCGGCAGCCGGGGCTTCTCCCCCGGGACCGGAATCTCGGGCAGCGTGAACTGCCGGCCGCGGTGCGCTGGCTCGACGCGGGGCGAGCGGCTGAAGTCCACCTCGGGGACCGCGGACGCCGGGGTACCCGTGCCCGGCACGGACGGTGCGGCGGGCAGCGGTCGGATGCGCAGCGTGGTGTCACCGACCGAGACCGTCGTCTCCGGGTCGACGAACGCCCGCGCGACGAGCCGACCGTCGACCTCGACCCCGTTCGCGGAGTTCAGGTCGACGACCTCGACCGTGTCGCCGATCGTGACCGTGGCGTGACGACGGGAGACCAGGTCGTCCCCGGCGAGCCAGACCTGGGCCATCGCGTCGCGGCCGATCAGGTTCACCCCTTCGGACAGGGTGTACTCGTTGCCGGCATCCGGCCCCGAGACGACGTGCGCCACGGCCGCGGGGGCGTCCTCGACGTCGTCGCCCCGGCGGCGGTCGGTCGCGGCGACGACCTCGACCCGGCAGCCGGAACGGAGCGACGACTCGTGCACCGTCGCGGACGGGTTGAGCAGCCGGGGCTGCGGTCGGTCGGGGAACCACACGCGCAGCGTCAGCGGGACGCCGTCGGCCGCCGTCCGCCCACGGGACAGCCGGTCGGCGAGCGAACCGATGGTCGCCGTCACGTCCGCCGTCACCACGACGTCGCGGTCTGCTCGTGGCCCCGCGATGGTCACCTTGAGTTTCACACACCACCCCCGTGCCGACCATCGTACGGGTGCACGCCGACCTGGGGACCGCCGTCGGTCAGTCCGTGGAGTGGTCCTCCCGCGGCGTGCGGACCGGCTTCGGGAACGTCGCGCGCATGTGGTCGCTCGTCAGCACGTCGCCGATGCCGATCATCAGGAGCGAGAAGAGGATCTGCTCGATGACCATCCAGAACGGGTAGAGCCCGGGGATCGCAGCGACGACCAGGGTCACGACCGGGAAGATCCTGCTGAAGAGCCGGAGGCGCTGGTACGCCCAGTAGTAGCCGAGCTGCGCCCGCCACGCGAACACGTAGAGCGTCAGGGTGATGAGGAGCACCACGGTCGCCCGGAACCAGACGGCCCAGGCCACGGTCTCCCCCGCACGGGTGAGCAGCACGGCGACGACGATCGCCGCGAGTCCGACCGCGGTCTCGGCGACGAGCAACCAGCGGATCCACCGGAACGAACGGACCGTGTCCGGGTGGGCGAGCATGTCCTCGCGGATCACGTAGTCGGCCTGTCGCCCACCGGCGAGACGGTCCAGGTGCAGCCGGCACCAGAGACGGTCGGCGAGGACGGGGAGACGCACACGTCAATGGTGCCGCATCCGGGACGTGTCCGAGGTGCGGGCCGGTCCTCGTCGGTCGACGCGGGTCCCCTCAGTCGGCGGGGACGAGCAGTGCGACGCCGAGCACCTCGTCGGTCTCGTCGTCCACCAGGGCCGCGGAACGGGTGTCCGCCTGGAGCGACGAGCCGTCGGTGATGAGCGAGAAGCCCCCGGACGTGTGTTCGTCGACGGAGGCCGTCACGACGCCGGGGGCGTGCGCGAGGGTGCTGCGGTCGGGCATCGCGTCCGGCGACAGGACGAGTCGGACCGCGCGCGTGCCCGGCGGCGAGGACAGGTCGTCGATCCGGACCGCCACGGACGACTCGTCGATGCGCTCGATCCGGACGGTCGCGGCGATCCCGTCGACCAGGGGCACCACGGTGCCGGAGACGGGCAGGACCCGGCCGACCCAGTCCTCGACGCTGCGCGGGACGTCCGGTCGTCGTCGGTCGGCACCGGGGATCGGAGCGCCGAGGGCGTTCGACACCCCGAGCGGTCCGGCTCCCTCCGGTGCCGTCGACGCTCGGTCGGTGGCACGTGCGGTCCGCACGACGTCGTCGTCACCGGTGACGAGCCAGGCGGCACCGACCCCGGACACGACGACGGCGAGCGCCAGCAGGCCCGCCAGGGGGCCTCGCCGTGCTCGCCGTGCCACGTCGTCGTCCGACCGCTACGTGCGCTTGCGGCGCTCGCGCACCCGCATGTTGACGTTGATCGGCGTCCCCTCGAAGCCCCACACCTCGCGCAGACGACGCGTGATGAAGCGGCGGTACTGCGGGTCGAGGAACGCCGAGGTGAAGAGCACGAACGTCGGCGGCTGGCTCGACGCCTGCGTCCCGAACAGGATGCGGGGCTGCTTGCCGCCGCGGACCGGGTGCGGGTGCTCCTGCACGAGCTCGGCGATGAAGGCGTTGACCTTGCCGGTCGGGATGCGGGTGTCCCACGACTCGAGTGCGGTCTCGAGCGCCGGGACGAGCTTCTCGAGGTGGCGACCCGTCCGGGCGGAGATGTTCACGCGCGGCGCCCAGGCCACGTGCGCCAGGTCCTGCTCGATCTCGCGCTCGAGGTAGCGACGCCGGTCGTCGTCGAGCAGGTCCCACTTGTTGTAGGCCAGGACGAGTGCCCGACCGGACTCGAGGACCAGGTCGATGATGCGCAGGTCCTGCGTCGAGATCGGCTCGGTCACGTCGAGCACGACGACGGCGACCTCGGCCTTCTCGAGCGCCGCGGTCGTGCGGAGCGACGCGTAGAAGTCCGCGCCCTGCTGCAGGTGCACGCGCTTCCGGATGCCGGCGGTGTCGACGAAGCGCCAGACGCGCCCGCCGAGCTCGATCTGCTCGTCCACCGGGTCGCGCGTGGTGCCCGCGAGGTCGTTGACGACGACGCGCTCCTCGCCCGCCGCCTTGTTCAGCAGCGAGCTCTTGCCGACGTTCGGGCGCCCGAGGATCGCGACGCGACGGGGGCCGCCGACCTCCTGCTTGGCGACGGCCGACGTGTCGGGGAGCGTCGTGATGATGAGGTCCATCAGGTCCGCGACCCCGCGGCCGTGCAGCGCCGAGACGGGGTGCGGCTCGCCGAGCCCGAGGTTCCAGAGCTCGAAGGCGTCGAGGTCACGGCGGTCGTCGTCGGCCTTGTTCGCCACGACGATGACCGGACGGTCGGTCCCGCGGAGCATCTTCACGACGTGCTCGTCGGTGGCGGTGATGCCGACCGTGACGTCGACGACGAAGAGCACGGCGTCGGCCAGGTCGACCGCGACCTCGGCCTGGGCGGCGACCGAGGCGTTGATGCCGCGGGCGTCGGGCTCCCACCCGCCGGTGTCGACGAGCGTGAAGCGCTTGTCGTTCCACTCGGCCTTGTAGCTCACGCGGTCGCGGGTGACGCCGGGGACGTCCTGCACGACGGCCTCGCGTCGACCGATGATGCGGTTGACGAGCGCTGACTTGCCGACGTTCGGCCGCCCGACGATCGCGAGCACCGGGTACGCGGGCAGGTAGTGGACGCCGTCCTCGCCGAGTTCGCCGGCGTCGAGGAGCGCGACGTCCTCGTCGTCGAGCTCGTACTCGTCGAGCCCGACGCGGAGCGCGTTCGCACGCTGGTCCGCCTCGGCGTCGTCGAGTCCGGCGAGCCGTTCACCGAGCGCGTCGTCGTACTCCGGGAAGTCGTCGTTGTCGTGGCTGTCCTGCTGGGCCATGGTGGGTTTCCTCGTGTGCGACCGGAGCCGCGGTGTCGGTGGCCGGTGCCGGCCGGGCCGGTTCCCCGGCCGTGGTGACCGGGCAGCCCGGTCGTGGTGACCGGGCGGCGCCCGGTCGTGCGTCAGTGCGTGGCCGCTCGGGCCAGGTCGACGACCGCCTGGACGGTCTGGTCGAAGTCGAGGTCGGTGGAATCGAGCGTCGTGACGCCGTCGGCGGCGTTCATGAAGTCGACGACCTTCGCGTCCGCCGCGTCTCGACGGGCGAGTGCGGCGGAGGTCTCGGCGGCTGACTGCGTGGTGACCTCTGCCGACCGCCGAGCCATCCTAACCGACTCGTCGGCGGTCAGCAGGATGCGGACCTCGGCATCGGGTGCGACGACCGTGGTGATGTCGCGCCCCTCGGTGATGATGCCCTGCGCGTCGGCCTTCCGCATGACCTGTCGGAAGAGCTGCACGAGCTTCTCACGGACCTCGGGCAGCTTCGCGATGTGCGCGACCGCTGCGGTGACCTCCGGCGTGCGGATCGCGTCGGTCACGTCGGTGTCGCCGACGCGCACGAAGTACTCGTCGGGGTCGGTGCCGATCGCGTAGTCGAAGGTGTCCCAGCTCGCCACGACGGCCGCGGGGTCGTCGAGGTCGATGCCCTGCTGCAGTGCGTGCCACGCCAGGGCGCGGTAGGCGGCACCGGTGTCCTGGTACCCGAAGCCCAGCGCACGGGCCGCGGCGCGCGAGACGCTCGACTTGCCGCTGCCCGCGGGTCCGTCGACCGCGATGACGGTCTTCGCCACGAAGGCGCCCTGCGGCAGACCGGACGGGACCGGGGCGCTGGTCGAACCCGGCTCGCCGCCGGGGGTGCCCAGGCCGCCGGCCGGCCCGCCGAGCGCGCCGCCGTCGGCTCCGCCGGCCGCTCCGTCGCCCGGCGGCGTCGGGGTGGGCAGGCCGGAGTCGGGGCCCTCGGGTCCCCCGGTGACGCCGGACTCGTCCAGGGTGACGTGCGTGTCGTCGTTCATGCCCATGCTGCTGCGATCCTCCATCCGCGCCCCTCGAGTTCCTCGACGAGTCGCTGTTCCTGCTCGGGCACGACCGACACCTCGACGATGCCGATCGGTGCGCCCGGTGAGTGCTCGAGGCGCATGTCCTCGAGGTTGATGCCGATCTCCCCGATGAACTGCAGGAGTGCGGCGATCTGCCCCGGGGTGTCGTCGACGAGGACGACCACCTGGGCGAAGCGCTTGGTCGTACCGTGCTTGCCGGGAAGCCGCTCGACCCCGCGGTTGCCGGCGGCGATGGTCTCGGCGATCGTCCGGGGGGACCCCTGGCCGTCCGGGTCGTCGAGCGCGCGGAGGACCCGGTCGAGGTCGTCACGCAGGTCCGTCAGCACCGGCCGGATGTTCGCAGCGTTCGCCCCGATGATCTGCACCCACAGGCCGGGGTCGCTGGCGGCGATCCGCGTGACGTCGCGGACACCGCCGCCCGCCAGGTCGAGCGACCCGTCGGGGGCTTCCTGCAGCCGCGCGGCCATCAGGGTCGAGACGAGCTGCGGCGCGTGCGAGACGTACGCGACGGCGAGGTCGTGGGAGTCCGGCTCCATCGGGACGACCGTCGCTCCCACGTCGAGGGCGAGGTCCTCGACCACCGCGGCACGCTGGTAGGAGATGGCGTCGTGGCCGGCGATCACCCACGGGCGTCCGACGAACAGGTCGGCCCGCGCCGCCGTCGGTCCGCTGCGCTCCCGGCCCGCCATCGGGTGCGACCCGATGTACCTGCTGACGTCGGCGCCCGATGCCCGCAGGCGTTCGAGCGGCCCGGTCTTCACGCTCGCGACGTCGGTCACGACCGCGCGCGGGAACGCGACGAGCTCACGCTCGACCACCGCTGCCACCACGTCCGGCGGGACCGCGACCACGATGAGCTCCGGCTCGTCGCCGTCGGCCGGTCGACGACCCGCGCCGTAGTCGACGGCGAGCGCCAGCGCGGCCGGTGAGACGTCGTCGAGCACGACGTCGACGCCCTTCTCGCGCAGGGCGAGCCCGATCGAGGCGCCGAGCAGCCCGGCGCCGACGACCCGCACGGGTCCGCGCAGCCGCCGGTCGATGTCCGGTTCGGCGAGCGGGGCGGGGGCGTCGGTCACGGGCCTCAGCCTACCGAGCGTCAGTCGGCAGCCTCCTCGTCGGCGTCGCCCGGTGCAGCACCCTTCGCGTCGCGGGCGATGCGGAGGAGCGCCCCGAGCTCGACCGTGGACAGCTCGCGCACCCTGCCGATCGGCAGCGATCCGAGCTGCAGCGGGCCGAACGACCGGCGCACGAGCTCGAGCACCGGGTGGTCGACCGCGTCGAGCATGCGTCGCACGATCCGGTTGCGCCCCGAGTGCAGGCTGATCTCGACCAGGGACTCACCGCGAGCGGACTCCAGCAGCCGGACCTTGTCCGCGGCGATCGGTCCGTCCTCGAGTTCCACCCCGTCGAGCAGCCGCTGCACCGTCGCCGGGTTCACGTTGCCCGCGACCTTGGCGATGTAGGTCTTCGTCACGCCGAACGACGGGTGGGCCAGCACGTGTGCCAGGTCGCCGTCGTTCGTCAGCAGGAGCAGCCCGGACGTCTCGGTGTCGAGCCGACCGACGTTGAACAGGCGCTCCTCGTACCGGTCGACGAACTCCGACAGGTCGCGTCGACCGCGCTCGTCCTGCAGGCTCGACACGATCCCGACCGGCTTGTTGAGCAGCACGTACCGCCGGGAGCTGTCGACCTGCACCGGCACGCCGTCCACCGCGATCGCGTCCGTCTCGGGGTCGACGCGGCGTCCGAGGGCGTCGACGACCTCACCGTTGACGGTGACGCGACCCTCGACGATCAGGTTCTCCGCGACCCTCCGGGACGCGATGCCCGCAGCGGCGATCACCTTCTGCAGACGCTCGCCGTCGGCCTGGAGGCTCGGGGCACCCCCGGCGGACGACCCCGCCTCGGTCGCGTCCCAGTCGGGGATGATCGGACGTTCGGGCGTGCCCTCCACCGGGACGCCGTGCTCGTCACGAGCGCCCTCCGGGCGCGGCGTCGTCCCGCGCTCCGCGCTGCTCGGCACGCGTCCCCGCGCGCCCGCGCCCGGCCGGTCACCGTTGCGTGCGGTGGTCGTGCCGCCGACGTAGCGACGGCCGTTGTGCCAGACGGTGCTCGGTCGGCCGTCGGGGGTTCGGCGGTCCTCGCGCGCTGGGTCACGGCGGTCGTCCCGGCGGTCGTCCCGGCGGTCGGCGCTGCGGTCCGGTCGGTGACCGGCGTCGCGACGGTCTGCGCCGCGGCGGTCGTCCTCGCGGCCGCGGTACCCACCGCGCTCGCCACCGGACCGATCGTCACGGCCGCGGTACCCACCAGGCTCGCCACCGGGACGTTCATCGCGGCCGCGGTACCCACCGCGGTCGCCACCGGACCGGTCGTCACGGCCGCGGTACCCACCACGCTCGCCACCGGACCGGTCGTCACGGCCGCGGTACCCGCCGGAGCGGTCGTCTTCGCGACGGACGAACCCGCCGCGGTCGTTGCTGCGCTGGTCGGTGTCGCGGCTCACGAACCGTCCGCGGTCACCACCGGATCGCTCGTCCCTGCCGCGGTACCCGCCACGGTCAGCACCGGAACGGTCGTCGCGCCCGCGGTACCCACCACGCTCACCACCCGAACGGTCATCGCGCCCGCGGTAGCCGCCCTGGTCCGAGCCGCCGCGGTACCCACCACGCTCGCCACCCTGCCGGTCGTCACGCCCGCGGTAGCCGCCCTGGTCCGAGCCGCCGCGGTACCCACCACGCTCGCCACCCGAACGGTCGTCACGCCCGCGGTACCCACCCTGGTCCGAGCCGCCGCGGTACCCACCACGCTCGCCACCCGAACGGTCGTCACGCCCGCGGTACCCGCCCTGGTCCGAGCCGCCGCGGTACCCACCACGCTCGCCACCCGAACGGTCGTCACGCACGCGGTACCCGCCACGGTCACCACCGGCCCGGTCGTCACGCCCGCGGTGGCCGCCGCGGTCGCCACCCGTCGGACGCTCCTCGCGTCCGCGGTACCCGCCACGGTCCTCACCGGACCGGCCGTCCGCACGGCCGGGACCAGCGGCGCGGTCGCGCCCCGCGCCTCCAGACCGACCCGAGCCGGAGCGGTCGGAACCGCGACCGTACCCGCCGGAGCGTCCGTCGGATCCCCCTCGGGACCCACCTCGTCGTTCGTCCTCAAACGCGGCCATCGGGGATCCCTTCGTTGTGCCCGAAACCGTCCGCGCCGTCCTCCAGCAGAGGCGAGATCAGCGGCAGTTCGTCGAGCGAGTTGATGCCGAGCTGCTGGAGCAGCAGGTCGGACGTGACGTAGTTGACGGCCCCGGTCTCGGCGTCGGTGAACGACTCCTCGATGAGCCCCCGGGCGACGAGCGTGCGGACGACACCGTCGACGTTCACCGCTCGGATCGAGGCGATCTGCGACCGGGTGATCGGCTGCTTGTAGGCGACGACCGCGAGGGTCTCGAGCGCGGCCTGCGACAGTCGTGCCGGCCGCTCGGCCTCGACGAACTGCTCGACGACGTCGTCGAGCTCGCGCCGCACGTAGAAGCGCCAGCCGCCGCCGACCTCGCGGAGCTCGAAGCCGCGACGGACGGTGCCGTCGACACCGTCGAAGTCGGCGACGAGCCGCTCGATCGCCTGTCGGACGGCGGGCACCGGCGCGCCCACCGCGGCACCGAGCGACACGAGCGACTGGGGCTCGTCGGCGATCATCAGGATGGCCTCGAGCTGCCGGTCGACCGGCAGGTCCGGGTGCGGGGTGTGCTGGGCGTGCAGTTCCTGCTCGACCGCGCGGGCCTCGGCGACCTCGTCCGCTCCCCCGGGCTCGGCACTCGACGCGGCGGCACGTGTGTCATCCGTCATAGTCGGCTCCCAGGTTCGCGAGGCTCTCGTCGGACCAGTCCTCGGCGGTCCAGCGGAGTGTCAGCTCCCCCAGCGGTTCGAACTGCTCGAACGAGATCGACGCGTTCCGGTACAGCTCCAGGATCGCCAGGAAGCGAGCCACAACGATACCCGTCTCCGAGACGCCGGCCACCAGCTCACGGAACGACACGTCCTCGTCGGCGCGGGTCCGGAGGATCGACACGACGATCGCGGCCTGCTCCCGGATGCTCACGAGCGGGGCGTGCAGGTGGTCCAACCCCACGGTCGGGATCTCCCGCGGTGCGAAGGCCAGCGTCGCGATCGCGGCGAAGTCCTGCACCGACAGCGTCCAGACGAGCTCCGGCGTGCGGGCGCGGAACCGTTCCTCGAGGCGGACCTTGCGGACGTGCCGGCGGGACTCCTGCTGCCACCGTGCCCCGAACCACTCCGCGGCCTGCTTGAACGCCCGGTACTGCAGGAGACGTGCGAAGAGCAGGTCGCGGGCCTCCAGCAACGCCACGTCCTCGGCGTCGACGAGCTCACCCTGCGGGAGCAGCCCGGCGATCTTCAGGTCGAGCAGGGTGGCCGCGACCACGAGGAACTCACTGGCCTCGTCGAGCTCGTCGGCGGACTCGGCCTGGCGGACGTACTGGATGAACTCGCCGGTGACGGCGCCGAGGGAGACCTCGGTGATGTCGAGCTCGTGCTTCGTGATCAGCGAGAGCAGCAGGTCGAAGGGGCCGTCGAAGTTGCGCAGTCGGACCCGGAACCCCGGGGCGGTCGTGGTGCCCGCGGGTGCGCCGTCGACGGCGCCGCCGTCGGCGCTGCGGTCGGCCGGCGTCGTCGGGTCGGCCGACGACCTCGGTGGGTCAGGCGACGGCGCCACGCTCGACGAGCTCCCTGGCGAGCGCCCGGTACGCGTGCGCCGCGGCGTGCTCCGGCGCCGTCTGCGTGATCGGTCGCGCCGAGACCGTCGCGTCCGGGAACTTCACCGTCCGGCTGATGACCGTGTCGAGCACGTGGTCGTCGAAGGTCTCCACCACGCGCTCCATGACCTCGCGCGAGTGCAGCGTCCGCGAGTCGTACATGGTCGCGAGGATGCCGTCGAGCCGCAGCGCCGGGTTGAGCCGGTCACGCACCTTGTCGATCGTCTCGATGAGCAGCGCCACGCCACGCAGCGCGAAGAACTCGCACTCGAGCGGGATGAGCACACCGTGTGCTGCCGTCAGGGCGTTGACCGTCAGCAGGCCGAGGGACGGCTGGCAGTCGACCAGGATCAGGTCGTAGTCGTTCGACACCTTGCGGAGGACGCTCGCCAGGATCTGCTCGCGGGCGACCTCGTTGACGAGGTGGACCTCGGCGGCGGACAGGTCGATGTTCGCGGGGATGACGTCGAGCATCGGCACGTTCGTCTGGCGGATGACCTCGCGCGGGTCCTTCACGGAACCCATCAGCAGGTCGTAGACCGTGGGGACGTCGTGGGTGCGGACCCCGAGGCCGGCGGACAGGGCGCCCTGCGGGTCGAAGTCGACGGCGAGGACCCTGCGGCCGTACTCGGCGAGCGCGGCGCCGAGGTTGATCGACGTCGTGGTCTTGCCGACGCCGCCCTTCTGGTTGCAGAGCGCGATGATGCGAGCCGGGCCGTGGCCGTCGAGCGGCGCGGGCACCGGGAACTGCCGGACGGGCCGACCGGTGGGGCCGACCGGGGTCTGCTCGGAGCCGGGGGTGGTCGTCGGGTTCGTGCTCACCCGGTCATCGTACCGGCGTGGCGCCAGCGGCCCCGGTCGCACCGCCGCACGGGCCGCAGCGGGCGGGACGGCGCCGGGCCGTGCCTCCCGGCCGCACGGTCGGTCCTGCGTCAGGCGGGTCGCAGCGCCACGCGCATGCTGTCCACCCGGTCCGCGATCACGGCGTCCGCCGTCCACCGCTGCTGCAGCCGGCCGACGAGCGCCTGGACGGCAGCCTGGTCGAGCCCCGGGTGCAGCGCCAGCCCGACCGTCAGCTCGGCACCGGCGAAGCGTCCGAGGGGGTCGCCCGGCGACAGCTCGACGCGTGCGACGGCGGACTCGTCGACGACGGAGGCGGCGAAGGCCTGCCCGACCTCGGCGTCCTCGAAGCACGGCGTCCACGGCAGGTCCTGCCCGATCGCCCACACGGCGGGTCGACGGAGCACGAACTCGGTCGGCGCGGTCGGGTCCAGCACCACGAGCTGCGTCTCCTCGCTCGCCGCAGCCATCGCCACCCGGCGTGCGTCCGCGGGGACCGGTCGGGCGGCGGCGTCCCAGGACCGCATCGCCTCGGCGGACGTGAACGCCGGCATGACGCTGCGCCCGTCCGGGCCGGCGACGGTGACGATCGACAGCTCCTGGGTCTTGTCGACGAGCTTCCCGTCGGGAGTGTGCCCGACGTCACCGGCCTCGGCCACGAGCGGGATGAGCAGTCGTGCGCCACGCAGGGCCTCGACGACCTCGCGCTGCGACCCGCCCTGCTGCAGGGCGGTGATCGCGGCGACGAGCGCCGGGTCCGCCAGGCCGTCGTCGTCGGCGTAGGCGTCGTCGTGGGCGTCGAAGGTCCGTCCCGCCCACGGGTTCCCCGCCGAGTCCGCGGCACCGCCCGGGGTGTGGGCGTCGTCGTGCGCCCCCGACGCCGGTGCCTCGGGCCCGGTGCCGCGACCGTTCGAGATGCCCGCCACGGTGCCTACTCCGAGGCGATGTCGAGGGCGGCCGGCAGCGTGAAGGCGCCGGAGTACAGCGCCTTGCCGATGATGGCGCCCTCGAGACCGTGCGGCACCAGCTCGCGCAGCGCTCGGAGGTCCTCGAGCGTCGAGATGCCGCCCGAGGCCACCACGGGCTGGTCGGTGCGGTCGCAGACCTCGCGCAGGAGCTCGACGTTCGGCCCCTGCAGCGTGCCGTCCTTCGTGACGTCGGTCACCACGTAGCGGGCGCACCCGGCGGCCTCGAGCCGGTCGAGCACCTCCCACAGGTCCCCGGCGTCCTCGGTCCAGCCGCGGCTCGCCAGCGTGGTGCCACGGACGTCGAGGCCGACGGCGATCTGCCCGCCGTACTCGCCGATGACGCGCGCAGCCCACTCGGGCTTCTCGAGCGCCGCGGTGCCGAGGTTGACGCGCGCAGCACCGGTCGCGAGCGCCGCCTCGAGCGAGGCGTCGTCGCGGATCCCGCCGGAGAGCTCGACCGAGACGCCCTCGACCTCGCGGATCGCCTTCGCGATGACCGCCCGGTTGTCACCGCGCCCGAACGCCGCGTCGAGGTCGACGAGGTGGATCCACTCCGCACCCTGGTCGCGCCAGGTGCGGGCCGCGGCGACGGGGTCGCCGTACGAGGTCTCGCTGCCGGCCTCGCCCTGCGTGAGGCGGACGGCCTGGCCGTCGACGACGTCGACGGCGGGCAGCAGGACGAGGGGCGGGGTCGAGGTGAGGTCGGTCATGGTCCTGTCGGTTCTCGATGCGGTGTGGTGCGGCCGTCGTGGCGGCGCGGCCGGTCCGGCTCTGGTGGCCGTTGCGGCCGGGAGGCGCGGCGTGCGTCCGTCGGGCGGTCGTCCGCCCGGTGGACGGCCGGGTCAGAGCGAGTCGACCCAGTTGCGGAGCAGCCGGATGCCCGGCTCCCCCGACTTCTCCGGGTGGAACTGCGTGGCCGTCAGTGGGCCGTTCTCCACCGCGGCGACGAACCGCTGCCCGTGCTCGGCCCAGGTCAGACGCGGCGCACGGAACGGGCCGTAGGCGTCGAGCGGGAAGTCCGTCACGCCGTACGAGTGGACGAAGTAGAACCGTTCGTCGTGCAGGCCGTCGAAGAGCACGGAGTCCTCGGGGGCCTCGACCGTGTTCCAGCCCATGTGCGGCAGGACCTCGGCACGGATCTCCTCGACCGTGCCCGGCCACTGGCCGAGCCCCTCGACGTCCGCACCGCGCTCGACCCCGCGGGCGAACATGACCTGCATGCCGACGCAGATGCCGAGCACCGGTCGCCCGCCGGCCAGACGGTGGTCGACGATCTCGCCGCCGCGGACGCCCTCGAGCTGGTCGACGACGGCGGCGAACGCGCCGACACCCGGCACGAGCAGACCGTCGGCGCGGAGCGCGGCCTGCTTGTCGGCGGTCAGGGTGACGTCGGCGCCGGCGCGCTCGAGCGCCTTGGCAGCCGAGTGGACGTTGCCCGATCCGTAGTCGAGGACGACGACGTTCGGCTTCGCGGTCACAGCTTCCCCTTCGTGGACGGGATGCCGTCGACCCGCGGATCGAGCTCGACGGCGCGGCGCAGCGCGCGCGCGAAGGCCTTGAACTCGGCCTCGGCGATGTGGTGCGGGTCGCGGCCACCGAGCACACGGACGTGCACCGTGATGCCGGCGTTGAACGTGATCGCCTCGAACACGTGGCGCACCATCGAACCGGTGAAGTGCCCACCGATCCGGTGGAACTCGAACCCCTCGGGCTCACCGGAGTGCACGAGGAAGGGACGACCGGAGACGTCCACCACGGCCTGGGCCAGGGCTTCGTCGAGCGGGACGAGCGCGTCGCCGTAGCGGCCGATGCCGGCACGGTCGCCGAGGGCCTGCTTCAGGGCCTGCCCGAGCACGATGCCCGTGTCCTCGACCGTGTGGTGCACGTCGATGTCGGTGTCGCCCGTCGAGCGCACGCGGAGGTCGATGAGCGAGTGCTTGCTGAACGCCGTCAGCATGTGGTCGAAGAAGGGCACGCTCGTCGAGACGTCGGACGAACCGGTGCCGTCCAGGTCGAGCGAGAGCTCGATGCTCGACTCGCTCGTGCTCCGGCTGATCGAGGCGGTGCGGGCGGTCATGCGTCAACCCTAACCGGCGGCTGGACGGCGGCCACGCGGCGCATGGCTTCGAGGAACGCGGTGGTCTCCTCCTCCGTCCCCGCACTCACGCGCAGGTGGTTCGGGATGCCGAGGTCGCGCACGATGACGTCCTGGTCGAGCAGGGCCTCGAACGCCGCGTTCGGGTCGGCGACTCCGCCGAACAGGACGAAGTTCGACCAGGTCTCGTACGTGCGGTACCCCATCGCCCGCAGCTCCGTGACCATCCGGTCCCGCTGCTGCTTGATGTCGTCGACCATCGCCAGCATCGCCGGAGCGTGCCGGAGCGCGGCCACCGCCGCCGCCTGCGTCAGCGCGGACAGGTGGTAGGGCAGCCGCACCAGGCGGAGCGCGTCGACCACGGCGGGGTCGGCCGCCAGGTACCCCACGCGGGCTCCGGCGAAGGCGAAGGCCTTGCTCATCGTGCGGGAGACCACGAGCCGCGGACGGCCGGGCAGCAGCGTGACGGCGCTCGGGGCGTCCGAGGGCATGAACTCGGCGTAGGCCTCGTCCACCATCACGATGCCGTCCGTCGCGTCGTAGGCCGCGCGGATCGTCTCGATGTCGAGCGGGGTGCCCGTCGGGTTGTTCGGGCCGCACAGGAACACGATGTCGGGTCGGTGCTCCCGGATGGCCGCGACGACCGTCTCCGGCGCGATGCGGAACTCGTCGTCGCGCTGCGCGGGGATCCAGCGCGTGCCGGTGCCGGACGCGAGGATCGAGTGCATCGAGTACGTGGGCGGGAACCCGAGCACCGACCGGCCCGGGCCACCGAACGCCTGCAGGAGCTGCTGCAGGACCTCGTTCGACCCGTTCGCCGCCCACAGGTGCGCAGGGGTGAGCTGCTGCCCGGCGGAGAGTCCACCGTTCAGGTAGCCCGCGAGGGACTCGCGGAGCTCGGTGAACTCGCGGTCGGGGTAGCGGTTCACGGTCGTCAGGGCCTGCCGGATCGAGGCGACGATGTCCTCGGCGACGGCCTCGGGTACGGGATGCGTGTTCTCGTTGACGTTGAGCTGGACGCGCACGTGCTTCTGCGGAGCTCCGTACGGGCTCTGCCCACGGAGGTCGTCACGGATCGGGAGGTCTTCGAGCGTGGTGTCCACCGACCCATCGTAGGCCGGGACCCCCGACGGCGACCGGCCGTCCGGACGGTGGTCAGGCGAGCGCCGACCGGATCAGTTGCCCGCGGTGTACTTGACCGGGATCGCGATCTGCTCGCCGGCCTGCAGCGTCGAACCGTCGAGGGCGTTGAGGCTCACGACGTCCTGCACGAAGTCGCGGGGGTCGGCCTGCGGCGCGGTCTCCTCTGCCAGCTGCCACAGGGTCTCACCCGGCTGCACGGTGACCGTCTCGAAGTGCACGGGAGCACCGGCACGCGAGGAGTCGCCGGCAGAGGCCTGTCCACCGTTCAGTACGGAGAGGGCGACGACGAGGAAGACCGGGAGGGCCGCGACGGTCGTCAGGACGATGCGGCCGCGGCGCGTGATGCGCAGGCGGGTACGGACGGCGGGCGTCGCGGCGCGCTGGTCAGCGATGGCGATGGTGCTCATGTCGTTCTTGCCTTCCCGTTCGGAGGAACCGAAGTCGTGTACCGAACATAGTTTCGAATGCGACCTCGCACAAGTCACAGGAAGAGGTTTGTGCGGGATTTTCTGCCGACACGCTCGAACAGGTGTTTGTCCGGCCCGGAGCGGTCGGATACTGTTTCGATCGACTGGGACGAGTCAAGCGGGGACCACTGACATTCCTGCCCGACCGCCCGGCACCGACGAAGGGCGAGACGACGTGGCGGACGAACTGCGGGTCCAGAAGCCGTTGACGGCGAAGCAGCAGGCGATCCTCGACGCGATCCGCGCGTCGATCGCCAGCCGGGGCTACCCGCCGAGCATGCGGGAGATCGGCGACGCCGCCGGCCTCTCCTCGCTCTCGAGCGTCTCCCACCAGCTCGGCCAGCTCGAGCTCGGCGGCTGGATCCGTCGTGACCCGAACCGTCCGCGCGCGCTCGAGGTCCTGGTCGACGAACCGACCCCCGACGTCGAGACGCCCGACGTCGACGCCACGACCCTGGTCCCGCTCGTCGGCCGGATCGCCGCCGGTGTGCCGATCACGGCCGAGCAGCACGTCGACGAGATCGTCCCGCTCCCCCGGCAGCTGGTCGGCACGGGTGACCTCTTCATGCTCAAGGTCGTCGGCGAGTCGATGATCGACGCAGCGATCTGCGACGGCGACTGGGTGGTCGTCCGGTCGCAGCAGACCGCGGACAACGGGGACATCGTCGCCGCGATGCTCGACGAGGAAGCGACCGTCAAGGTCTTCCGCCAGCGCGACGGCCACACGTGGCTGCTCCCGCGCAACTCCGCGTTCGAACCGATCCTCGGCGACGCGGCCACCGTCCTCGGCAAGGTCGTGGCGGTCTTGCGCTCGATCTGACGCCGGAACAACGTGGAGCAGCCCGCGCCACGGAATCCCGTGGCGCGGGCTGCTCCGCGTTGTGCGAAGTCACGCCGCACCGTCCGACGGCGCGACGTGAGCAGGCGACCGCACCGTACCGCCCAGGGGCCGGACCGGCGCGCCGGACCCGACCCGTGCCTCCCGGCCGGGGGTGTGGCGCGACCGTCTGCGGGACTACGCCGTCGCGACCGGCGTGACCACGTACGGGTCGAGCTCCGCGACCTGGCGCTGGAAGACGCGCACCCGCAGGCGGGTGCCGTCCTCGACGTAGTCGGTCGTCTCGACTGCTCCCGCGTCGTGCAGTGACGACACCAGGTCGCCACGGTCGTACGGGATCACCACCGTCAACTCGACGTCCGGTTCTGGCAGCCGTGCCTCGATCGCGGCGAGGAGCTCGGGCACGCCCTCGCCCGTGCGGGCGGAGACGAACACCGCGTCCGGCACGAGTCCGACCAGCACGAGTCGCTGCGCCTCGTCGATGAGGTCCGCCTTGTTGAACGCGACGACCTCGGGGATGTCCCGCGCTCCGACGTCACCCATGACGTCGCGGACCGTCGCGAGCTGCGCGGCGGGGTCGGGGTGCGACCCGTCGACCACGTGCACGATGACGTCGGCCTCGCCGACCTCCTCGAGCGTGGAGCGGAAGGCCTCGACCAGCTGGTGCGGCAGGTTCCGCACGAAGCCCACCGTGTCGACGAACGTGAACTCGCGGCCGGCGCTGCTCTCGGTCCGGCGCACCGTGGCGTCGAGGGTCGCGAACAGCTGGTTCTGCACCAGGACGCCCGCGCTCGTCAGGCGGTTCAGGAGCGAGGACTTGCCGGCGTTGGTGTACCCGGCGATCGCGACGCTCGGCACCTCGTTGCGGTGCCGGTCGGCGCGCTTGGCATCCCGGGCCGGTCGGAAGCCCGCGATCTGACGGCGGAGCTTCGACATCCGCGTGTTGATGCGCCGGCGGTCGAGCTCGATCTTCGTCTCCCCCGGACCACGGGAGCCCATGCCGGCACCGCCGGAGACCTGGCCACCGGCCTGGCGGGACATCGACTCACCCCAGCCGCGCAGACGCGGCAGCAGGTACTGCAGCTGGGCCAGCTCGACCTGGGCCTTGCCCTCGCGCGTGGTGGCGTGCTGGCTGAAGATGTCGAGGATCACGGCGGTCCGGTCGATCACCTTCACCTTCACGACGTCCTCGAGCGCTCGGCGCTGGGAGGGGGCGAGCTCCGTGTCCGCGACGACCGTGTCGGCGCCGGTCGCCTTGACGACCATGGCGAGCTCCTCGGCCTTGCCCTTGCCGAGGTAGGTCGCCGGGTCGGGGTTGGGCCGGCGCTGCAGGAGCCCGTCGAGGACCACGGCACCGGCGGTCTCGGCCAGGGCGGCGAGCTCGCGGAGGGAGTTCTCGGCGTCCTGGGCGTCGCCCTGGGGGTACACGCCGATCAGCACGACCCGCTCGAGCCGGAGCTGCCGGTACTCGACCTCGGTGACGTCCTCGAGCTCGGTGGAGAGCCCGGTGACGCGCCGCAGGGCGGCGCGGTCCTCGCGCTCGTACTGGTCGCCGTCGCCGGACCAGCCGTGCTCGTCGACCGATCGTGTCTGGATGGCCTGGGCCGGAGCGAAGATCGCCGACGTGGCCCGGGTCTCGGCATTGCGGAGGACGCGTTCCACGACACCCTCGGCGCTGTCGTCGGATCGTCCGTCGTTCATGGTGGTTTCCGTCATCTTCTCCACAGGGTACCGCCGCCACGCCCGGGACACACGGGCTCGCCGGTACGGTTCTTCCATGGCGAACGAGCACTACTTCTCCGCGAACCCCTCGTCGGAGGCCCGTGAGCGACAGGTGCACGTCACGCTCGCCGGACGGTCGCTCACGCTGTCCACCGCCGCGGGCGTGTTCAGCCCGGACGGTGTCGACCGCGGCACCAGGGTGCTGCTCGGGTCCGTGCCGCCGCCCGCGCCCGAGGGCGACCTGCTCGACATCGGCTGCGGGTGGGGGCCGATCGCGATCACGATGGCGCTCGAGTCGCCGGACGCCCGGGTCTGGGGCGTGGACGTCAACGAGCGGGTCCTCGGTCTCGCGCAGCGCAACGCCGTCGCAGCCGGGGTGTCGAACGTCACCGTCGGGCTGCCGGACGAGCTCCCGGCGGACCTGCACTTCCGCACGATCTGGTCCAACCCGCCGATCCGGGTGGGCAAGGACGAACTGCACGCCATCCTGCTGACGTGGCTGCCCCGGCTCGAGGTCGGCGGGGACGCCTGGCTGGTGGTGTCGAAGGACCTCGGCGGGGACTCCCTGCAGCGGTGGCTCGGGGACGCGCTCGGGGACGGGTTCGCGGTGTCGCGGGCCACGACCGACAAGGGCTTCCGCGTGATCCGGGTCCGCCGGACCGCCGAGTAGCCCGGGGCAGGGCGCAGGCGGCGGGTCGGGCTGCGCTGGGCTGCGCCCGTACCCGCACGAGACGCCGGCGTCGACGCGAGACGCATCCGGACAGCCGAGACGCCGCCGAGATCGACGGCGTCTCGCACGCATGACGGCGTCTCGAGGACACGCCGGTGTCTCGCGAGCACGCCGGCGCGTCGTCTGCACCTCGCCGTCGCACTGGCACGACGGCGTCCCGCTCGCGCGGGCACGGCGGCAGCGCGGTACCGCAGCACCGCGGCACCGTCAGACGGTCAGGTCCCCGGAAAACACGAGCTCTGCCGGACCGGCCAGCGCGACGTGCTCGCCGTCCTCCGCCGCGAACATCCGCACGGTGACGACCCCGCCCGGCACCCGCACCCGCCAGGTGTCCGGCGCCGAGGGCCCCGCCCAGTACCGCGTGGCGAGGGCGGCCGCGACCGCACCGGTGCCGCAGGACAGCGTCTCGCCGCTCCCCCGTTCGTGCACGCGCATGGTGATCTCCCCCACGCCGTCCTTGACGAGGGGGTCACCGGGCAGCACGAACTCGACGTTCGCGCCCGCTGCGGGCGCCGGGTCGAGGACGGGGACGTACGTCAGGTCGACCTCGGCGAGCTCGTCCTCGGTCGCCACGGCCACGACGACGTGCGGGTTGCCGACGTCGATGCCGAGTCCGGGTCGTGCACCGTCGAGCTCCTTCGCCCGCACGGTGACGTCGTTCGCCCCGCCGCCCTCGATGCCGAGGCCCCAGCGCCCGAGGTCGGCCGAGAAGCCGTTCGTGGTGCGCTGGACGTCGACGAGCCCCTTGCGGCTGCCGACCGTGAGCGTCTCCCCCGGCGCGAGGTCGACGAGCCCGGACTCGGTCAGGTACCGCGCGAAGACGCGGATGCCGTTCCCGCACATCTCGGCGACCGAGCCGTCGGCGTTGTGGTAGTCCATGAACCAGGTGGCGGCGGGTTCGACGGCGACGAGCGTGCGCCCCTCGGGGATCGCCTCCGACCGGACCGCCCGGATGACACCGTCGGCGCCCACGCCGAAGCGGCGGTCGGCGATGGCCCGGATGCGCTCGGGGGTCAGGTCGACCGTTGCGTCGGGGTCGGCGAACAGGACGAAGTCGTTGCCCGTCCCCTGGCCCTTCGTGAAGTGCAGCTCGGTCACGGCACGATCCTACGGGCCGCCGCATGCAGCCCCGCGACGTCGGCGCCGCTGACGTCGATGACCTCGGCGTCGTACCGCTTGAACCAGGACACCTGTCGCCTGGCGTACTTGCGGGTCGCGACCGCCGTCGCCTCCACCGCCTCGGCCGTCGTCGCTCGGCCGTGCAGGACGTCGAGCGCCTGCGAGTACCCGATCGCCGCGCGCGCCGTGCGTCCCTGCTCCAACCCCTCCGCGCAGAGCGCCTCCACCTCGTCGACGAGGCCGTCGGCGAACATCCGCTCGGCCCTCGCGTGCAGGGACGCGACGAGCCCGCTGCGCTCGCGGTGCAGGTGCAGCACCCGAGCCGGTCGCCATGCGCGGGGCGCGGCCGGGAGGCGCGGGGTCACGACCTCGGACCGGCTCGCGATCTCCACGGCCCGGATGAGCCGCCGAGGGTTGCGGGAGTCGACGTCGGCTGCCGCGGCCGGGTCCAGGGCGCGCAGGCGCGCGAGGAGGGCGTTCGGCCCGTGCTCGGCGTGCTCGCGCTCGAGCTCGGCGCGGAGCTCCGGGTCGGTGCCGGGGAAGGCGAGGTCGAACAGCACCGCCGACACGTAGAGCCCGCTGCCGCCGACGAGCACCGCGGTGCCGCCGTCCGCCGTGATCCGTTCGACGTCCGCACGGGCGCTGCGTTGGTAGGCCGCGACGCTCGCCTCGTCGGTCACCGCGAGCACGTCGAGCTGGTGGTGCGGGATGCCCCGCCGCTCCGCGACCGACAGCTTGGCGGTGCCGACGTCCATGCCGCGGTAGAGCTGCATGGCGTCGGCGTTCACGACCTCCGCGGGACGGCCGCTCGCCCGCAGCCGTTCCGCGACGGCGAGGGCGACCTCGGACTTGCCGGTGCCGGTCGCACCGACGACCGCGATCAGGTCGGGGGTACCGTCCTGGCGCGGTCCGACCGCCGCGAGCGGCCGGTCAGCGTCCGACACGGAGGCTCGGCAGCCCGAGCGAGACCGGACGGGGCCCGGCGCCCGGGGCGGACGGGGTCGGCACACCGCAGCTCTCGGCCTGCGCACGGTCCCAGGCGTCACCGGCACGGGTCCGACGGATCCGCAGGGGGCCCTCGTTGTCGGCGATCAGGAAGTGTGGGGCTGCGCGCGTGATCTCGACGGTGACGACGTCGCCGGGACGCGGGACGGCGGAGCCCTGCGGCACGGCGAAGTGCACGAGGCGGGAGTCCTCGGCGCGGCCGGACAGGCGCTGGGTGGTCTCGTCCTTCTTGCCCTCGCCGGTGGCGACGAGCACCTCGACGCTCCGACCGACCTGCTTCGCGTGCTCCTCGGCGGTGATGCGGTCCTGCAGCGCGATGAGCCGGTCGTAGCGTTCCTGCACGACCTCCTTCGGCAGCTGGTCCGGCATCGTCGCCGCCGGCGTGCCCGGACGGATCGAGTACTGGAACGTGAAGGCCGAGGCGAACCGCGACTGCTCCACGACGCGCAGGGTGTCCTCGAAGTCCTCGTCGGTCTCACCGGGGAACCCCACGATGATGTCGGTGGAGATCGCTGCGTCCGGGATCTTCGCCCGCACGCGGTCGAGGATGCCGAGGAACCGCTCGCTCCGGTAGCTCCGACGCATGGCCTTGAGCACCCGGTCCGACCCGGACTGCAGCGGCATGTGCAGCTGGGGCATGACGTTCGGGGTCTCGGCCATGGCGTCGATCACGTCGTCGGTGAACGCGGCCGGGTGCGGGCTCGTGAACCGCACGCGCTCGAGGCCGTCGATCTGACCGGCGGCCCGGAGCAGCTTGCCGAACGCTTGACGGTCGCCGAACTCCACGCCGTAGGAGTTGACGTTCTGCCCGAGCAGCGTCACCTCGATGGCTCCGTCGTCGACGAGCGCCTGGATCTCGGCGAGCACGTCGCCCGGACGACGGTCCTTCTCCTTGCCACGGAGCGACGGGACGATGCAGAAGGTGCAGGTGTTGTTGCAGCCGACGGAGATCGACACCCAGCCGCTGTGCGTGGAGTCGCGCTTGGTCGGCAGCGTCGACGGGAACACGTCGAGCGCTTCGAGGATCTCGATCTGCGCCTCGTCGTTGTGCCGAGCCCGCTCGAGCAGGGTCGGCAGCGACCCCATGTTGTGCGTGCCGAAGACGACGTCGACCCAGGGCGCCTTCTCGAGGATGACGTTCTTGTCCTTCTGCGCCAGGCACCCGCCGACGGCGATCTGCATGCCGGGGTGCGTGCGCTTGATGCCCGCGAGCTGCCCGAGGTTGCCGTAGAGACGGTTGTCCGCGTTCTCGCGCACGGCGCAGGTGTTGATGACGACCACGTCCGCCTGCTCGCCGTCCGACGCCACGTACCCGGCCGCCTGCAGCGACCCGCTCAGGCGCTCCGAGTCGTGGACGTTCATCTGGCACCCGTGGGTGCGGACCTCGTAGGTTCTGGGGCGGGCTTCGACGGTGGCCATGATCGTCCCAGTGTAGGTCGACCGCGGCGTCCGCAGGACGGCCGTCGAGCCCGCCGCCGCGCTACTCGAAGCGGACGGTGCCCCCACCCGAGGGCGAGCGTCGCGGCGGACCGTCGAGCGCCCGCTCCACCGCGATGCGGACGACTCCCGAGCCGTACCCCTTGCGCATCAGGAAGCCGCTCAGGCGCCGCTCGGCAGTCGCACGGTCGAGCCCACGGAGTTGGCGTGCACGCTTCTCAGCGAGCTCGATCGCGCGGACGAACTCGTCGTCGGCGTCGTCCTCCGCGGCCTCGAGCGCCGCGTCGATCGCCGCCTGGTCGATGCCACGGCGCCGCAGCTCGGCGACCACGCCCTGGCGACCGAGGCCCTTGCGCTCGTGCAGCCGGTCCACGAGGTCGGTGGCGAGGGCCACGTCGTCGAGCAGGCCCACGCGCACCAGTCGGGCGACTTCGTGCTCGACGACGTCGTCGTCGAGGTCCTGCTTCGTCAGCAGCTGCCGCATCTCCGACTCGCTGACCCCCTTGCGCCCGAGCGCGCGCATGCTGACACGCTCGGCATCGGCACGCTGCTCGTCGAGCGGTCGTGGGGCGTCGGCCGGGTCGATCTCGTCACCGCTGGCGATGGCGAACACCGATGCGCTCGCGGCGTCCGCGGTGTCGTCGTCGTCGTACCCGTGCTGCTCGGCGCGTGCACTCCGACCGGAGCCGTCGCCGACGACCGGCGACACCCACTCCGCCTCGGACTGCTGTCCGCGGAAGGGGATCGCGGCCGGCACCGGCGGGTCGTCCTCGACGGGCGTCCCCGTCGCCGACCCCGAGCTGGCGGACACGTCGTGCGCCGCGGTGGTCGACGCTCGGCCGAACCGCCGTTCGTCGTCACCCAGCACCATCGACTCGGGCGCCCAGCCGTCGTCGGACGACCCGGTGCCGCCGGGAACGCCACGCTCCGCGCGCGGAGCCAGATCGACCGGGCTCAGGCTCGGCTCGACCGGGTTCGGCTCGACCGTGCTCGATCGAACAGGTTCCGGCTCCGCCGGCGGGGTGCGTCGACCACGACGGGACCGCGCACCGAACAGGTCGGTGACCGGTGCGAGGCCCTCGTCGTGGTCGTCTGCGCCGGTCACGCGCCCTTGCGCTCCGCCAGCTTCGGCGCGATCGACTCGACCGGAGCATCGGCCTTGGCGCCACCGACGCCGAGCTTCGCGAGGATCTTGCCCTCGATCTCCGCCGCGATGTCCGCGTTCTGGATCAGGAACGAGCGCGAGTTCTCCTTGCCCTGCCCGAGCTGGTCGCCGTCGTAGGTGTACCAGGCACCCGACTTCTTCACGATGCCGTGGTCGACACCGAAGTCGAGCAGCGAGCCCTCGCGCGAGATGCCCGTGCCGTACAGGATGTCGAACTCGGCCTGCTTGAAGGGCGGAGCCATCTTGTTCTTCACGACCTTGACGCGGGTGCGGTTACCGACGGCGTCGGTCCCGCTCTTCAGCGTCTCGATGCGACGGATGTCGAGGCGGACCGACGCGTAGAACTTGAGCGCCTTGCCGCCGGCGGTGGTCTCCGGGCTGCCGAAGAACACGCCGATCTTCTCGCGCAGCTGGTTGATGAAGATCATCGTGGTCTGCGTCTGGTTCAGGCCACCGGCGAGCTTGCGCAGGGCCTGGGACATGAGGCGCGCCTGGAGACCCACGTGCGAGTCGCCCATCTCGCCCTCGATCTCGGCACGCGGCACCAGGGCGGCGACCGAGTCGACGACGATCAGGTCGATCGACCCCGAGCGGACGAGCATGTCGGCGATCTCGAGCGCCTGCTCACCGGTGTCGGGCTGCGACACGAGGAGGGCGTCGATGTCGACACCGAGCTTCTTCGCGTACTCGGGGTCAAGCGCGTGCTCCGCGTCGATGAAGGCTGCGATGCCACCCGCGCGCTGCGCGTTCGCGATGGCGTGCAGCGTCAGGGTCGTCTTACCCGACGACTCCGGGCCGTAGATCTCGATGATGCGGCCGCGCGGGAGGCCGCCGATGCCGAGTGCGACGTCGAGCGCGACGGAGCCGGTCGGGATGGTGGCGACCGGCGCGCGCTCGTCCGAGCCGAGACGCATGACCGTCCCCTTGCCGAACTGCCGGTCGATCTGGGCGAGTGCGGTCTCGAGGGCCTTCTCGCGGTCTGCGGGTGATGGCATGGGGTGCTCCTTCGTGCTCGGTGTCGGCCGCCTGTAGGCTGTCGCGTCCACCCCAGCCGGTGGTGCAGGGCTGGTGTTCGGCGACAAGGCTTCGGGCTGTTCCCGATGACCTCGAACCTAGGGCGGGCCACCGACATCACTGCCTGCGACCGCGCGACCTGTGGACGATGGTCCGGGACAGCGCCGATGTGCAGGAACCTAGCACCGATCGAACACGCGTTCGAGCAACACGCCGAACACAGTTTCGGACGACGGCGTCAGTCGCGCGGCTCCGCCAGGCCCTTGCCGTGCCGCTTGTCCAGCGGGACGTCCTGGGAGTCACAGAGTGCTTCCCACACCCGCCTGGCGTCGATGCCCGCGTCGAGCGCGTCCGCCGCCGAACGTCCACCGAGCTCCTCGAGCACGACGTCGCGGGACACCACGGCGCCGTAGGCCTCCCCGAACACCTGGTCGACGGCTCGCCAGAACTCACTCACGCGCATCGGTCCAGCGTAACGACGAACGCCCCCGCCGGCGGACCGGCGAGGGCGTTCGAGGGGGTGGTGCGTCAGCGCACCGCGAGGTCGTTGTCGAACTCGGCGACGAGGTCGTCGGGCAGCGTGTCGGGGACCGGGGTGAGCCCCTCGACGACTGCGAGACGGTCGCCCACCTCGCGCATGATGGTCGAGATCGGGGTGTCGAGGGCATCCGCGACCGAGGCGAGGATCTCGGAGCTGGCCTCCTTCTGCCCACGCTCGACCTCACTGAGGTACCCGAGCGCGACACTGGCCTTGGATGCGACCTGACGGAGGGTCCGGCCCTTCTGCAAGCGGAAGTCCCGAAGCACGTCGCCGATCTCCTGACGAACGAGAACCATGTGGACTCCTCCTTCCTGTCGTCTCCGCGCCCGCCCGGTCCGGGTGACCTGGGGTCGGGTTCAGCAACAGTAGCGTTGCCGTTCGCAGCATGCTAACCACGCCGGCTGCCGTCCTGCTGGAGATTGCGTGGGATGTAACCCAGTGGCAACAGGACCTATTCCCCGCTGTCGACCTCGGTCGTCATCCGTGCCAGGAGTTCGGAGACGGTGGCCGAGCGGATTGCTGCCCGGTCCCCCTCGAGGTGCAACTCCGTCGCGACACTGCGTTCCGCGGATGCGATGCCGACGAAGACGGTGCCCACCGGCTTGCCGTCCTGCGGGTCCGGTCCGGCGACGCCGGTCGTGCTGATCCCCCACGTAGCGGGGACGCCGTCCACCGCCAGGGCCGTCCGGACGCCCGAGGCCATCTGCCGTGCAACCTCCGGGTCGACCGCGCCGTTCGACGCGAGCAGGTCGGCGTCGACCCCGAGCACCGTCGCCTTCACCGGCGTGGCGTAGGCGACCACCCCGCCGCGGACGACGGCGCTGGCCCCGGGGACGCCCACGAGCGTCGCGACGACGAGTCCGCCCGTGAGGGACTCGGCGACCGCGACGGTCTCGCCCCGGGCGGTCAGGACACCGACGAGCGCGCGCGCGAGTTCCTCGTCCGACGCCGACACCGACCCCGACCCCGACCCCGACCCCGACCCCGGCATCGACGACCGACCCGTCGGACCGGCGGCCCCGGTACCGGCCGACGTCATGCTGCTCGGCGGTTGTGCTTCCAGGCCTGCCACAGGTAGTCCGCCCCGCTGAGCACCGTCGCGAGGAGCGCCGCCGTCATGAGGATGCCGTTCACCCAGTGCGCCAGGTCACCGACGACGTTCCACCACGGGAACAGTGCGAGCGTGATCGCGACGGCCTGCAGCACGGTCTTGATCTTGCCGCCGCGGCTCGCCGGGATGACCCGGTCGGACAGCACGGCGAAGCGGAACACGGTGATGCCGATCTCCCGGAGCATGATCAGCACCGTGACGATCCACGGCAGCTCACCCAGGATCGACAGCGCGACGAGGGCACCGCCGATCAGGACCTTGTCGGCGATCGGGTCGACGAGCTTGCCGAAGTCCGTGACCAGGTTCTGGCGTCGGGCGATGATGCCGTCCGCACTGTCCGTGACGATCGCGACGACGAACACGACGGCCGCCCAGACGCGCAACGACGTGTCCTGGCCGCCGTCGGAGAGCAGCATCACGAAGAAGAGCGGCGCCATGAGGATGCGCACCACGGTGATGATGTTGGCGACGTTCGCGGTCGATGCCGGGCCGTCCCCCTTGCGGAGCAACCGTCCGCGCCAGGGGAACCGAGCCCCGTGTGTGGTCTCCGAGCTGGTCACGTGCTCACTCCCTGCCCGTCAGTCCCCATGCGTCCTCGTCCGGTCCGTCGTCCTCGACCTCAGGGTACCCGCGGGTCATGTCCGCCACCGGGTCCGAGCCGTACCGGTCGTCGTCCTGACCACCGGCACCCGCCCCGGCGGGTCCGGCAGGAGCCCCGGAGCCGGCCGCAGCCGGAGCCGAGTCGGCCCCGGCGACGGAGGTCGTGCCTCCCGGCCGGACCGACGGCGGTCCGTCGGCAGCCGGAGCAGCCGGCGGCTCCTCGCCCCGGAGCTTCGCGAGCACGCCCGGGAGCTGGTCGGGCGTGACGAGCACGTCGCGGGCCTTCGACCCCTCGGACGGCCCCACGATGTCACGCGACTCCATGAGGTCCATCAGTCGGCCCGCCTTCGCGAAGCCGACGCGGAGCTTGCGCTGCAGCATCGAGGTCGAGCCGAACTGGGTCGAGACGACCTGTTCGACCGCGGCGAGCAGGAGCTCGAGGTCGTCGCCGATGTCGGCGTCGATCTCCTTGCGCTCCACCACGGCCTGGACGTCCTGCCGGTACTCGGGGCGCGCCTGGCGCGTGACGTGCGCGACGACCTCGGCGACCTCGCTCTCCTGCACCCAGGCACCCTGCACACGGACGGCCTTCGACGAGCCCATCGGCAGGAAGAGCCCGTCACCCTGCCCGATGAGCTTGTCGGCGCCCGGCTGGTCGAGGATGACCCGCGAGTCGGTGACGCTCGTGACCGCGAAGGCCACGCGCGACGGGACGTTCGCCTTGATGAGACCGGTGATGACGTCGACCGAGGGCCGCTGCGTCGCGAGCACCAGGTGGATGCCGGCGGCACGGGCGAGCTGGGTGATCCGGACGATCGACTCCTCGACGTCCCGAGGGGCGACGAGCATGAGGTCCGCGAGCTCGTCGACCACGACGAGCAGGTACGGGTACGGCTTGAGCTTCCGCTCGCTGCCGGCGGGCAGGACGATCTCGTCGTTCTGCACGGCCTTGTTGAAGTCGTCGACGTGCCGGAACCCGAACGACGCCAGGTCGTCGTACCGCATGTCCATCTCCTTCACGACCCACTGCAGCGCCTCGGCGGCCTTCTTGGGGTTCGTGATGATGGGCGTGATGAGGTGCGGGACCCCGGCGTAGATCGACAGCTCGACGCGCTTCGGGTCGACGAGGACCATGCGGACCTCGGACGGCTTCGCGCGCATCAGCAGCGAGGTGATCATCGAGTTGATGAACACCGACTTGCCGGAGCCCGTGGAGCCGGCGACGAGCAGGTGCGGCATCTTCGCCAGGTTCGCGACGACGAAGCCGCCCTCGACGTCCTTGCCGACGCCGATGGTCATCGGGTGCTTCGACTTCGTGGCCGCGCCGGAGCGCAGGACGTCGCCGAGGGAGACGATCTCGCGGTCCGTGTTCGGGATCTCCACGCCGATCGCGCTCTTGCCCGGGATCGGCGACAGGATGCGGACCTCGTTCGACGCGACGGCGTACGACAGGTTCTTCGACAGCGCCGTGACGCGCTCGACCTTCACACCGGGACCGAGCTCGATCTCGTAGCGCGTGACCGTCGGTCCGCGCGAGAACCCCGTGACCTTCGCGTCCACCTTGAACTCGGTGAGCACGCCGGTGATCGCCGCCACGATGTCGTCGTTCGCCTGGCTGCGGGCGACCGAGGGGGTGCCGGCGCTGAGGGTGGTGGCTGCGGGCAGGCGGTACGGGGCTGCCGGGTCCTCGTCGGCGGCGGTCGCGGCGGGCAGGCCGTCGTCGGCGGCTTCGGGCTCGGGCGCCGTCGGCGAGACCACCGGGGAGACTCCGGCGTCGGGCCGGGCGACCGCCGCGGGCTGCTCGGGCACCGGGGCGCCGAAGTCGCGGAGGGCCTGTTCGGCGACGGCGAGGTCCTGCTCGACCTCCTGTGCGCCGTGCACGTCGTCGTGCTCGACCGAGTCGTTGAGGTTCACCGAGGCGGGCACCACGGGCGTGTGGTCCACGAGTCCGGCGGCCGCGCCCGCGTTCGCGCCGGAGGCCGGAGCAGCGGCACCGGCAGCGGCACCTGCAGCCGTACCGGCACCGACGCCGACTCCGGCACCGGTTCCGCGGTCGGGCACGGCCTGCGTCGCCGACGCGGGCAGCACGGGGCTGTCGTACGCCGGGTCCTCCTCGCGACCGGACTTGTTCCGGCGCCACCACGGGACGGTGCTCTCGGCGTCCTCGCTGCCGGCAGCCTGCTCGTCCTCGAACCCGAGGTCCTCGAACAGCGGGAAGTCGGTCTGGTCCTTCGTGCGGCGCTTCGACGTCCGTGCTCGGGACGCTGCCGGAGCGGCGTCCGCCTCGGTGGCGGGTTCGTCCTCGGCCACGGGGGCCGGCGCACCGAACAGGTACGCGTACAGCTCGTGGAGGCGGCGTCCGGTCTTGTTCGGCGGGGTCTTCGTGATGATGAAGAGCGACAGCACGAGCAGCACCACCGCGACCGGCACCGCGACCCACACGGTGGCGACCGCGACGAGCCAGCTGATCACCACCCAGCCGAGGACACCACCGGCGGCGGCCAGGGCGACCATGCCGTCGGACGCGCTCGGCTGCCCGCCGAACACGTGGCAGAGCGACGCGATGGAGACGAGCATCAGCCCGAGACCGATGCCGATCCGGGTGTTGTCGTGCACCGACGCCGGGTGGCGGAAGAGCCATCCGGCGAAGACGATCATGATGACGGGCAGTGCGACCGCCAGTCGCCCGAAGAGCCCGCCGAACGTGTAGGCGTCGAGCGTGACGGACACCGGGTTCGTGGGGTTGAGCCACTCGACGACACCGCCCGCGAGCGCGAGCACGAACAGGAGGAACGGGAAACCGTCGCGTCGTTCGTCCTTGGCGAGGGTCTCCTTGCCGAGCAGCCGGAACAGTGCTCCGACGCCGTGCGCCATCGCGAGCCATGCGGTCACGACGGGGTTCTGCTCGCGGAACACCGGGGTGGGTGCCGCCTGCGGCAGCTTCTTCGTCGTGGCCTGCGTGCGCGACGTACCGCGCGACCCGCTCCCGCGGGACGACGTGGACGCGCGCGAGCGCGTGGTCGACTTGGTGCCTCCGGCCATGCGACGGAGCCTAATCCCCGCTCGGGACATTCCGTGGTCGCCCCGCCGCGACCGGACGCCCTCCGCGCTCAGTACCGGATCGCGTCGATGACCTTGACCCGGACCGCCACGATCGCGGGCAGGAACCCGGCGAGCGCCCCGACGAGCAGCGCCGAGCCGACACCGATCAGCGCCGCCTCGACCGGGAAGGGCGCTCCCCCGACGTCGACCCCGCTCGTGATGAGCCCCCGGACGGTCTCGTTCCCGAGCACCGCCGCGCCGACCATGACGCCGATCCCGCCGGCGACCAGCGTCCCCAGCACGTTCTCGAGCAGCACGGCGACGAAGATGCGTCCGGCGGTCGCACCGACCCCGCGTCGGATGCCGATCTCGCGGATCCGCTGCCGGACGCTCACCAGCGACACGTTGAGCAGCCCGAGCCCGCCGAGCACCAGGACGAGGACGGCGACCCCGGCGATCACCCAGCGCAGCGCACCGAGCGGGTCGCCGTCGACCGAGCCGGCCGCGTCGGAACGGTTCGCGTCGACGGTCCACCCGGGGCCGAGCGCCCGCTCGGCGTCCGATGCGATCCGTCCGGCGACCGCCTTCCCGTCGCTCTCCGGTACCCACACCTCGAACAGCCGCTGCGAACCGTCGTCGGGTGCGGCCTCCGCGCTCGACGTCGCGACCGACCGCGCCAGCTGGTAGAACATCGGCTCGGTGTCGTACTCCGAGGACACGTACCGGCCGATCACGACCGCGGTGACGTCGGGCGTCCCCGGCAGGCGCACGACCGGGTGCGTGACGACGTCCGGGCTGCCGAGACGGTCGAGGAACGCCTGGTTGACGACGAGCGCCGGCGCGAGTCGATCCCGGTCGTCCTCGGTGAACCACGCCCCGTCGTCGACGCGGACGCGGTGCATCTCGGCGTACGCGGGGTCGACGGTGACGCCCTGGGCCAGGGTGACCCCGTCGGGGAACTGCACGGGGCGCTGCGTCCACGACGCCTCGGTCGAGAACCGGACGTGGTAGCGCTCGGCGCCGGCGCGGAGTTCCCGGTCGAGCGCCTCGGCGTCGGCCGCGGCAGCGGCACCCGTGCCGTCCCCCGTGGCCGAGGACGAGCCGGTGACCTGGTAGGTCGCCGGCCGTCCGCCGTACTGCTCGTTGAAGGCGGCGGTCACCCGCTCGGCGAGCGACCCGAACCCGACGACGACCGCGAGCGACGCCACCGCGATCGTGACCCCGATCAGGCTGAGCACGACCCGGCCGCGGTGCACGCGGAGCTCCTGCCAGGACTCGACGAACGTCCCGACGACGGTGGTGAGGAGCCGGTTCACGCCGCCACCCCCGGCCGCTCGACGGAGGCGGACTCGGACGCGGACGCGGACGCGGACTCGGTAGCGGAGGCGGACTCGGTAGCGGACGCTGCCGTGTCGACGACGAGCCCGTGGTCGATCCGGTGGACGACGTCCGCCCGTGCTGCGACCGCGGTGTCGTGGGTGATGGTGACGAGCGCCGCGCCGGTCTCGGCCGCGACGGTCTCGAGCAGCTCCATGACCACGCGGCCGGTGTCGACGTCGAGTGCACCGGTCGGCTCGTCGGCCAGGATGAGCCGCGGCGACCGGACGAGTGCCCGGGCGATGGCGACGCGCTGCTGCTCCCCGCCGGAGAGCCGGTGCGGCTGCGTGTCGGCACGGTCGGCGAGGCCCACCCGGTCGAGCATCCCCAGTGCCAGGCGACGACGCGACCAGAACGCCCGGCCGGTCGCGTAGAGCAACGGGACCTCGACGTTCTCGACCGCGGTGCGACCCTGCAGCAGGTTGAACTGCTGGAAGACGAAGCCGACGTCCGCGCCGCGCACCCGGTCGCGTCGGACCGAGCCGGCACGGCCGACGTCCCGCCCGTCGAACTCGTGCAGCCCCTCGGTCGGGGTGTCGAGCAGGCCGAGGACGTTGAGCAGCGTCGACTTGCCCGAACCCGAGCGGCCGACGATGGCGACGCGGCTGTCCGCCTCGACGTCGAGGTCGACACCGCGCAGGATCTCCAGCGTGGAGCCGTCGGGGAGCGGGACGGACTTCCGGAGGTCGCGGACGTGCACGAGGCTCATCCGGTCACCACCGCGCCGTCCTCGGCGAACTCGTCCTCGGGCTGCGCCTCCTTGCCGGGGACGAACTGCAGGACGGTCTCGCCCTCGGTCAGCCCGTCACGCACCTCGACCGTCTCGCCGTCGTTGAGGCCGAGGGCGACCTCGCGCTCGGAACGCTTCCCGTCGTCGTCGACGACGGTGACGACGCCGCGCTGCGCGGTCCCCTGCACGGCGGTCGTCGGGAGCGTCAGCACGCCCTCGGCCGAGCCCGCGGACACGGCGACCGTGACCTCGAGCCCCGGGAACACGGTGACGTCCCCGGGGACGTCGCACCGCAGCTGCGTCGCACTCTCGGCGCCCGAGGAGCCCCCGCCACCGTCCGCACCGTCGGGACCCGCGTCCGACGGCTCGCCCGCCGCCGAGGCGGACGCGGAGCTGAGCGCGAGGTTCGTGCAGGTGAAGGGCGCCGGCCCGTCCGTGATGGTGACGGTCGCCTCGGAGGGGCGCGAGGTGAGTCGGTAGAGCTGCGCGGCCTCGAGCGTCGCGGTCACACGGTACGACTCCGGGGCGACCCGGGCGACGGTGTCGCCGATCGCGACGGGCTGCTTCGCCACCAGGTCGAGTCCGGACACCGTGCCGGACGACGAGGCGACGACGGTCGCGAAGGTCACGGATGCCGGCGAGGGCTCGCCGTCCTCGGTCGTGCCCTCCGCCGGGGTCTCGACCCGCAGGTCGATGATCGGCGCGCCCTGCTCGACGTGCGTGCCGTTCGTCACGAAGACCCGGTTGACGGTGCCCTCGGCGGTGGAACGCACCGGCGTCGCGGCGACGGACTCGACGTGACCGGTCGCCTCGACGTCGTTGACGACGTCCCCCGTCTCGACGGTGACGGTCGGGTCCTCCAGCTGCGCGGTCGGGGTCGTCTCCTCGCCCTCGGGCTGCGCCGCGAAGAAGGCGAGGCGGACGAGGGACACCGCGATGGCGGCGAACACGAGGAACTTCAGGCCGGGCCACACCCAGCGACGCAGGACGGTCACCCTGGGACGGTATTGGCTGACATACCGAGGGAGCATCAGCCTGTGGGATGACGCAGGTCGGCCACCCGGCCGGTCACGCGGTGGACGCCCGTCCGCACCACGGGGTGCAACGCGGCCGGGAGGCACGGCGAGCGTTCCCGGGGAACGCTCGCCGTGCCTCCCGGCCGGCTGCGGCGCGTCTGCCTACGCCTCGATGACCACCGGGACGATCATCGGGCGGCGGCGGTGCTTCGTGTTCACCCAGCGGCCGACGGTGCGGCGGACGACCTGCTGGAAGGCGTGCGCGTCCCGCGTGCCGTTGCCCGCCGCGTCGGCGAGCGCCTTCGCGATCTGCGGACGGACGTCGTCGAAGACGGAGTCGTCCTCGGCGAAGCCGCGCGACTGGATCTCCGGGCCGACCACGCACTGCCCCGTCGTGAAGTCCACGGCGCAGAAGATCGAGATGAAGCCCTCCTCCGCCAGGACCCGACGGTCCTTGAGGTCGGCGTCGGTGATCTCGCCCACGGTCGATCCGTCGACGTAGACGTAGGCGATGTCGAGCTGTCCGGCGACGCTCGCGACGCCGTCCTTCAGGTCGACGACGATGCCGTCCTGGCCGAGGATGACGTTGCGCGGCGGCACACCCGTCTGGATCGCCAGGTCGGCGTTCGCGTACAGGTGGCGGTGCTCGCCGTGCACGGGCAGCACGTTGCGCGGGCGCAGGATGTTGTAGCAGTAGAGGAGCTCGCCGGCCGACGCGTGGCCGGAGACGTGCACCTTCGCGTTGCCCTTGTGGACCACCTTCGCGCCGAGCTTCGTCAGCCCGTCGATGACCCGGTAGACGGCGTTCTCGTTGCCCGGGATGAGGCTCGACGCGAGGATGACGGTGTCGCCCTCGCCGATCTCGATCTGGTGCTCGAGGTTCGCCATGCGCGCGAGGACGGCCATCGGCTCGCCCTGCGACCCCGTCGACATGTAGACGATCTGGTCGTCCGGGACGTTCTTCGCCTTCTTCGTGTCGATGAGCACGTCGTCCGGCACCCGGAGGTAGCCGAGCTCGGCGGCGATGGTCATGTTGCGGATCATCGACCGCCCCATGAACGCGACCTTGCGGTTGGTCGCCGCGGCGGCGTCGAGGACCTGCTGCACTCGGTGGACGTGCGACGAGAAGCTGGCGACGACGACCTTCTTGCGGGCGCGGGAGATGACGTTCTCGAGCACCGGGCCGATGTCACGCTCGGGCGCGGTGAACCCGGGGACGTCGGCGTTGGTCGAGTCCGGCAGGAACAGGTCGACGCCCTGCTCGCCCAGGCGGGCGAAGGCACGGAGGTCGGTGATCCGGTCGTCCAGCGGGAGCTGGTCCATCTTGAAGTCACCGGTGTGCAGCACGCGCCCGGCGGGGGTCGTGATCGCGACGGCGAGGGCGTCCGGGATGGAGTGGTTCACGGCGACGAACTCGAGGTGGAACGGACCGAGCTGCTCGGTCTGGTCCTCCTGCACGACGAGCGTGTAGGGCTTGATCCGGTGTTCCTTGAGCTTCGCCTCGACGAGCGCGAGGGTCAGCGTCGAACCGATCAGGGGGATGTCGCCCTTGAGCTTGAGCAGGTAGGGGACGGCGCCGATGTGGTCCTCGTGCCCGTGGGTGAGCACGACACCGAGGACGTCGTCGAGACGGTCCCGGATCGGCCCGAAGTCGGGGAGAATGAGGTCGACGCCCGGCTGGTGCTCCTCGGGGAAGAGCACGCCGGCGTCGACAACGAGCAGCTTGCCGTCGAACTCGTACACGGTCATGTTGCGACCGATCTCGCCGAGACCCCCGACGGGGATCACGCGGAGGGTGCCGGGTTCGAGCGGCTGCGGTGTGGAGATCTGGGTGGGCATTCGGTCCTGACTGTCGTGCGACGCGCTACCGCTGCGCCGCGTGCTTTCCTAACGTGTGGTGCCTGGCACCTTCGGCAGTGCGCCGCCGGCCGCCGCGTTGCGGTCCGGGCGGAAGTTCGAGAAGTCGGCACCGGGGATGTCCCGGACCGCTTCGAGGGAGGTCTCGATGGCGTAGGCCTCGGTGTCCTCGGGGCCGACGAGCGGCAGCCGGACGCGCGGGCTGCCGATCCGGCCGAGGCCGTGGAGCACGTACTTCGCCGCGACGGTCCCGGGGACGTGGGTCATGATCGCACGGACGAGCGGTTCGACGCGCTTGTGCTCCGCGGTGGCGGTCGCCAGGTCGCCGCGGTTCACGGCGTCGACGATCGTGCGGTACGGCGTGCTCGTGATGTTCGCCGTGACGCCGATCAGCCCGGTGGCGCCGATCGACAGGTGCGGGAGCACGTTCGTGTCGTCGCCCGAGAAGTACATGAGGTCGGTGTTGTTGAGCACCCGGGAGACCTCGGCGAAGTCGCCCTTGGCGTCCTTCACGGCGAGGATGTTCGGGTGGTGCGACGCCCGCACGATGGTCTCGTACGTGATCGGGATACCCGTGCGGCCCGGGATGTCGTACAGGATCACCGGCAGGTCGGTGGCGTCGGCGATCATCCGGAAGTGGGTGAGGACGCCCGCCTGGGTCGGCTTGTTGTAGTACGGCGTGACGATCATCACGCCGTCGGCGCCGGCCTTCTCGCTCTGCTTGTAGAGGTGGATCGCGTGCGCGGTCTCGTTGGAGCCGCCGCCCGTGATGATCTTCGCGCGGCCCGCGGCGACGGACTTGCCGACCTCGACCAGGCGGAGCTTCTCCGGGTCGGTCAGCGTGCTCGTCTCGCCGGTGGTGCCGGTGACGACGATGCCGTCGGCGCCGGCCGTGATGCAGTCGTCGATGTGCTGCTCGACGCCGGGCCAGTCGACCTCGCCGTCGGCCGTGAACGGCGTCACGAGGGCGACGAGGACCTGACCGAAGGGATTCTCACGCGGGGACACGCCCTCCAGCGTACCGGGGATGCGCGACGGCACCGCCGTCCGGTCGGACGGTGCGCGGCTCGCGGACGGTGCGACACCGCGGCCGGTTCCGGCGCGGCTCGGCTGCGGCCGGGAGGCGCGGCCCGACGCCGCCCCGCA